>NZ_CP026604.1:2516908-2831522 GCF_003063625.1 Saccharobesus litoralis | reverse complement strand
GCTTCTCGCTAGGTATGAACGATTTTATTACCAAACCGGTTGAACTCGTCACCTTAGACAAACTGCTGCATAAATGGCTACCAATAGACAAAAAAGCGATAGCGGCAACAGCACCAGCCAAATCAGATAGTGTTGAGTTTGCTGATGATGCGGTTTGCATTGAAACCATGACCAGCTTTTTAGGTGATGATAGCAGTAAACACAAAGAGTATTTAAGTACCTTTATCAGCCATGGCGCTGATTTAATCGGCCGAATTAAAGATAGTTTAACTATTATGGACAAAGCCAATATTCAAGGTATTGCCCATCAAATGAAGTCGGCGTCGAAAACGGTTGGTGCTTTACCATTGGCTACCGCATCTGAAACTTTGGAACATACCATTAAGCACGAACGTGAAGGTGATTTAAGCGTATTGGTGAAAGATGTCGAAACCAAGTTTGAGCAGGTTAAATTATACAATCAAACGAAAATGTAAAACTTGTAGGGTGGGGTTTATCCCCACAAAAAAGCATACCTTGTAGGGTGGGGTTTATCCCCACAAGCCGAGTATCGATTAAATAGATTGGGTTAGCCGGTATAAAACCGGCCCTACAAAAGCATATCTTGTAGCGAACTTGTAGAGAAAGGTTTATCCCCACAAGCCGAATGCCGACTTAATAGATTGGGTTAGCCGGTATAAAACCGGCCCTACAAAAAAACACATCTTGTAGCGAACTTGTAGAGAAAGATTTATCCCCACAAACCGAGCATCGATTTAATAGATTGGGTTAGCCGGCATAAAGCCAGCCCTACATTAAAATAAGGTTATTTAGCCGGTGGTGTATAACCTTCAATCACTACATCTTTACCTTCAAATAAAAACTCAACCATGGCTTGCTCAATCACTTTACGATCATCAACATTCATCATGTTTAGTTTCTTTTCATTGATCAACATAGTTTGTTTAGCTTGCCACTGTCCCCAAGCTTCTTTGCTAATATTGTCAAAAATGCGCTTGCCTAATTCACCAGGATAAAGTTGAAAATCTAAACCATCTGCTTCTTTTTGCAGTAATTGACAAAATACGGTTCTGGCCATGTTCTAAATACCTTAATTATCTATAGCTGGGATAATAATTTCTGGGTTGGTGCCGCAACACCAAACTCGCGTTGTTGTTGTAAATTAAACCATATATCTTCACTATCGTTAACCAATAATGGTCGCGACGTAAGATCGATGACTATCGGGGTTATATCTAAATGGAAATGACTAAATGTATGGCGAAATGCGGCTAACTGGGTTTTATCAGCAATCTGTAATTGCTGTGTTTGTAACCACTCGTCTAACGCTGACGCGTCATCAAACTGAGGGAAACAGTACAATCCGCCCCAAATTCCTGATGTTGGACGACGTTGCAAATAGATATGTTGTTCACAGCGCATGATCAACATAGTCGTTTGTCGCTCAGGGATATTTTTTTTCGGCTTGGGTTGTGGGTAAGCCGTTTGTAAATTATTGGCTTTAGCAAAGCAGGTATCTTGCACAGGGCACAACTCACATAACGGTTTACCGCGCTTACATATAGTTGCGCCAATATCCATCATAGCTTGATTAAACACACTGGTTTGCTGCTTAGGTGTTACTTCTTCACTCAAAGCCCACAGCTTATCCGCTACCGGTTTTTGCCCTGGCCAGCCATCAACCATAAAGTGGCGAGCCAGCACACGCTTTACATTGCCATCTAAAATGGCAATGGGTTTATCTAAGGTTAACGACAACACTGCGCCCGCGGTCGAGCGGCCAATACCGGGTAAATCAACCACCTCAGTAAATTGCTCAGGAAACTGGCCATATTGTTCGACCATTTGCTTTGCAGCTTTTAACAAATTTCGCGCTCGAGCGTAATACCCAAGTCCAGTCCATAACTGTAACACATCATCTTCATTAGCATTGGCTAGATCATGCAGCGTGGGGTATTGCGCCATAAAGCGTTGAAAGTAAGGAATGACAGTGCTGACCTGTGTCTGCTGCAGCATGATTTCAGAAACCCAAACTCGGTACAGGGTTTTATCCTGCTGCCAAGGTAAGTCTTTGCGGCCATGTTTATCATGCCAGGACACAACGCGTTCAGAGAAACTATTTTTCACTTATCTCGTATCTTTAGTAAAAAAGTTGCGCCTAGGATACTGTCAGTACAAGGAAAATCCAGTTTAAACTTGTGTGGTTTTTCGATTTGTAGATAATAGCGCTGTTGTTAATATTGAGCCATTGCCAGAATTACCTATGTCAGAAACTTCTCAAGCCAGATTACAAAAAGCCATCGCTGATGGTCGAAAAATTCGCGAAGTAAAAAGCTTCGTATTACGTGAAGGCCGCCTAACCAAAGGCCAACAACAAGCGCTTGATGACTTTTGGCCAACCATGGGTGTCAATTACGCTAAGCAAGCACTCGACTTTAGCGATCTATTTGCTAATAACAATCCAGTAGTTTTGGAAATTGGTTTTGGCATGGGTGCATCTTTAGTTGAAATGGCGGCCAATAATCCTGATAAAAACTATATCGGGATCGAAGTACACAAACCTGGTGTTGGTGCGTGTTTAAAAACAGCTGATGAGCAAGGTGTGACTAATTTACGTTTGTTTGAGCATGACGCTGTCGAAGTACTAGCGGATATGATCGCCGACAACAGCTTAGCTCGAGTACAGCTATTTTTCCCTGATCCTTGGCATAAAAAGCGTCACCATAAACGCCGCATTGTTCAACCACAGTTTGTCCAGCTATTACGCAGTAAACTGGCTGTGGGTGGCAAATTTCATATGGCGACCGATTGGCAAAACTATGCAGAACACATGCTAGAAGTTATGGTACAAGCTGAGGGCTTTAAAAATACTGCAACCGAAGGCGATTACGTGCCAAGACCTGATTATCGGCCATTAACGAAGTTCGAAGAGCGCGGCCATCGATTGGGGCATGGCGTTTGGGATTTAATTTTTGAGAAAGTATGATTGGCATTGGTAGGGCTAGCTTTAAACCAGCGAACGCGATTTATTAAATTGACTCTATGTTAGTGGGGATAAACCCCACCCTACATACAGACAGTGGGGGAAAACACCCCCTACATCTGGACAATATGAATACCGATTACTTTAAGTAGCCATGTTCTTTTAAATAGCTAACTACATGCTCCGCGCATTGTTCGATATTGAGTTCAGCTGTTTTAACCACAATTTCAGGATTTTCTGGTGCTTCGTAAGGTGAATCTATGCCAGTAAAATGTTTTATTTCACCTTTACGTGCTTTTTGGTACAGGCCTTTAGGGTCGCGCTGTTCACACACCTCGATCGGTGTATCAATAAACACTTCCAAAAACTCAGCATCACCGACTAATTCACGAACTAATTGGCGATCAGCTTGAAAAGGCGAGATAAAAGCCGTTAATACAATTAAGCCCGAATCAACAAACAATTTGCTGATTTCGCCAATACGACGAATATTTTCTACTCTGTCTTCATCACTAAAGGTTAAGCCTTTATTAATACCGTGGCGAATATTATCACCATCAAGTAAATAAGAATGACAGCCTGCATCAAACAATTTCTGTTCGACCGCATTAGCCACAGTCGATTTACCTGAGCCGCTTAATCCAGTAAACCACAAAATACAAGGCTTTTGCTGCTTTTGCTCAGCTCTTTGCTGCTTGCTAACGGATGTGTTATGCCAAACAATATTTTCGTTCATTATGCATCTCTCTTATCCCGTCTTTATTTAAAACGGGTAAAAATAGGGTATTAAGCCCGCACAAAGCACTATGTAAACCAAAGTGATCGGCAAGCCAAATCTAATAAAATGAATAAATTTATAACCCGCGGTATTAAATACCAACAAGTTAGTTTGATAGCCATACGGGCTTAAAAAACAGGCGCTAGCACCAAAAGCTACCGCCATAACAAAGGGCAAGCTATCAACATTAAAACTATTAGCTAGGCCAATTGCCAATGGAAACATCAGTGCTGCCGCCGCAGTATTGGTTACCACTTCGGTAAATAATATAGTGACCAATAATAAACCGATTAATGCAGCTAGTGCCGAATGACCACTAAAAACACTGTGAATTTGGGTGGCGAGCAAATCACTTAAGCCGCTTAAGCTAATAGCTTGTGCTAAGGATAACGCGGCGGTAATAATTAACCATAAATCAAATGGAAATAACCGCTTCAGCTCATTGGATTTTAAAATTTGACTAAACAAACACGCAACAATAAATAGCACTAATCCGGTAAGCAAAGAAGTAAACCCAGCAATGCTTGTTGCCAGTACCGCTGCAAACCCACCAATAATAGCGGCATTTTGTTTTTTCGATAATGGCTGATCGACCACCATGTCAGAAATAACAAAAAAGTGCTTCGACAAATTTTTACGTTGCTTAAAATCAGGGCCAGCGGCTAACAGCAAGCTGTCACCTTCGCGTAAGGTGATCTCCCCTAGTTTACCCGGAATATTTAAACCGTTGCGCTTTAAGCCAACTACTGCTGCATCAAACATAGCGCGAAATCCGCTATTTTTAAGGGTATTACCGACCAATGACGAGCGCTCAGCCACTACGACTTCCACTAGGTTTTCACTCATCAAGCCTGTATGTTCAGCAAAAATTTTCGCGCCGGGTAACTGTTGCAACTCTTCAATATTTTTAACGTCACCTGAAAAGATAAGCCGATCACAAGGCTGCAATACGGTTGTCGGCGAAACAGGAGAAATAGAATGACCATCGCGTAACAACTCAACTAAATAAAACGAGTGAAGATTTCTTAGGTTAGCCTCTTCTACTGTTTTGCCATAAAGCTCTGAGTTATCACGTAGTTTAACATCGACAAAATAGTTGTTTTGGCTATTGTCTAATTCACAATGCGGCAAACTATTACGCCGTAGTACGATGATCACAATCCCCACCAAGGTCAAAACTATACCCAGCGGGAAAAAGGCAAAAAAGCTCAGCGATGGGTTGCCCTCACTCATCCAGAAACTATTAATAACCATATTGGTTGAAGTGCCAATTAAGGTTGTTGTGCCACCGAGTATGGCTGCATAACTTAAAGGCATCAGTAATTTAGATGCCGGATATCGATTCTGAGATTTGATCGGCCGAATTAAAGTCGCCACTATCGCCGTATTATTCAAAAAAGATGAAAATAGCGCGGCAAAACTCGTCAGTTTGATCACCGTAAGCTTGTCGCTACCGCGCAGTGCCAAACGGGCAATTTGCTTTAATAAACTGGTGCGTTCTAACGCGCGCGAAGCTAACAACAAGGCAATGAGTGTCGCAACCCCTGGGTTTACAGCATTAATCAAGGATTGTTCGGGTGTTAACGTGCCGGTTAAGATCAACCCAGTCAGCGTAGAAGTAAAAATTAAGGTAGGGCGCACATGAGTAAAGATCAGTGCGCATATAGTCGCGATAAAAATTATCGCGACTATTATTTGCTCAAGAGACATGTTTTACTTAATTAGTTCTTTTAGGTCAATCGCCTGCCAATGAGGGAAATGTTTACGAACTAATTGGTTAAACTCAAGTTCAAACTCGCTGAACTGACTAGCGCTAACTTGACTTTCAATGGCTTCAACTATCATGCCTGCACCAACAGTAACATTGCTAATACGGTCAATAATAATAAAGCTACCTAATAATTGATTGTCGTTATAACGGTCAATTGCAACTGGCGCATTAAAACTAACATCACATAAAGCGATTTCATTTAACGCTAGCTGTTCTGTTTGCTCATGCTCTAATGTATTAACGTTAATTCGGTAGTCAATTTTATCTATCTGACCTGCAGTCGATTTAGAGCCCAACTTAAAGTCATAAACCTTGCCAGGTTGTAGCCCTTGCTCGTCCATCCAAACGATATGTGCTTGCACGGCATTCGTGACTTTAGGCTCGTTATCAACCGGAACAATCACGTCACCACGGCTAATATCAATCTCATCTTCTAGCGTCAACGTAATCGCCATAGGCGCAAACGCTTCTTCTATTTCGCCGTCAAATGTAACGATTGATTTAACTTTAGAGGTTTTACCAGAAGGCATAGCCTTAACTTCATCACCAACTTTAACAATGCCTGAAGCGATTGTGCCAGCAAAACCACGGAAATCTAAGTTTGGACGATTGACATATTGCACAGGAAGACGGAAATCAGCTAAGTTGCGATCAGCAACAATTTCTACATTCTCCAGTACCTGCATTAAAGTTTCACCTTTATACCAAGGCGTACTTTCACTGCGAGAAACGACGTTATCGCCTTTAAGCGCAGAAATAGGCGCAAAGCGGATATCGTGAATATTTAATTCTTGAGCAAACTCAAGGTAAGCTTCTTTGATTTCTTCAAAACGCTCTTCACTAAAATCAACTAAGTCCATCTTGTTAACCGCAACAACAACGTGCTTAATGCCTAGCAAAGATACAATATAACTATGACGACGTGTTTGCGTTTGTACACCGTAACGCGCGTCAATTAAGATAATAGCTAAATCACAAGTCGAGGCGCCGGTTGCCATGTTACGCGTATATTGCTCATGACCAGGGGTGTCGGCAATAATAAATTTACGCTTTGACGTAGAGAAATAACGGTAAGCTACATCAATAGTAATACCTTGTTCACGCTCTGACTGTAAGCCATCAACTAACAAGGCTAAATCAATTTCTTCACCTGTTGTTCCGCTTTTTTTACTATCTTTAGTAATTGCGGCCAACTGATCTTCATAGATCATTTTTGAATCATGTAGCAAACGGCCAATTAAGGTACTTTTACCATCATCTACGCTACCACAGGTTAAAAAGCGCAATAGCTCTTTACTTTCATGTTCTTTTAAATAGGCATGAATATCTTTTTCAATCAAATCAGATTGATGTGACATGAGTCATCCTCTCTACGAAAACGTTTGTTCAAACGTTGTAATAAATCGTTGTAATTCGTCGTTGGGCAAATTGTTTATACCCGCAGCCGCTTTGCGGCCACCGCCAGTTGCGAACTGACGACATAATTCGTCCGCACCTAAAGGGTTATTTTTTGGTGCTCGCACCGAAACCAAATAACCCCCTTGGTCTAAATCTGTTAATACCGCATGTGCTAAATTTTGGCGCTCATTCGCTAAGTCATTACCCCATACACCCGATATACGTCGCGCCCATGCTTGATTAGGCAACTGATATATACGTCCTGTAGGTGACTCGTGTACTAATTGAGCTGTCTTCACTTTATCTAAATCGGCTTGGTAATTGGCCAATAGCGTTTGATATAAGCTATTTTTTGACTCAGCAAATTCAAGTGGATCTGGGTATGCCAATAAACGTTTGAATAGTTCAGCCGGTGTTATATGCAAATCTGCTAAACTCGCACCATAACCGTTGTAGTTTATCGCAATACCCAAAGCTTTTAATGTTTCACGCTGCGTTTGCGATAAGCCTTGTTGATCAGCTAAAGCTTCAGCACCCGTGAGAATATTGTCACCATAAGCGGCAACAATCGCCCAATTAGCATAAGCACCATTTAAATATTGATTGATCAATAAGCTGGTACAAGTATCTGGCGCGGTATTAATTAACGTCTCTAAATTAGCATGCTGAGGCATATCACCAGCAAAATGGTGGTCGCAATAAAACACCTGAGCACCATCAGCTAATACGGCAAGCAAAGCGTCATGGTTTTTATCCATTGAAATATCAAGCACAGTAACCAAGCTATCTGCTTGCCCTTTAACTTGGCTTAATAATTTAATGTCGCGTTTAACCCCAGTGATAAGCTCAGCATCACGCGGTTGCGCTAAGCGCAACTGTAATAGTGCGCAAATACCATCGGCGTCGCCATTAAAAACGTCGAAATGCGGCATACTTAGAAGTAACCTTCTATTTTTTTCTTTTCCATCGAGCCAGCAGAGTCACTATCTATCACTCGACCTTGACGCTCTGATGTTGTCGTTAACAGCATTTCTTGAATAATTTCTGGCAATGTCGCTGCTTCAGAGTTAACTGCTCCCGTTAGTGGGTAGCAACCTAACGTTCTAAAACGCACCATTTCCATATCTGGCTTTTCACCTTCTTCTAATGGCATACGGTCATCATCAACCATAATTTTCACGCCATCACGCATCACGACTGGACGCTCTTTAGAGAAGTAAAGGTCAGGAATTTGAATATTTTCTAAGTAAATGTATTGCCAAATATCTAACTCAGTCCAGTTTGATAATGGGAAAACACGAATGCTTTCACCTTTGGCCACTTTACTGTTGTAAATATTCCACAACTCTGGACGTTGGTTTTTCGGATCCCAGCGATGCTTTTTATCACGGAACGAATATACACGCTCTTTGGCACGCGATTTTTCTTCATCACGACGAGCACCACCAAAAGCGGCATCAAAACCATACTTATCTAAAGCTTGTTTTAATGCTTGGGTTTTCATGATGTCAGTATGCACAGCACTGCCATGACTAAACGGCCCAACACCTTGAGCTAACCCTTCAGGGTTTTGGTGCACTAATAATTCAAAATCTAACTCTTTGGCCATGCGATCACGAAATTCAATCATCTCGCGGAATTTCCAACCTGTATCGACATGCAATAAAGGAAAAGGTATTTTACCTGGGTAAAAAGCTTTGCGGGCCAAATGTAATAAAACCGACGAATCTTTACCGACAGAGTAAAGCATTACTGGGTTTTCGAACTCAGCCGCAACTTCTCTAAAAATGTGAATAGACTCAGCTTCAAGCTGCTTCAAATGGGTCAATCTGTGTTCTAACATAATTTGGCTGCTTCTTTAGTTGTCTCGGGCTAAGAAATACTTAACCAGACAGATTCAACAAAGTTATAAAATCAAGTAGTCTTATAATAAATCAGCATAGTCGAAACCCATAATCCAAATGGTTATGTGATATTTCCGCGCTGTCTTTAAGTTTATAATTTGACTACGGGCTTTCCTCAAAACAAACCTTGTTTGCTTTGAGGAATAAAATTAACTCGCTATTATAGACGATCTTAGACACAAATTAAGTTTGCCATGCTATCAGCACCTAGCCAATTACTCGAAAAACATTTAGAACTCTTAATCTCTGGCACCACGCTGGTTATTGATCCTTTAGTCAGTGACCAATTTACTCAAGCCCATTGGCCTGAAATGGACACTTGGCTACTGCGCGATATTGACTGTCCAAGTAAAGGCACCTCTTACTTATACCCCAACAGCCCAGCGCAAAAATACAATAACATTATTGTTTTTTATCCAAAGTCCAAAGAAAAACTCAATGTGTTAATAGATTTATTATCCCCTTACTGTCACGACAATTGTCAGATCCTATTTGTTGGGGAAAATAAAGGCGGAATAAAATCGCTAAAAAAACAATCTACACATGCCCTACAGTTTGTAAACAAATTAGCTTCAGGCAAACACTGTTTGTTATACAGAGCCAGTCTAATACCAGATTATCAAGCTAGTGATGTTCAGCCCAAACCATTTGAATTTACAATTAATACCACCCCAATGCCGGTCGCAAGTTTACCTGGCGTATTTTGCCATGGTCGATTAGATGAAGGTACGCAACTACTACTAGAAAATTTACCTTCTGCTATTTCTGGCAATATTTATGATTTAGCCTGTGGTTGTGGCGTCATTGGCACCTACATCGCAAAACACTATCAAATAGACCAACTGGTCTTATCAGATATTGATTGTTTTGCTGTTGAATCTGCCAAAAACACCCTACAACTGAACGATGTTCAGGGAAAATGCATAACCAGCAACGGATTAATGAAAATTTCATCTAAATTTGACTGGATTTTTACCAATCCCCCCTTTCACACAGGGGTTAAGATCGACTACGATATAACCGTGGCTTTCTTCAGGGACTGCAAGGCTAAGCTCAAACCAAATGGCAAGTTAGTCGTAGTCGCGAATAGTTTCTTGAAATATCCACCACTATTGCAAACACACTTTCAACGTGTCGACGTAATAGCCCAAAACAATAAGTTTAAGCTTTACGTTTGCTCGTAGGAATGCTCACTAATCTATGGCACAAAAATGGCATAGCAAAAAAGTGAGTAGATTAAAACTAACAAATAAAGGGCATCATTATGGCAGGGATCTTATCCATGATTCTAGCTGGCGGTGCGGGTACTCGTTTATTTCCACTAACCGAAACTCGTACAAAACCAGCTGTTCCGTTCGCAGGTCAATATCGTTTAATTGACTTTGTTTTAAACAACTTCGTTAATTCAGATTTACTAAAAATTTATGTGTTAACGCAATTCAAATCTCAGTCACTTAATATCCACCTCCGCCAAGCTTGGCATCTCTCTGGCTTAACAGACCAATTTATTGACCCAATTCCCGCACAAATGCGTATGGGTAAGCGTTGGTATGAAGGCACAGCCGATGCGATTTATCAAAACTTGCGATTAATTGAGATCCATCAGCCTGAGTTAGTTTGTGTATTTGGTTCAGACCACATTTACAAAATGAATGTGCGCCAAATGACGGATTACCACAAAGCCAAAGGAGCCTCATTAACTGTTGCAGGTATTCGTGTACCCATTGAAGAAGCACATCAATTTGGTGTTATCGAAATTGATGAAGAAGGCAAAATGATTGGCTTCCAAGAAAAACCAGCTAATCCTAAGTGTGTTCCTGGCCACCCTGACGTTGCCCTTATCTCAATGGGTAACTATGTGTTTGATCCAGATGAACTGTATCGCACATTAAAAGAAGATGCTCAAGATCCAAATTCAGACCACGACTTTGGTAAAAACATTATTCCAGGCTTAATGGCCGAAGGTAATGTTTACGTTTATGACTTTACTAATAACAAAATTCCAGGCGAAAAAGGCAATGCTTTCTACTGGCGTGATGTAGGTACGATAGATTCGTACTGGCAAGCCAATATGGATTTACTTGAAAAAGACAGTGAATTTGACCTTTACAATGCAAAATGGCCATTGCGCACTTATCATCCAACAGTACCACCTGCACAAGTATTAGAAACATCACAAGGCACACAAACGACTGTTGTTAACTCATCAATTGCGTCAGGCTGTTTATTACGCGGCGCTAAAGTAGAGAAATCAGTATTAGGCTTTAATGTACGAATTGAACCACGTTCAGAAATTTCTGAAAGTGTCATTATGGGTGATGCTGTCATAGGTAAAGGCTGCGTGCTGAAAAAAGCCATACTCGATAAGAACGTTCAATTAGCCGAAGGCACAACAATCGGAGTTGATCGCGAGCTTGATGAAAAACGCGGTTTTACCGTGTCTAAAAGTGGCATAGTAACCGTACCTAAAGGTGCTCGCATTGGGTTCGAAGATTAAGTATGAATATTCTTTTCGTTTCTTCTGAAGTTGAAGATTTAGCGAAAACAGGTGGATTGGCAGACGTTGCAAAAGCGCTGCCAATTGCTTTAAGCAAGCTAGATCAAAACGTTAAAATAGTTACGCCGTTTTACCGCACGACAGCCAACGCCGATCAAGCTAAAACGGTATTTGAAAACTTAGAAGTCATCGCTGGCGACCTACGCTATTACTACTCGGTAAAAGAAATCAACTTACACGGTGTCACAGTGTATGCCATCGACCAAGGTGATTTCTTTGATCGAGAAGGTATTTATAGTGACGGCTATGATGCTTATGCTGACAATGGCGAACGCTTTGCGTTTTTCAGCATGGCCGCTTTACATTTAGCCCATGTTTTACAATTTAAAGTGGATGTTGTTCATTGTAACGACTGGCACACAGCCTTAATTCCCTACTTTATGAAAAAGCATTGGCATTCAGATCCTTACTTAAGTGAAGCCAAATCAGTTTACACTGTACATAACGGCGCGTTCCAAGGTGTATTTAACTTAGAGCAAGTCCCCTTTTTACTAAAAAGTGGGGTTGACCATCAATATGTACATCACGGTATGGTTAACTGGGTAAAAATAGCTATTCAACATGCCGATAAGTTAGTCGCTGTTAGCCCAAGTTATGCGCAGGAATTGCAAACTGACCTTGGTTCACATCATTTAGGAGACTTGTTCCGTCAACGTAGTGCGGATATTACAGGTGTACTTAATGGCTGTGATTATAGCCAATGGGATCCTGCAACTGATGAGTTATTGCCAAGCACCTACAACGCCGATGACATGTCAGGTAAAGCATTTTGTAAAGCAACATTGCAACAGCAAAGCCACCTGCCTGTCGATGACAGTATTCCTATTATAGGCATGGTTTGTCGAATTACCGACCAAAAAGGGTTCTTCTACCTACTCCCTATTTTAGAGAATATTTTGCACCATAATGTGCAAATTGTGTTATGTGGTACTGGTGATCCTCAGTTTGTTGGCCAGCTTCAAGAGCTCAGTGAAAAGTATCGTAACAAGTTCTACTTTTTAAATGACTTTAGCTTACGCTTTGCCCATTTGATTACCGCGGGTAGTGACTTTTTCTTAATGCCCTCGCTATTTGAGCCTTGTGGTTTAAATCAGATGTATTCATTGGCCTATGGTACATTACCTATAGTCCGTGCGGTTGGTGGCTTAAAAGATACAATAGTCGATTACGAGGCTGATCCTGAAACCTGTAATGGCTTTGTTTTTCACCACCCTGAGCCTGAAGATCTGCTTAGCTGTGTTTTAAAAGCACTCTTGTTCTACTATGAGTACCCTGAGGTATTTAACACAGTAAAACATCGGGCAATTAAAACTCGCTTTACTTGGGATGCTGCCGCTCAACAATACCTTGCGGTATACAACTCTATGAAGTAATGGTCATTATTTCGATGAAAAGGCGGAGTTTTCTCCGCTTTTTTATTAGCTTTCAACACATACCGACCAAGCCAAGCCAAGCACATCATCATCGAAAAACATTAGCAGGAAAAATTCGAGTTCTCTGCTGGAATGAACCAATATAATCCTCTTGCTGATCGGCCAACAAACAGGGCACTAAACTCAATCTATCCCCATTAACAAAATAAATCGCATTTTGTTTATACTCAATAGCGAGATCGATAGCTGTACTTTGTTCAATTGCAACTAACCAACTCTTTTCACTGTAACTCAAATCCGCTGAGCAGCCATAAATACTACGATAAACTGTGTTCAAACGCTGAATATCATACTGTAGCGCTTTATCTTGAATGGTATTGAAAGAAGGAGACCTCAATTGTCCCAAAGGATTAAAAGCCGTAATAATGGCAAAATTCAAACTTTGTGATAAAGATTGCGCCATTACAAACTGCGTCGTTTTGTATAATGACCACAATTGCGAACTAGACGGTTGCATTATTCACCATATCGTTACTTACACTCACTACTCATTGCTGCTATGACCTCAATAAAAACAACAAACGATAGATACACATCTACACTTAAATTGAATATGGATAATAATAACCAACTAACAGCGAAAGTTAACAAAGAAAACTTGTTAAAATAGAGCTATCTACATACACTTGTTAACAAGTGATTAACCAGTCTTAATAAGAAGTTAGCTTCACTCCAATAAACAAAACAAAAAATGACCGCCAATCGTCCATCATCATCTATTAAAAACACCATTGTACTTATGGTTATGCTGATCTCAGCTTTATCGCTGATCGCGGCATTTATTGTTAATGGTTGGCTAGAAATCAAACAGCAAAAGTTAAATCATGAGTCTGAAGCTAAATCTTATGCCGATATTATTGCCTTTAATGCTAGCGCCAGCATACTGCTTGACGATCCCAAAACAGAATCGAGCCGTCTTAAAGCATTAGAGCTAACCCCTTTTGTCGAAAATATTCATGTCTATAAAATAGATGACTTTAGCGGCGAGCTTGAATTTTTTGCTAGCTACAACAAAAAAGGTATTCCTCCGGTTCCCGCTAAATTTGCCAAACTAGAATCATTACTCGAACCTAGATTTGGAGAAAGCCATTTAGAGTTAATAAGACCTATCAAATACGAGAGTAAAATTATCGGCTACTTGTATCTTAGAGGATCATTACAAGCATTAAACAATCGAATTTATAATACCCTCTATTTAAAGATCACTGTGCTAGTCGCCTCACTATTTGTCTCTTTCTTGCTGGCATTGCGTTTCCAGCGCAATATCACCCAACCACTAGAAGAGTTAGTACAGCTGTTTAAACGTGTGACTAACGAAAAAGACTACGCGGCGCGAGCTCCCAAGCAGACTTTACAAGAGCTAAGTACATTGAGCTCTTCGTTTAATACTATGCTAGATCGCATTCATTCCAATTTAGAAAAACAAAAAAATGCCGAAACCGAGATCCGTAAACTCAATCAAAATTTAGAAGACAAAGTTGGCCAACGCACCGTTGCACTCAAAAATGCCAATGCTGAATTAATGAATACCTTAGAGAAACTGCATCAATATCAAAACCAATTAGTTGAAAATGAAAAGATGGCCTCACTGGGTGATATGGTTGCGGGGATCGCTCATGAAGTTAACACCCCTATAGGTTTAGGTGTTACCGCCTCAACTTTGTTAATGGACCGCATCAAAGACATTCAACATAACTTACAAAATAAAAAGTTAACCGCTCAACAACTAGATAAATTCTTAAGTGACGGCGAAGAAAATCTTAATATTATCTATCGTAACCTGAATCGGGCAGCGGAGTTAATTAGTAGCTTTAAACAAGTCGCGGTTGATCAAGGCAGTGAAACTAATCGAGAATTTGGCGTTTATCAATTAATCCAAGAAGTATTACTGTCACTTCGCCCTAAACTGAAAAACCATCAACATGAAATTGTCATTGAATGCGAACAATCTCTGATGATTGAAAGTAAACCAGGGCCACTTAATCAAATTTTAATTAACTTAATCATGAACTCTTTAATTCATGGTTTTGAAGGTATAGAAGCTGGGCAAATCCAAATAATCGTTAAATTTTATAATGACAAGCTAAATATTTCTTACTCTGATAACGGTAAAGGTATCAACGAACAGTTAAGAAAACGTATATTTGACCCCTTTGTCACAACAAAAAGAGGCGAAGGTGGCAGCGGATTAGGCATGCACCTCGTTTACAACTTGATTACCCAAGCATTAGCAGGCAATATAACGGTAGCTAGTGAGGAAGGCCAAGGTATCCAATTTGACATTAGTTTCCCTGTTCGTGTGGTACAATTGAAAGAAATTAATACAAATTCGGCTACAAATTAAGCTAAGCCGTTGAGTCAACTCAACTAGAACATTATAATTAACAACCAGTTAGTTCTGTTTTTAGCAACCTAAGCAAAAGAAACCATTATCATGCAAACTCAAAAAATCCTGATTGTAGAAGACGAAGCGGTCACACGCAGTACCTTACAAAGCTTATTTGAAGCCGAAGGTTACCAAGTTTACTGTGCCGAGAACGGTGATGAAATGCATCAGCTTCTGACTGATGAAGCAATCAACTTGGTGATAATGGATATTAATCTACCAGGTAAAAATGGCTTAATGCTAGCGCGTGAATTACGCGAGAAAAAGAACATTGGCCTTATCTTTTTAACTGGCCGTGATAACGATGTAGATCGTATATTAGGCTTAGAAATTGGCGCTGATGATTATTTAGTTAAACCATTTAACCCTCGTGAGTTAACTATTCGCGCGCGCAACATTTTAGCCCGTTCAATTGAGACAGCGAAAACTGAATCAACTGAATCAATTTCTGAATACAAGTTTAATAAATGGGTATTGGATTGTGATTCACGCTCTTTAGTATCACCAAGCCAAGACAGCATACGTTTACCTAAGAGTGAATTCCGCGCATTAAAATTATTACTAGATAACCCAGGTAAAATCCTTACTCGTGACCAGCTTATTAAAGAAATGACAGGCCGCGAATTAAAAGAGAATGATCGTACGGTTGACGTAACTATACGTCGCTTACGTAAACATTTTGAAGATGTACCTGACACACCAGAAATAATCTCAACTATTCACGGTGAAGGCTATCGTTTCTCTGGTCAGTTAGACTAGACGGCTTCAGTCATTCGAACATAAAAAAACGGCTAATTAGCCGTTTTTTTATGTCTGTTTCTTTCGTTGTAGACGAGCATTTATGCTTGTAGAGCCTGCAAACCAAGCCTACAAACTTAACCCAAAAGAGCAAGACTACAGAGTTTTGTTCCTGACAAATACTAAGTACCTCCCCCCCTGCAGGCACCAAAAGTAATGGCTTGTAAGCCAAGTCTCGCCACAAGGCGAGACTTTATGCTTGTGAACACTTCCACAACATAAAAAAGCACTTACTCTTGCTCTTTTAACCAAGCTTTCAATACTTCAATATCGTTATCACAACCTTTCTTCAATAGGTTAACTCTAGGCTCTAAGTTATCCCACCAAGCGGGCGTATCGGTTTCTTGTATTTGATTAGCGATCTCTTGTATGTTCTTAAGGCCCATTGAGGCTGCTGCACCTTTAATTTTGTGAGCTTGTGAGCCAATTTCATCTTTATCACCAGCAATCAAATTCGTATCTAATACCACTAAATAATCAGCAATTAACTTTTCAAACAACACTAGGTTGTCTTGAATACGCTCTAAGCCAATTGTCTCAATCATTTGCGACATGAACTCTTGATTTAACACTTTATCAGTTTGACTAGACGCCGATTGTAATGCTTGTTTATTCAAAGGTTCGATAGGGGTACGACGATCAAACAAACGCGCAAATACTGACTCTAATTGGTTCAGTTGGATAGGTTTAGCAATGACATCTTCCAATCCTTTATCTGTGTAAGCTTCTTTGCTTTTCACTACGTTGGCGGTCAATGCCACCATAGGCGGCAATTCATCATAAGTTTCACGTAAATAAGCAGCAACATCGAAGCCCGTCATATCCGGCAAGCGAATATCAAGTAAAACTAAATCAAACGTATCTGGGCGGTATAGTTCTTTCGCTGCTTGACCTGTCATGGCCACTTCTATGGTGTGCCCCATTTTCTCAAGCAATGCGGTAGCCACTTGCACATTCAGTTCAACATCTTCTACCAACATAATATGGAGTGGCGGAATATCCACTTCAGACAGAGGCTCAGGTGGTTTTTCGGCTAAATCGACTTTAATTGAAACCGTAAAAACACTGCCTTTATTCATTTCACTATAAACTTCAATTTGACCGCCCATGGCGTCAACTAAGATTTTAGAAATGGCAAGACCAATACCCGTGCCCATACTGGCACTCACTTCTTTACGATCAACCTGATAGTACATAGCAAAGATATTGGCGATCTCATTTTCATCAATGCCTATCCCACTATCTTCAATTTCAAAGTCTATCCAAGCTGCACCATTGCTTATTTGGCAATCTACTCTAAGCTCAACGCAGCCTTTCAAAGTAAACTTAACCGCATTAGCTAATAGATTCCATAGCACTTGACGTAAACGTGTTGGATCAGCAACCGACCATAACTCTAGCGGTAAATTGTGCTTAAACTTAAACTGTAAACCTTTTTGTTCTGCTTGCAACTCTGCCACTGTTGCTAGCTCTTCCGTTAAATTAGCTAAATCAACCACAGTGTTGTTTATTTCTAATCTATCTCGTTCGATTTTGTCTAAATCAATAATGTCATTAAAAATGTTGCCTAAAGTAACGGCACAAGCGTAAATCGTTTTAACATGCTTCGCTTGCTGGAAGGACAATTTCTCTTGTTGCAGAATACGACTTATACCGACAATACCGTTCAGTGGTGTTCTTAATTCATGGCTAATTGTCGAGATAAATTTGGTTTTATCACGGCTAGCTTTTTCCAATGCATCTTGCGCAAGTTTACGCTCCATAACATCACGCCCAAAGCCAAGCAAGCCAATACGTTTACCATCTTCATTAAAAAATGGCACCTTTTTAAATTCGTAAAGGCGTTTCATACCATCAGGGAAAGTTAACCAAATATCGTACGATAGGCTGGTGTTACTGGCGAAGCATTCCTCGTCAGAGTCAATAACCTGCTCAGCAACGTCTTTAGGGTAAACATCCCAAGGCGTTAGGCCTATCATCTCGCGCTCGGTCATGCCGGTTAAGGCTTCTAACGATTTATTACAGCCTGCAAATCGACCGTTTTCATCTCGGTAATAAATAATATCAGGCGAACAATCAAAACTAGAGCGCAACAAAACACTTTGTTCATATAAGTGGCGCTCTGTACGCTTACGCTCTTCTATTTCTTGTTGCAATAATGCGATTGCTTCTTCTCGTTGCAACTCAGCTCGCTTACGCTCTTCTATTTCAAAGTTCAGTTTTTCGATATTTTTGCGTAAATATTCTGTTGATAACCTGTCTTGTGTACGCAGATCTTCCAGCTCAAAAATAGCCTGAGTCAGCTCTTCACGCGAATCTTGCAACCGAGAGATCAATTCAAACACAAAAAATAGTAACCAAGGTGCTATCACCAAAGTTAATACCATGCCTGAAATATAATCGCGATACGCTACCCCTTCATCAATCCAATAGTTGATAAATGAAGTTTCCCCCAAGGTGACAAGAATAGCGACAGCAATAAAAATGAGGCTAGTTTTCACTGGACCAAATTGCTTGATAATTTTGGCGATGTTTTCTGGCCAACGGGAACTTTTTCGTTTTTTGCTCATATCGTGATTAAAATTGCGGCTTATTTACAAAATGCTAAGCGATAGCGTGAATAGTTAGATTGTAGCGAATTGTTTTCAATAGGGAAAATTAATCATAACCTGCATTTAGCGCTTTAAAATTCGAGTAATAAAAACTGTCACCCAGCTTTATTACAAAACTCTGTGTTGTTTTGTTGAATAAATGATATACTCGCGCGGTTTTTTTTAAACCAATTCAAACTAGATAGAGTAAGACAATGGCTGACTTGTCAAAATACAGAAATATAGGCATCTTCGCTCACGTTGATGCTGGTAAAACTACCACTACAGAACGTATCCTTAAACTTACTGGTCAAATTCACAAAACTGGTGAAGTACACGAAGGTGAAGCGACAACTGACTTCATGGAACAAGAAGCTGAGCGCGGTATTACTATTCAATCTGCTGCTGTTAGCTGTTTCTGGAACGATCACCGTTTAAATGTTATCGATACTCCTGGTCACGTTGACTTCACAGTTGAAGTATACCGTTCATTAAAAGTATTAGATGGTGGTATCGGTGTATTCTGTGGTTCTGGTGGTGTTGAACCACAATCAGAAACTAACTGGCGCTACGCGAACGACTCAGAAGTAGCTCGTGTTATCTTCGTAAACAAATTAGACCGTTTAGGTGCTAACTTCTACCGTGTTGTTAAGCAAGTTGAAGATGTACTTGGTGCAAACCCACTTGTTATGACATTACCAATTGGTGAAGAAGATGACTTCGTTGGTGTTGTTGACGTATTAAGCCAAAAAGCTTACGTATGGGATGACACAGGTCTTCCTGAAAACTACAAAATTGAAGATATTCCAGCTGACTTAGTAGAGAAAGCTGCTGAATACCGTGAGCAATTAATCGAAACAGCTTTAGAAGCTGATGACGAATTATTAATGGCTTACATGGAAGGTGAAGAGCCAACTTTAGAGCAAATCAAAGCTTGTATCCGTAAAGGTACTCGTGACTTATTGTTCTTCCCTACTTTCTGTGGTTCTGCTTTCAAAAACAAAGGTATTCAATTAGTACTAGATGCTGTTGTTGATTACTTACCAGCGCCTACTGAAGTTGATCCTCAACCTCTTACTGATGAAGAAGGTGAACCAACTGGCGAAGTTGCAACGGTTAGCGCAGATGAGCCATTACGTGCTTTAGCATTCAAAATTATGGATGACCGTTTCGGTGCTCTTACTTTCGTACGTATCTACTCTGGTCGTCTTAAGAAAGGTGACACTATTCTTAACGCTGCAACAGGTAAAACTGAGCGTGTTGGCCGTATGGTTGAAATGCAAGCCGATGATCGTAATGAATTATCAGAAGCACAAGCGGGCGACATCATAGCTATCGTAGGTATGAAGAACGTGCAAACTGGTCACACTTTATGTGATCCGAAAGACCCTTGTATTCTTGAAGCCATGGTATTCCCAGAGCCAGTTATCTCAATTGCGGTTAAGCCTAAAGATAAAGGTTCAACTGAAAAAATGGGTATCGCTATTGGTAAAATGGTTGCTGAAGATCCGTCTTTCCGCGTTGAAACTGATGAAGATTCAGGTGAAACAATCCTATCTGGTATGGGTGAACTTCACTTAGATATCAAAGTTGATATTCTTAAGCGTACTTACGGCGTTGAGTTAGATGTAGGTCAACCACAAGTTGCTTACCGTGAAACAATCACGCAAGAAGTTGAAGATTCATACACGCATAAGAAGCAATCTGGTGGTTCTGGTCAATTCGGTAAAATCGACTACCGTATTAAGCCTGGTGAGCCAAACTCAGGCTTCACTTTCACATCTACAGTTGTTGGTGGTAACGTTCCTAAAGAATTCTTCCCAGCTGTTGAGAAAGGTTTCGCATCAATGATGGAAACAGGTGTGTTAGCTGGCTTCCCTGTATTAGACGTTGAAGTTGAATTATTCGACGGTGCATACCACGCAGTTGACTCATCAGCTGTTGCATTCGAAATTGCAGCTAAAGGTGCTTTCCGTCAATCAATCCCTAAAGCGGGCGCTCAATTATTAGAGCCTGTGATGAAGGTTGACGTATTCACTCCTGAAGACAATGTTGGTGACGTAATCGGTGATCTTAACCGTCGTCGTGGTATGATCAAAGACCAAGAAGCTGGCGCAACTGGCGTACGTATTAAAGGTGATGTTCCTCTTTCAGAAATGTTTGGTTACATTGGTCACTTACGTACTATTACTTCTGGTCGTGGTCAATTCTCTATGGAATTCAGCCACTACGCAGCATGTCCACAAAACGTTGCAGACGAAGTAATCGCTGCTTCTAAAGAAAAAGATAAGAAGTAATATTTCTTAATTTTTCTGCTAAAAAGCCTCGCCTATGCGGGGCTTTTTATTGTCTGATTATCGTAGGCGAGCATTCATGCTTGCAGAGCTTGCAAGCCAAGTCTCATCATCACAATATTTGTAATTTTGATACTTTTAGTCTGGTTAGCAGCTCATTGCTTAAGGTATTAAATAATTACGCTTTTTGGATAATATCTGACAGATAAACAATACGCTTTGCCATACCTTCTATGATCGCGTCTTTAAATTTTTCTCTAATCGTTGAAGGTAATTTATCTAATTCTAATCGTTCTATCGCCATCACAATGACGTCTTCCTCAGCTCGAGCTGTCGCGCTTTTTGCTCTTATGCCAATGAAACTACCTTCGCCGATAAACTCTCCTGCTTTGACTTTACCTAATACTTTATCAGAGCCAGATTTACTAATAACCAAGGTACCAGATAGAATCAAATAAAATTGAGTGCTTAACTCGCCTTCTTCCTGTACAGGAAAGCCTTTCTTGCAAAAATAGAAGCTATCAATTGCACTTAACAACACCTCCCGCTGCTCGATAGAGAATTTAGCGAAAAAAGTTAAACGGTTTAAAATTTCAGCTAATTTAAGCTTATTAATTTTATCGATGCGGCGCATATAACAAAGGACTGTATAGATAAGTCAGGTAAGTAAACTGAATATAGTTAATATTAGATACAAAAAAGGCCGCTTGCGCGACCTTTTTAGAAAAAGAAAATAAATTCTTTATTATTCGATGATCTTAGCTACAACGCCAGCACCAACAGTACGGCCACCTTCACGGATAGCGAAACGTAAACCTTCGTCCATCGCGATTGGAGCAATTAGCTCAACAACCATTTTGATGTTGTCGCCAGGCATTACCATTTCTACGCCTTCTGGTAACTCTACTGCACCAGTTACGTCAGTTGTACGGAAGTAGAACTGTGGACGGTAACCTTTGAAGAATGGAGTATGACGGCCACCTTCGTCTTTAGAAAGTACGTATACTTCTGACTCGAACTTAGTGTGTGGTGTGATTGAACCAGGCTTACAAAGTACTTGGCCACGCTCTACGTCGTCACGCTTAGTACCACGTAATAATGCACCAATGTTCTCACCTGCACGCCCTTCGTCAAGAAGTTTACGGAACATCTCAACACCAGTACAAGTCGTAGTTTGCGTTTCACGGATACCTACGATTTCGATTTCTTCACCAACTTTGATGATACCAGACTCAACACGACCTGTTACTACTGTACCACGACCTGAGATTGAGAATACGTCTTCAACTGGCATTAGGAATGGCTTGTCGATTTCACGCTCTGGCTCTGGGATGTATGAATCAAGTGCTTCACCTAATTCAACAATTTTGTCTTCCCACTCTTTCTCGCCTTCTAACGCTTTAAGCGCTGAACCTTGGATTAGTGGTAAGTCATCACCTGGGAAGTCATACTCTGAAAGTAATTCACGTACTTCCATTTCTACTAATTCTAATAACTCTTCATCATCAACCATGTCACATTTGTTCATGAATACGATGATGTAAGGTACACCTACCTGACGTGATAATAGGATGTGCTCACGAGTTTGTGGCATAGGGCCATCTGCAGCACTTACTACTAAGATAGCGCCGTCCATCTGTGCAGCACCTGTGATCATGTTTTTAACATAATCGGCGTGACCAGGACAGTCTACGTGTGCATAGTGACGAGTTGGTGTGTCATACTCAACGTGAGAAGTTGAGATTGTGATACCACGCTCACGCTCTTCTGGAGCGTTATCGATTGATGCGAAATCTTTAGCTTCACCACCGTGTACTTTTGCAAGAACAGTTGTGATTGCTGCTGTTAATGTAGTTTTACCGTGGTCAACGTGTCCGATAGTACCAACGTTGACGTGCGGTTTCGTACGTTCAAATTTTTCTTTAGCCACTTTCCAGTACCTTTAGTTAAGTGTTTATTTACACGCGCGTAAATAAACGATTTCATATGAAATTAAGTTCTTTTTTCGATTATTGCATCAGCAACATTCTTTGGTGCTTCAGCATATTGCTTAAACTCCATCGAATAGGATGCACGCCCCTGAGTTGCACTACGCAAATCAGTCGCGTAACCAAACATTTCAGCTAGTGGTACAACAGCATTAACTTGCTTCATACCACCCGGACCTTCGTCCATGCCTTCAATCAAGCCCCGACGTCGATTCAAATCACCCACAACATCACCCATATTTTCTTCTGGAGTGACAACTTCAACCTGCATAACAGGTTCAAGTAATACAGGGTTAGCTTGTAACGCGCCTTTTTTAAAGCCCATTGATGCAGCAATTTTAAACGCCATTTCGTTAGAGTCAACATCATGGTACGAACCATCGTATAATGTCACTTTAACGTCAAGAAGAGGGTAACCCGCTAAGACACCCGCCTGCATTTGCTCTTGGCAACCTTTCTCAACTGCTGGTATGTATTCTCTTGGAACCACACCACCAACAATCTCATTAACAAACTCGAAGCCTTCGCCTTCTGGTAACGGCTCAACTTTCAACCAAACATGACCAAACTGACCACGTCCACCTGATTGACGAACAAACTTACCTTCGACTTCAACAGAACCTCGTATTGTCTCACGATAAGACACCTGAGGCTGACCTACGTTACATTCAACTTTGAATTCACGCTTCATGCGGTCAACAATGATATCGAGGTGTAACTCCCCCATACCAGAAATAATAGTTTGCCCCGTTTCATGGTTGGTTTCAACGCGGAATGAAGGGTCTTCTGCCGCTAGCTTACCTAAAGCAATACCCATTTTTTCTTGGTCAGCTTTCGTTTTCGGCTCTACCGCAACAGAAATTACTGGCTCAGGGAACTCCATGCGTTCCAGTGTGATAATGTTCTCAGGATCACAAAGCGTATCACCAGTGGTGACATCTTTAAGTCCAATTGCTGCTGCAATATCACCTGCTCGAACTTCTTTAATCTCTTCACGCGAATTAGAGTGCATCTGCACTATTCGGCCAAAGCGTTCTTTTTTACCTTTAACAGGGTTGTAGACAGCATCGCCTTGATTAACCACACCAGAGTAAACTCGGAAGAAAGTCAACGTACCAACAAATGGATCAGTAGCAATTTTAAATGCCAACGCTGCAAACGGCGCGTCATCATCAGATGGGCGCTCACCTTCGCTTTCATCTTCGTTAATACCTTTAATCGCTTCAACTTCGGTTGGCGATGGTAAATACTCAACGACAGCATCTAGTACCGCTTGAACACCTTTGTTTTTAAACGCTGAACCGCAGGTACATGGGATAATTTGGTTATCAATCGTTAACTGACGAATAGCTGCTTTTAATTCTTCTTCTGGTATATCACCTTCTTCAAGGTATTTTTCCATTAAATCTTCGCTGGCTTCAGCCGCAGCTTCTAACAAGTGCTCACGCCATTCTTCAGCTAGGTCTTGTAAATCTGCTGGAATATTTTCGTACTCAAATGTAGTACCTTGATCCGCTTCGTTCCAGTTGATGGCTTTCATCTTAACGAGATCGACAACACCTTTAAATTCTTCTTCAGCGCCAATCGCTATTTGAATAGGAACAGGATTCGCTTTTAAACGGTCACGCATTTGCTCGATTACACGTATATAGTCGGCACCGGCTCTATCCATTTTATTGACAAAAACCATGCGTGGTACACGGTATTTTTCCATTTGACGCCATACGGTTTCTGTTTGCGGTTGCACACCAGACGAGCCACACAAAACCAGCACAGCACCATCCAAAACACGTAATGAGCGCTCTACTTCAATGGTGAAGTCAACGTGCCCAGGGGTGTCGATTATATTAACGCGATGCTCGTCAAATTGCGCGTCCATACCACGCCAAAAGCAAGTGGTAGCTGCAGACGTAATGGTAATACCACGCTCTTGTTCTTGTTCCATCCAGTCCATAGTGGCCGCGCCATCATGAACCTCACCGATTTTATGAGATAAACCAGTATAAAATAATACACGTTCGGTCGTCGTCGTTTTACCGGCGTCAACATGGGCACAAATACCTATATTGCGGTAACGATCTATGGGAGTTTTACGAGCCAAAGTGACGTCCTCATTTTTATTAACGTTTAAATAAAAAACTGTCTTAACAACTTTTTATTTAACCGTTAAGTGTAGTCGTACAAAATTAAAAGAAAAGTGAAAAAACGGAAAGGGCTGCTGAGCAGCAGCCCTAAGGATATTACCAACGGTAATGTGCGAAAGCTTTGTTAGCTTCAGCCATTTTATGAACGTCTTCACGTTTCTTAACTGCTGAGCCTTTGTTTTCCGCTGCGTCAATGATTTCGGCGGCTAGACGCTGAGCCATAGATTTTTCACCACGCTTACGAGCTGCATCTACTAACCAACGCATACCTAAAGTATTACGACGAACAGGACGTACTTCTACAGGAACCTGATAAGTAGAACCACCAACACGACGAGATTTAACCTCTACGCTTGGGCGAACGTTATCTAAAGCACCTTCGAAAACATCTAAATGTTCTTTAGTAGCTTTTTCTGCTGCAATATCAAGTGCACCGTAAACGATTTTCTCTGCAACAGATTTTTTGCCGTCTAACATAACGACATTAATGAATTTTGCTAAAAGTTCTGATTTGAACTTTGGATCTGGTAGGATTTTACGTTGTCCTACGACTCTTCTTCTTGGCATCTCAATTCTCCAATATTTCAGGGATTACCCAAAACTAAAATTCTTGTTTGGCCTTACTCGGATCAAAGAACCGATTATGACTTAGGACGCTTAGTACCGTACTTAGAACGACCTTGCTTACGATCATTTACGCCAGCACAGTCAAGTGCGCCACGTACTGTGTGGTAACGAACACCTGGTAAATCTTTAACACGACCACCACGAATAAGTACAACACTATGCTCTTGTAAGTTATGGCCTTCACCACCAATGTATGAAGAAACTTCATGACCATTAGTTAAGCGAACACGACAAACTTTACGTAAAGCTGAGTTTGGTTTTTTAGGTGTAGTCGTGTAAACACGAGTACATACACCACGGCGCTGTGGACAAGCTTCTAAAGCGGCAACGTTGCTTTTTACAACTGGCTTTACACGAGGCTTGCGCACGAGCTGGTTAATAGTAGCCATTAACTGCTCCTAAATTGTTAAAAATGCATATTAACTAACGATGAAAATAATTGATCAAAGCCAGAAAATATAAGCGTTAAAAGTGAAAAATCTACGCCCTAGAAACTAGGGACGCGGAATTCTAATGGTCAAGGATTAAACTGTCAATGATCCAATAAAAAAGCCGCTAAGTTTTTCACTTAACGGCTTCTTTTTGTACTTTAAGTAAGGGTTTTAGACCCTTAACCTATCGGCAAGATTAGATATTGCCAATATTGTCATCTGATAAATCCGCATTTAATGCATCAATTAGTGCACTTTCGGCTTCATCGGCAGTCACTTGCGGCTCTACAACTTCTTCAACATCAACTTGACGCTCTTGAGCACGCTTCTGATGATACGCAAAACCTGTACCTGCAGGGATTAAGCGACCAACAATTACGTTCTCTTTAAGGCCACGTAATTCATCACGCTTACCACTTACCGCAGCTTCAGTAAGAACACGTGTTGTTTCTTGGAATGAAGCAGCAGAGATAAACGATTCTGTTGAAAGTGACGCTTTAGTAATACCTAACAGTTGGTATTCAAACGTTGCTGGGATCTTACCTTGCGCTTCAAGTTCGCGGTTAGCGATCTTAACGCGAGCCACTTCAGCCGTTTCACCTTCTAAGAAATCAGTATCGCCAGCAGTCAAGATAGTACACTTACGTAGCATCTGACGAATGATAACTTCGATGTGCTTATCGTTAATTTTTACACCTTGTAAACGGTATACGTCTTGTACTTCATTAACGATATAGTTAGCAGCAGCATCAATACCACGTAAACGTAAGATATCATGTGATGACTCAGGGCCATCAGCGATAACTTCACCCTTTTCAACGTTCTCACCTTCGAACACGTTAAGTTGACGCCATTTAGGGATCATCTCTTCATGCGGAGCAGAACCATCGGTAGGTGTGATAACTAAACGCTTCTTACCTTTAGTCTCTTTACCAAAGCTGATCGTACCTGAAATCTCAGCTAAGATAGCTGGATCTTTTGGCTTACGCGCTTCGAATAAGTCAGCAACTCGTGGAAGACCACCGGTAATATCACGTGTTTTCGAGCTTTCTTGTGGTATACGTGCTAATGCATCACCCACACCCACTTCCGCACCATCTTCAAGGTTAACAAGTGCGTTACCAGGTAAGTAATAAAGTGCTGTCACTTCAGTACCTGGGATCATTAAGTCATCGCCATTAGCATCAACTAAACGAATAGCTGGACGCATGTCCTTACCAGCGGTACTGCGTTCTTTAGCATCAATAACCACAATAGAAGAAAGACCAGTTAACTCATCTGTTTGACGAGTAATAGTCACACCTTCAATCATGTCTTGGAACTGAACTTTACCTGCAGCTTCTGTGATAATTGGATGCGTATGCGGATCCCAGTTAGCTACCACATCACCAGCGGTTACTGCATCAGCATCGCCACGGTTTAATATTGCACCGTAAGGCACTTTATAACGCTCTTTCTCACGACCCATGTCGTCGATAACGGTTAGCTCTGTAGAACGTGAAGTGATAACTAAGTTACCATCAATGTTCTTAACAAATTTCGCTTTGTTAAGCTTGATTGAACCCGTAGTCTTAACTTGAACACTGTTTTCTGCAGACGCTCGAGATGCCGCACCACCAATGTGGAAGGTACGCATGGTAAGCTGTGTACCCGGCTCACCGATTGACTGAGCAGCGATAACACCAACAGCTTCACCAGGACCGACAATATGACCACGAGCTAGGTCACGACCGTAACATTTAGCACAAACACCAAAGTCGTTATCACAAGTAATAGCTGAACGTACGATAACTTCATCAACTGAGTTTTCTTCTAAAATATCACACAGTTTTTCGTCAAGCATAACGTTACGCTCAACTAGAATTTCATTCGTACCTGGCTTGTATAAGTCTTGTGCTACAACACGACCTAATACACGTTCACGTAAAGGTTCAACAACGTCACCACCTTCAATAAGCGGACGCATTTCGAAACCGTTATGAGTACCACAATCTTCAGCATTGATAACTAAATCTTGAGCAACATCAACTAAACGACGAGTTAGGTAACCCGAGTTAGCCGTCTTAAGTGCCGTATCGGCAAGACCTTTACGCGCACCGTGAGTTGAGATGAAGTACTGTAGTACGTTTAGACCTTCACGGAAGTTAGCGACGATAGGCGTTTCAATGATTGAGCCATCTGGCTTAGCCATTAGACCACGCATACCCGCTAACTGACGGATCTGAGCTGGGCTACCACGAGCACCTGAGTCGGCCATCATGTAGATACTGTTAAAGCTATCTTGGCTTTCTTCTTCACCATCACGGTTGATAACTGTCTCTTTCGACAAGTTTTCCATCATCGACTTAGCAACACGCTCGTTCGCTGCTGACCAAATATCGATGACTTTGTTGTATTTCTCACCTTGCGTTACAAGACCAGATTGGAACTGTTGCTGAATTTCAGTAACTTCAGCTTCAGCTTCTGCAATGATCTCTTTCTTCGCATCAGGGATAACCATATCGTTAATACCGATTGACGCGCCTGATAACATGGCGTAATGGAAACCGGTGTACATGATTTGGTCAGCAAAAATAACGGTCGGCTTTAAGCCTAATAAACGGTAACAAGCGTTAAGCATACGCGAGATAGGCTTCTTACCCATCGCTTGGTCGATAAGTGCAAATGGTAAACCTTCAGGTAATACTAAAGATAAAATTGCACGCCCCACTGTCGTATCTTTAATTTCCGTTTTTTCGGTACGTGAGCCATCTTCACCGATAACTAATTCAGTGATACGGACTTTTACGCGAGCATGCAAATCAGCAGTACCTGTACGATAGGCTTTTTCTGCTTCTTTCGCATCTTTAAATACTGCGCCTTCACCTTTCGCATTAATGCGGTCACGCGTCATATAGTAAAGACCTAATACAACGTCCTGTGAAGGTACGATGATTGGCTCACCATTCGCTGGCGCAAGAATGTTGTTGGTCGACATCATTAACGCACGCGCTTCTAATTGCGCTTCTAACGTTAACGGTACGTGTACCGCCATTTGGTCACCATCGAAGTCAGCGTTATAAGCTGAACAAACTAATGGGTGTAAATGGATAGCTTTACCTTCAATTAGAACAGGTTCAAACGCTTGAATACCCAAACGGTGAAGTGTAGGTGCACGGTTTAGAAGTACCGGATGCTCACGGATAACTTCATCTAACACATCCCATACTTCTGGTGCTTCACGCTCTACTAATTTCTTAGCCGCTTTGATTGTCGTAGCTAAACCACGAAGCTCTAATTTTCCGTAGATGAAAGGCTTGAATAATTCCAATGCCATCTTCTTAGGAAGACCACATTGATGTAAACGTAAAGTAGGACCTACCGTGATTACAGAACGACCAGAGTAGTCAACACGCTTACCTAGAAGGTTTTGACGGAAACGACCTTGCTTACCTTTAATCATGTCAGCAAGCGACTTAAGAGGACGCTTGTTAGAACCGGTAATAGCGCGACCGCGACGACCATTATCTAATAAAGCATCAACCGCTTCTTGTAACATACGTTTTTCGTTACGTACGATAATATCAGGAGCTGCTAAGTCTAATAGACGCTTCAAACGGTTGTTACGGTTGATTACACGACGGTATAAGTCGTTAAGATCAGAAGTCGCGAAACGGCCACCATCTAACGGTACTAATGGGCGTAAATCAGGTGGAAGAACCGGTAACACATCAAGGATCATCCACTCAGGCTTGTTACCTGATTGGTGGAATGCTTCCATTAATTTAAGACGCTTAGTGATCTTCTTACGCTTAGTTTCAGAATTAATTTCTGGTAACTCTTCGCGCATCATAGAGATTTCTTTCTCTAGATCGATCTCTTTTAATAAAGCAAGAACGGCTTCAGCACCCATCTTAGCTTCAAATTCGTCACCGTGCTCTTCTAACGCATCCAAGTAGTTCTCTTCCGTTAGCATTTCACCGCGCTCAAGCGATGTCATGCCAGCTTCAGTCACAACGTATGATTCAAAGTAAAGAATACGTTCGATATCACGCAGTGTCATATCAAGCATCAAACCAATACGAGATGGTAATGATTTAAGGAACCAGATATGAGCTACCGGGCTTGCTAATTCAATGTGACCCATGCGCTCACGACGCACTTTAGTTAACGTAACTTCAACGCCACATTTTTCACAAATAACACCACGGTGCTTAAGACGCTTATATTTTCCACAAAGACATTCATAATCTTTAACTGGACCAAATATACGCGCACAGAATAAACCATCACGTTCAGGTTTAAATGTACGATAGTTAATAGTTTCTGGCTTTTTAACTTCACCAAATGACCAAGAACGAATTTGATCAGGTGACGCTAAACCGATGCGGATCCCGCCGAACTCTTCAGTTTTATTTTGCTGCTTGAGAAACTTTAGTAAGTCTTTCACGCTCTCTCTCCTGTCGGAGTTAATTCCTCAACTGCTGCTTGTTCTTAACAAGAACTAAGCAACAGCCCGTAAAAATCTTTAGTAGCCTAGGCTACTCGGCATAGACGAAGATTAATCTTCGTCTAATTCAATGTTGATACCTAGTGAACGGATCTCTTTCAACAATACGTTGAATGATTCCGGCATACCAGGTTCCATTGTATGGTTGCCATCAACGATGTTCTTATACATCTTAGTACGACCGTTAACGTCATCCGACTTAACCGTCAACATTTCTTGTAGTGTATAAGCCGCACCGTATGCTTCAAGTGCCCATACTTCCATCTCACCGAAACGCTGACCACCGAATTGAGCTTTACCACCCAATGGCTGTTGCGTTACTAGGCTATAAGAACCAGTAGAACGAGCATGCATTTTGTCATCAACTAAGTGATTTAGTTTCAGCATGTACATGTAACCTACAGTTACTTTACGCTCGAATGCATTACCAGTACGACCATCAAACAGTTGTACTTGACCATCTTCAGGGATGCCACCTAGAGTTAGAAGCTCTTTGATTTCGCTTTCAATTGCGCCATCAAAAACAGGAGTCGCAATAGGAACACCTTTACGCAAGTTTTCAGCTAAGCGCTTAACTTCATGATCGGTGAAGCTTTCAATATCCACTTCTTGGCGACTTTCACCTGAGCTATAAACTTTAGTTAAGTACTCACGTAACTGTGCGACTTCACGTTGTTCTTTGATCATTTCGTCGATTTTCTCACCCATACCGCGCGCGGCCATACCTAAGTGAGTTTCTAAAATCTGACCAACGTTCATCCGTGATGGTACACCTAACGGGTTAAGTACGATATCAACTGGCGTACCTCTTTCGTCATGTGGCATATCTTCTACAGGCACAATAGTTGAGATTACACCCTTGTTACCGTGACGACCCGCCATCTTATCACCCGGTTGGATGCGACGCTTAACCGCTAAGTAAACTTTAACTATCTTCAATACGCCTGGCGCTAAATCATCACCTTGAGTGATCTTACGACGTTTAACTTCTAACTTTTTGTCGAAGTCTGCGCGTAACTCTTCGTATTGTTCAGCAATTTGTTCTAATTCAGCTTGCTTAGCTTCATCAGCTAAGGTTTGAAGTAACCAACGATCGCGCGGTAAGTTATCCAAGATAGCTTCATCAATACCATTTGCAATAAGTAATGATTTAGCACGAGCAAATACACCGTCTTCTAAGATCTTGAATTCTGTGGTTAAATCTTTCTTCGCTTCTTCTACTTGATATTGTTCAATCTCTTTAGCACGCTTGTCTTTTTCAACGCCGTCACGTGTAAATACTTGAACATCAATAACTGTACCGACTACTGAGTTTGGTACACGTAGTGAACTGTCTTTAACATCAGATGCTTTTTCACCAAAGATAGCACGTAGTAACTTTTCTTCTGGCGTAAGCTGAGATTCACCTTTAGGTGTCACCTTACCAACTAAGATATCGCCACCTTTAACTTCGGCACCGATATAAACAACACCAGATTCATCAAGTTTGCTTAATGCAGATTCACCGACATTTGGAATGTCAGCCGTGATCTCTTCAGGACCTAACTTGGTGTCACGCGCAATACAGCTTAACTCTTGAATATGGATAGTTGTTAAACGATCTTCTTGCACAACACGCTCAGAAATAAGGATTGAATCCTCAAAGTTGTAACCATTCCAAGGCATGAAGGCTACACGCATGTTTTGACCTAAGGCTAATTCACCTAAGTCAGTCGAAGGACCATCAGCTAACACGTCACCACGCACAATAGGGTCACCCATTGCAATCGTTGGTTTCTGATTAATACAGGTATTTTGGTTAGAGCGTGTGTATTTAGTTAGGTTATAAATATCGATACCGGCTTCACCAGCAACGGTTTCGTTTTCATTAACCTTAATTACGATACGACTTGCATCTACGTAATCAACAACACCACCACGCTTAGCAACAACAGTTACACCAGAGTCAACCGCTACGGTTTTCTCTACACCAGTACCGACTAAAGGCTTATCCGCTTTTAATGTTGGTACTGCCTGACGTTGCATGTTCGATCCCATTAATGCACGGTTAGCATCATCGTGCTCTAGGAACGGGATTAAGCTAGCTGCAATCGATACGATCTGTTGCGGAGCAACATCCATATAATCAACTGTTTCAGCAGCCATCAAAGTAAATTCATTTTGATGACGACACGGAACCAAGTCGCTAGTTAAGCGAAGCTCAGCGTCTACAGGCGCATTGGCCTGAGCAATAACGTGTTTATTTTCTTCAATCGCTGAAAGGTATTCGATTTCTTCAGTAACGACACCATCAATAACTTTACGATATGGTGTTTCGATAAAACCAAAATCATTAGTACGCGCATAGCTAGCTAATGAGTTAATCAAACCGATGTTTGGACCTTCAGGCGTTTCGATTGGACATAAACGACCATAGTGAGTTGGGTGTACGTCACGAACTTCAAAACCAGCACGCTCACGTGTTAAACCACCTGGGCCTAATGCCGAAATACGACGTTTGTGCGTAACTTCTGACAATGGGTTATTTTGGTCCATGAACTGTGATAACTGTGATGAACCAAAGAATTCTTTAACCGCAGCAGAGATAGGCTTAGCATTAATTAAATCTTGTGGTGCAATATTATCTAAGTCACCTAAAGATAAACGTTCTTTAACAGCACGTTCAACACGGACTAAACCAACACGGAATTGGTTTTCAGCCATTTCACCAACTGAACGTATACGACGGTTACCTAAGTGGTCAATATCGTCCACTTCACCTTTACCATCACGAATGCTAATCAAAGTCTGCATGACAGCAATGATATCTTCGTTTGATAATGTACCTTCACCCGTTAGTTCTTCACGACCCACGCGACGGTTAAACTTCATACGACCAACAGTCGATAAGTCATAGCGTTCTGCGTTAAAGAATAAGTTTTCGAATAAAGCTTCTGCAGCATCACGCGTTGGCGGTTCACCAGGACGCATCATGCGATAAATTTCAACTAATGCTTCAATGCGGTCATTGGTAGAGTCAACACGTAAAGTGTCTGACATGTAAGGACCACAATCCAAGTCATTAACGTACAGCGTATCTAATTTCTTATGACCTGCCTGCGCTAATTCAGCAATAACTTCTAGCGTTAATTCAGTATTCGCATCTGCTATGATTTCACCAGTATCTTCACTGATGTAAGCATGAGATAAAGTACGACCAACTAGGTACTCTACTGGAACAGGGATACTATCTACGCCTGCTTTTTCAAGCTGGCGAATATTACGTGCTGTAATACGACGGCCTTTTTCGACTAAGACTTTGCCGTCACCACCGATGATGTCAAACGATGCAGTTTCGCCACGTAAACGTTCAGGGATAAGTTCCATCATGCAGTTATCGTTAACTAATTCAAACGACACTGTATCGAAGAACATATCTAAAATTTCTTCAGTACTATAATCTAACGCACGTAAAATGATCGACGCTGGTAATTTACGACGACGGTCAATACGTACATATAATCCATCTTTAGGATCAAATTCGAAATCTAACCATGAACCACGGTAAGGAATAACACGAGCATTATAAAGAACCTTACCCGATGAATGCGTTTTACCTTTATCATGGTCAAAGAATACACCAGGAGAACGGTGTAACTGAGAAACGATTACACGCTCAGTACCATTAATAACAAACGTACCGTTGTCTGTCATTAATGGGATTTCACCCATGTAAACTTCTTGTTCTTTGATATCTTTTACAGTGCCGGCAGGCGCTTCTTTATCATAAATAACTAAACGCAATTTAACGCGTAATGGTGCCGAGTAAGTTACGCCACGAATTTGACATTCTTTTACGTCAAATACTGGTTCGCCTAGTTTGTAGCTTACATATTGTAATTCGGCATAACCAGAGTAGCTGGCAATAGGGAATACGGAACGGAATGCGGCTTCGAAGCCATACTGACCATCTGGATCAGGTTCAATAAATTTTCGGAAAGAATCCAGCTGGATGGAAAGTAAGTAAGGTACATCCAGAACCTGGGGACGCTTACCAAAATCCTTACGAATGCGTTTCTTTTCGGTATAAGAATAAGCCATGGGGTTCCTCTAGCTTGCTGAACGAAAACACACGCCTACCAAAAAGCTTGTGCTTGTGCTCTGCCGTCTATCGATATCGTTTTTATACAATCACTGTAAAGGTTTTTATACACTATCTCTACAGCGCAAAAAGGGCTGATGGCAAAAACCATCAGCCCGATGCCTTTTTAAGGCAAGTAATTTAATAAAATAAATTACTTAACTTCAACTTCTGCACCAGCTTCTTCTAGAGCTGCTTTAAGTGCTTCAGCTTCTTCTTTCTCAACACCTTCTTTGATTGGTGCTGGAGCACCATCAACTAGTGCTTTAGCTTCTTTAAGACCTAAGCCTGTTGCGCCACGTACTGCTTTGATAGTAGCAACTTTGTTAGCACCAGCAGCTTTAAGGATTACGTCGAACTCAGTTTGCTCAGCAGCAGCTTCGCCACCAGCAGCTGGACCAGCAGCAACAGCTGCAGCAGCGCTAACGCCGAATTTTTCTTCCATAGCTTCGATAAGTTCAACAACTTCCATTACAGACATTTCTGCAACAGCTTCAATGATTTGGTCTTTAGTGATAGACATGAGTCAAATTCCTAAAATTAAATAAGTTTCAATGTATTAGATTAAGCTGCGATGCAATAATTAAGCAGCTTGTTCTTCTTTTTGGTCGCGAAGTGCAGCAAGAGTACGTACCAATTTGCCAGCAGAAGCTTCTTTCATAGTCGCCATTAACTTGGCGATAGCTTCGTCGTAAGTTGGTAAAGTTGCTAATACTTCTACGCTTGCTAAGTTGCCTTCAAAAGCAGCTGCTTTAATTTCAAACTTGTCGTTAGACTTGGCGAAATCTTTAAAGATACGCGCAGCAGCACCTGGGTGCTCGTTTGAAAATGCAATCAAGGTAGGACCAACAAATGTTTCAGTTAAACATTCGAAGTCAGTACCTTCAACCGCGCGGCGAGCCAAAGTGTTACGAACAACTTGCAAGCTTACGCCTGCTTCACGTGCTTGAGCACGTAGAGCTGTCATATCATTTGATTCAACACCACGAGAGTCGGCTACAACTGCAGATAGTGCACCTTTGGCAGCTTCGTTGACCTGTGCGACAATTTCTTTCTTGCCTGCTAGTCCTAATGCCATTGGATTACTCCTGGATTCCCCGGACAATATGTCCAGATTTTCATAAATCTTACTGAATAGCAGTAAGGCCTTTACGGTTTCGGGTCCAGAAGAGAAATTCTTCATGAGTTCCTACACCGTCTACCTAAGCCCTAACATCCAACTTATAAGTTTTGGTTAGTTATTTAAACTGACTACAGCACTTAGGGTCTTGGACGGGAGCGCTAAGCTAAACTTTACGCTCCAACTCCAAATCAATACAGTTTAAAACTGTATCGAAAAATTAGCTTACAGAAGTATCCAATGCACTGTGATCGATGGCTACACCAGCGCCCATAGTGGTTGAAATACTTACTTTCTTCAAGAAAACACCTTTAGCTTGGCTTGGTTTAGCTTTCTTAAGCGCAACCAATAAAGCTTCTAAGTTTTCTTTCAGTTTGTCTGCTTCAAAATCCACTTTACCGATAGTAGTGTGGATAATACCGTTTTTATCGTTACGGTAACGAACCTGACCTGCTTTAGCTTGTTTAACAGCTTCTGCAACGTTAGGAGTAACAGTACCAGTCTTAGGGTTAGGCATTAAACCACGTGGACCTAAGATTTGACCTAATTGACCAACTACGCGCATTGCATCAGGAGAAGCAACAACAACGTCAAAGTTCATTTCGCCTTTCTTAACTTGATCAGCTAAGTCATCCATACCGACTAAATCAGCACCTGCTTCTTTAGCAGCTTCTGCGTTAGCACCTTGAGTGAAAACAGCAACGCGTACTTCACGGCCAGTACCATTAGGTAATACAGTAGCGCCACGAACGTTTTGATCAGATTTACGTGCATCAATGCCTAAGTTAACCGCAACATCTACGCTTTCAACGAACTTTGCAGTAGCAAATTCTTTAAGAAGCTCAACCGCTTCATTGAAATCGTATTCTTTAGTTACTTCAACTTTTTCGCGAATAGCGCGAACTTTTTTACTTAATTTAGCCATCAGATTAACCCTCTACCACGATACCCATAGAGCGAGCAGAACCCGCGATAGTGTTAACAGCTGCGTCTAAATCAGCTGCAGTTAAGTCTGGTTCTTTCACTTTAGCGATCTCTTCTAATTGAGCGCGAGTTACTTTACCAACTTTATCTACGTGTGGTTTACCAGAACCGCTCTTGATACCAGCCGCTTTCTTCAATAAGAATGAAGCAGGTGGAGTTTTAGTTTCAAAAGTGAAAGAACGATCAGCGTAAACTGTAATAACAACAGGAACTGGCGCGCCTTTTTCTAGGCTGTCTGTTTTGGCGTTAAACGCTTTACAGAATTCCATGATGTTAACACCGTGTTGACCAAGAGCTGGACCAACAGGTGGACTCGGGTTAGCCATACCAGCTGCTACTTGCAACTTGATAAGGGCTTGGACTTTTTTAGCCATGTCAAAAACCTCTTATGGGTGTAACGCCTCGTAATTTGCGAGGAACAAAATACTCGAGCGGCTTCCCAAATTGTTTAAACGTAAATACAAACAAGCACTATCATATTGATAGCGCTTGATATTTTTTGATTCAAGAATCAAAGGGGTGCGGATTATAGACTAAGTTTTAGCCTTTTTCAACCTGCGAGAATTCTAAATCGACTGGTGTTGAACGACCAAAGATAAGAACTGATACTTTTAAGCGGCTTTTATCGTAATCGACTTCTTCAACAACGCCGTTAAAGTCAGCAAATGGACCATCGATAACGCGTACCACTTCGCCTGGCTCAAACGAGTGACGATGTGTAGGTTTATCAGCTGTTTCTTCAAGACGATTTAAGATAGCTTGTGCTTCTTTATCAGAAATGGGTGCTGGGCGATCCGATGTTCCGCCAATAAAACCTAGTACCCGAGGCGTGTCTTTAACTAAATGCCATGAATCATCATTCATGACCATTTGTACTAAAACATATCCTGGGAAAAATTTGCGTTCACTTTTGCGTTTTTGGCCAGCACGCATCTCAATGACTTCTTCAGTGGGTACTAAAACTTCACCAAAGTAATCTTCCATGCTGTGTAACTTGATATGTTCTTTTAAAGTAGTTGCTACACGCGCTTCGTATCCCGAAAACGCTTGAACAACATACCATCTAAGTTTTGCTTCAGACATGGTTTATAATTCCAATCCAGTTAAAAATGCAACAACACGAACCATGATACCGTCCAATCCCCAAAGGATAAGAGACATTATCAAAGTTGCTATAATAACGATCACAGTTGTTTGTAAGGTTTCTTGACGAGTAGGCCAAACCACTTTACGTACTTCAGTGCGCGAATCTTTTGCAAATACCAATGCATCTTGGCCTTTTGCTGTCTGGCCAGCTACAAATAATGCTGCACCTACACCCACAACTATAGCAACTGCTCGCCATAAAATTGAAATTTGTTCGGCAAAATAAATATTACCCGCAACAATCGCAGCTAAAATGGCAAAGCTTACAGTCCATTTTAGACCATCAAGGCTATTTGTTTGATTTTCAGCTTCAACGCCCATGATTAAACCTTATTCTGTGCTCATTATTCTCAAACATTGAGACTGAGCCTTAACTACATAAAATGCTTAGTAAAGCATAGGTCATATTAAATTAATCGCCGATACTAGCAATTAACGCGCCTATGTTCTACTAAGAACTTTAATGTCCGCTATTTAATTATTAAGCCAAAAGATAAAGTTGGCAGGGGTGGAGGGACTCGAACCCCCAACCATCGGTTTTGGAGACCGCTGTTCTACCAATTGGAACTACACCCCTAACCTGCCAAGTAAATAACTAGGATTTACTAAAGGCAAAAAGCCCCGAACAATCGGGGCTTTAAAAATAAGAACAATATCTTATTCGATGATCTTAGCTACAACGCCAGCACCAACAGTACGGCCACCTTCACGGATAGCGAAACGTAAACCTTCGTCCATCGCGATTGGAGCAATTAGCTCAACAACCATTTTGATGTTGTCGCCAGGCATTACCATTTCTACGCCTTCTGGTAACTCTACTGCACCAGTTACGTCAGTTGTACGGAAGTAGAACTGTGGACGGTAACCTTTGAAGAATGGAGTATGACGGCCACCTTCGTCTTTAGAAAGTACGTATACTTCTGACTCGAACTTAGTGTGTGGTGTGATTGAACCAGGCTTACAAAGTACTTGGCCACGCTCTACGTCGTCACGCTTAGTACCACGTAATAAGGCACCAATGTTCTCACCTGCACGACCTTCGTCAAGAAGTTTACGGAACATCTCAACACCAGTACAAGTCGTAGTTTGCGTTTCACGGATACCTACGATTTCGATCTCTTCACCAACTTTGATGATACCTGACTCAACACGACCTGTTACTACTGTACCACGACCTGAGATTGAGAATACGTCTTCAACTGGCATTAGGAATGGCTTGTCGATTTCACGCTCTGGCTCTGGGATGTATGAATCAAGTGCTTCACCTAACTCAACAATTTTGTCTTCCCACTCTTTCTCGCCTTCTAACGCTTTAAGCGCTGAACCTTGGATTAGTGGTAAGTCATCACCTGGGAAGTCATACTCTGAAAGTAATTCACGTACTTCCATTTCTACTAATTCTAATAACTCTTCATCATCAACCATGTCACATTTGTTCATGAATACGATGATGTAAGGTACACCTACCTGACGTGATAATAGGATGTGCTCACGAGTTTGTGGCATAGGGCCATCTGCAGCACTTACTACTAAGATAGCGCCGTCCATCTGTGCAGCACCTGTGATCATGTTTTTAACATAATCGGCGTGACCAGGACAGTCTACGTGTGCATAGTGACGAGTTGGTGTGTCATACTCAACGTGAGAAGTTGAGATTGTGATACCACGCTCACGCTCTTCTGGAGCGTTATCGATTGATGCGAAATCTTTAGCTTCACCACCGTGTACTTTTGCAAGAACAGTTGTGATTGCTGCTGTTAATGTAGTTTTACCGTGGTCAACGTGACCGATTGTGCCAACGTTAACATGCGGTTTCGTACGTTCAAATTTTTCTTTAGCCATCGTAGACCTCAAAACTCATAAATCAGGCACATACCCGAATTATTAAACATTAAATTTGAGACAGATAAGATTTATTAGAAGTGGTGCTGATACCCGGAATTGAACCGGGGACCTCACCCTTACCAAGGGTGCGCTCTACCATCTGAGCTATATCAGCATCTGCACTAATCAGGAATTGGAGCGGGTGACGGGAATCGAACCCGTATCATCAGCTTGGAAGGCTGAGGTAATAGCCATTATACGACACCCGCATTATCCGTTAAATCAGGTCAGCCTCAAGTCTGGAAAAGTGGTGGAGGGAGGTGGATTCGAACCACCGAAGGCGGAGCCGTCAGATTTACAGTCTGATCCCTTTGGCCACTCGGGAACCCCTCCAAATTCTTTTATTTTGCATGGTGCCGGCTGCCGGAATCGAACTGGCGACCTACTGATTACAAGTCAGTTGCTCTACCAACTGAGCTAAGCCGGCTCTGCAAAAAGTGGAGCGCATTCTATTTAATCGTTTTTAAGCTTGCAAGCCCTTTTTACGATAAAAATTAAAAAAATCACTATTTTCTCAAAGCTTGCGCACTTTTTGCTTATTTACTGAGCGTTTAACTCAGCGTATTGCGCTAATCCTTTAAAAACAAGGTCGTCAACTTGGTAAATATTAATATTTTGTTCGTTCAGCTGTGTTACTAATTCAGCATAAAAAAGCTCACAATCTCCTCCGGTTAGATAAATATCTATCGTTTCCGCCTTTTTTAACAATAATTTGCAAGCATAAAAAATCGTTGAAAGTATGCTGACATATATGCCGTTATTAACACAAGATTCTGTCATATCGCCAAACTCAGCTTTATGACAGACATCTGTTTTTATTTTGATCGACGCTGTTTTGCCCAGCAAGCCACTTTTTGCCGTATTCAGACCGGGTATAATCCATCCGCCGATATGAGTGCCATCTTGCTCAATCGCATCAATTGTCACAGCGGTACCAAAATCAGCAACTAACTGCGCACAATACTTGGTGTTTTGCGCGACCTCACCCGTCGCTTTACCAGCTAAATCGACCGTATTACAAAAAGCTCCCAACATAGCTAACCAGCGATCAACACCTAAACGTGTCTTATCAGCGTAAGCTATAGTTAATCCATACTTTGAATCCGGTGTTTCGATAATATAAATCGGACAGCTAAACTGAGTTGCTAACATTTTTTGCAATTCAGCTCCACTTTTAACACTAGAGGCATATATCGCTAGGTAGTTTTGAGTGTTTAAATTCGCTTTGCTGAGCAAGTGGCTGTCGAGCAATTTTATAAAACCGCTATTTGTGTCTAGCTCGGCATATTTAATTCGAGTATTACCTTCATCAACTAATAAAATGGTCATTTTTCTTGCCCAACCATGCCTCGAACTGAAATCTCACCACCAATAAATCGCTCTATTCCGTTAGCCGTTTCTAATAACAAAGCCCCACTTTCATCTATACCCCTGCCGACTCCTGCAATTTCATTATTAGGCATAATTAATCTTATCGGGCGACGGTAAAAATGATCATAGGATTGCCACAATTCAACTTTATTTTTTAACCCATGCTGAGTGAACAATTCAATATCTTGATACAAAGGTTCACTTAATTGTTGTGCTAACTGCGTGCGAGACCAAATTTTACCGCTAAATATAGATAGACTCGTCCAATCTTGGTCGATCGCTTGAGTGTGTTGTCCCACTTGCATATTAATATTGATTCCAACCCCGATTATTACTCGACACGGGCTGTCAAAAGCACCATCAAGCTCAACTAAGATGCCTGCAACTTTTTTACCTTCTATATATATGTCATTCGGCCACTTTAATTTGGCTGGAATAGCTAAGCGATTTAAGGTTTCAGTTAAACTCAAACCAACTGCCAAACTTAATCCGGATAATTCACTAATAGGCAAGTCGAGTTCTAAACCTAAAGTAAAGTATAGGTTTTGAGCAAAAGGCGATACCCATTGACGACCTCGTCGCCCTCTGCCTGCCAACTGCTGCTCTGTAATTGCCAGAATATTAGACTGATTGTTTTTAAAATACTGCTTAACTGTGTCGTTGGTGGAATCACTCACCACTTGATAATCCACAGTTAATAGCTCGCATAGTTGCTGTTTGAGCTTGTGCTCATCAATTAACTGGATGTATTGCGCCAATTGGTATCCTTTACCTTTAACCGAATGTATAGCGATTTGCTTTTCATTGAGTTGTTTAATCCATTTAGATATAGCAGCACGACTCACGTCAAAATGCTCAGCGAGCTTATCGCCTGAATGAAATTGGTTGTTGGATAAGATCGACAGCAGTGCAACTTCTACCGCGGTTAAATGAGTTTGTTCACTCATAATGGTATCTCTTAAACTCGTATTAATCAGTTTGGAAAGCAGGACAGGACACGTTAATTGCCAAGTATTAACTCAGACGCTATTTCACCATCTTTATTAAAAAAACGCACTTCGGCTTCTATATTCACGCCAAATATCTCAAACACTTTAGCCTTAACCCGCTTAGCTAACTCAACAACATCATTACCAGTAGCATTGGCATTATTGACCAGTACCAAAGCTTGATTGACATGAACAGACGCACCACCAACTTGTAAGCCCTTTAATCCAGCTTGGTCTATCAAATAACCTGCGGCTAATTTTGTTTGGTCGTGATTAGCCGCATAGCAAGGCATGTCAGGCCACTTTTTCTTAAGTCGCTTAACCTCTTGATGGGTTACAATAGGATTCTTAAAAAAGCTGCCTGCGTTACCTAATATATTAGGGTTAGGTAATTTTTCGCTGCGAATTTGACATACCTTATCAAAGACTTGTTTCGCCGTTGCTTGCTCACCTAACTTTTGCAATGGCCCATAATCAACGCGAGGTTTAGTATGCTTACTTAATTTAATCTCGACTTGTTCAATAATAAACTGATGCTTCAATCTATGTTTAAAAACAGAATCCCGATAAGCAAAACAACATTCTTGTGCTGTGAGTGTTTTTCTTTTCTTATCTATTAAATCAATACCGCTGACTGACTGACACACTTGGCTAAACTCTAAGCCATAAGCACCAATATTTTGTACGGGTGCTGCACCCACTAACCCAGGTATTAGTGCCAGATTTTCCAAACCAGTTACATTGAGATCTAATAAACGAGCGACCGTTTGATGCCAATTTAACCCTGCACCTAACTGAATAAGCCAAAAGTGTTCCGTTTCTGCTATATCAAACACTTGGTGCTGACAAATACCAATAGGAAAACTTATTTGCGACACAGTAAACAATAAGTTAGAGCCTTCACCAACCATGATTAAATTATCAGGTAAGTCATTTGGTGTGGTAGTTTCATCAATATAAATAATATTTGGCCCTGAAACGTCTAGGCCGAATGTATTCGGTATATGCATAATAAAGAGGGTAGAAAATATTGCCGATATAATACCTCAGCTTTGTGCTACATCATAAAAACTTACGGTAAATTAAAATTAAATTGGCAATCGAGTCGCGCAATTACTAAAATAGCGCCACTTTATTTCAGCAACCGATTAATAAGAAGGCTACAACATGGAAAACATCCTAAGCGCCTTAGAAGTTAACTTAATGCTATTAGCATTAATTTTAGCTGTCACCTTTACTGTTTTAGGTGTAATTGAAAGATCAGATAGCGCCACAAAACTCATAGAAGCTCGTATCGAAAATGGCTTTTTCGCTACTTCAAGTTTTGTCGCTTTTCTTGTTCTGTTTTTAATGTAAAAACGGGCACCTTCGTCAGATAGCATGCTTGCATGCTATCTACCCCTCTGCTGCACATCCTTATTTTTACCAATTTTTAACAAATTCCTTAAATACTCTGCTTTGTAGCCATATATTCCGCCATAAAATCAAGCGATTCTAACTAAAAATAACTGCATTTTTTTCTGGCATACGGCGAATAACTATTGACATAAATAAAATTACAAATTGCTTAATAAATAAGCTTTTCAGCTTGAATAAAGCCGTGTACACTAGCCGCCCTTTTTCGCAGGTGGTGATGTTTTAACCAATTTAAGCTTATGCAAATTGCGTCTTATACATTAAAAGCGCCGGTTATTTTAGCGCCTATGGCGGGAATAACTGACAAACCCTATCGACAGCTTTGTCGTAAAAATGGTTGTAGCTTGGCTTATGGTGAAATGTTGTCTTCTAACCCTGATGTTTGGCAAACAGCAAAATCTCAGAAGCGAATGGAAACCAGCGGTGAAACAGGGATCCAAGCAGTACAAATTGTTGGTTGCGATCCTGACTTGATGGCTCAAGCAGCCCAATTTAATGCCGAAACTGGTGCCCAAATTATTGATATCAATATGGGCTGTCCTGCCAAAAAGGTAAATAAAAAATTGGCAGGCTCTGCATTACTTAAAGATCCGGCGTTAGTCGAGCGGATTTTAAAGGCAGTAACAAATGCGGTTGATGTGCCTGTCACATTAAAGATCCGCACTGGATGGGATCCAGACAATCGCAATGGAATTGAAATCGCTCAGCTAGCTGAAAAATGTGGCATTCAGTCATTAGCCGTTCATGGTAGAACCCGTGCATGCTTATTCAAAGGCGAAGCTGAGTACGACACAATTAAGGCGATTAAACAAGCTGTCTCGCTGCCTGTCGTCGCTAATGGCGATATTACATCAGCTGAGAAAGCTAAATACGTACTAGATTATACCGGCGCCGATGCTGTGATGATAGGTCGAGGTTCTCAAGGTAACCCTTGGATCTTTGCTGATATTAATCATTACCTGTTAACAGGTGAGCATTTGCCAAAACCGGATCGCCAAGAAATTCGCGATACGGTTATACATCATGTAGCTGAGCTACATGAATTATATGGTGAAGGTAAAGGCTTACGTATTGCTCGCAAGCACGTAAGCTGGTACTTCGCCGCCCATTCACTTAACAGTGAATACAGAAAAACTTTTAACGCTATTGAAAATGCCCAACAGCAATTAGATAGCCTTCAACAATTTTTTGACCATTAATTAAAGAGAAAAGAGTAGTCATTATGTTCGACCAAAATGTAACTCCAGAATTAGTCACTGGCCCATTATTAAGCTCAGAAACCAATAATAAGCCTTTACGTTCTTCAGTTAAGCAAGCGATCAGCAATTACTTATCACAGTTAAACGGTCAAGACGTTGAAGAGTTCTACGAGTTAGTTTTAGCCGAAGTTGAAGCTCCGTTACTAGAAGAAGTAATGCAGTATACTCGTGGTAACCAAACGCGTGCAGCCACTATGTTAGGTATCAATCGTGGTACTTTACGTAAAAAGCTAAAAAAATACGGCATGAACTAAGCCGACTTTACCGTCAAAAAGCACCCTTGGGTGCTTTTTTCGTTTCTAGTAATTTCTTTTTTAAATTTTATCTAAGGTAAACAAATAAATGGAACAAGCTCGACCAATCCGCCGTGCGCTAATTAGCGTTTCAGACAAAACGGGTATCGTTGAATTTGCCCGCGAACTGGCAAACAACGGGGTTGAAATCCTGTCGACTGGCGGTACTTTCCGTCTATTAACTGAAAATCAAATCAAAGCGGTTGAAGTATCTGACTATACTGGCTTCCCTGAAATGATGGATGGCCGGGTTAAAACGTTACACCCTAAAGTTCATGGTGGTATTTTAGGCCGTCGCGATATCGACCAAGCTGTAATGGCAGATAACGAAATTAAGCCAATCGATATGGTCGTGGTTAACTTGTACCCATTTGCAGCAACAGTCGCTAAACCTGATTGCACATTAGAAGATGCAGTTGAAAACATCGATATTGGTGGACCGACTATGGTTCGCTCTGCTGCGAAAAACCACAAAGATGTGACTATCGTGGTTAACGCGTCAGATTATGATCGCGTATTGACTGAAATGAACAATAACCAAGGTTCATTAAGCCATGCGACTCGTTTTGATTTAGCTATCGCTGCGTTCGAGCACACAGCTGCGTATGACGGTATGATCGCTAACTACTTCGGTAAGTTAACGCCTGATTACCACACTGAAAAAGCTGAGGGCAGCCAATTCCCACGTACCTTCAACACTCAACTAGTTAAAAAACAAGATTTACGCTATGGCGAAAACAGCCACCAATCTGCCGCTTTTTACGTTGAAGCTAACGTAGAAGAAGCCTCTGTTTCAACAGCTAAGCAATTACAAGGTAAAGCGCTTTCGTATAACAACATTGCTGATACTGACGCAGCATTAGAATGTGTTAAAGAATTTGATGAGCCAGCTTGTGTCATTGTTAAACACGCTAACCCTTGTGGTGTTGCGATTGGTGATAACATCCTAGCCGCATACGAAGGTGCGTATCAAACGGATCCTACATCAGCTTTCGGTGGCATTATTGCATTCAACCAAGAATTAGATGCAGAAACAGCAGAAGCGATTATTTCTCGTCAATTCGTTGAAGTGATTATTGCACCAAGCATTTCAGCTGCCGCAGCACAAATTGTTGCCGCTAAGCAAAACGTTCGTTTATTAGAATGTGGCGAATGGTCAAGCAAGACAACTGGCTTAGACTATAAGCGTGTTAACGGCGGTTTATTATTACAAGATCGCGACCAAGGTATGGTTGGCTTAGATGACCTTAAAGTGGTTACTAAAAAGCAACCAACAGAAGAAGAGTTAAAAGACTTATTATTCTGCTGGAAAGTCGCTAAGTTTGTTAAATCTAACGCAATCGTCTACGCCAAGGGTCAGCAAACTATTGGTGTTGGCGCTGGCCAAATGAGCCGTGTTTACAGTGCTAAAATCGCTGGTATTAAAGCAGCTGACGAAAACCTTGAAGTTAAAGGTTCGGTTATGGCATCAGATGCATTCTTCCCATTCCGTGATGGTATTGATGCTGCGGCACAAGCTGGTATTACTGCAGTCATCCAACCAGGCGGTTCAATGCGCGATGAAGAAGTTATCGCGGCGGCGGACGAGCATGGGATGGCGATGGTATTCACCGGTATGCGTCATTTCCGCCACTAACCTTCGTATTTGGCGTTGATACTGCGTTGCCTTTATTACTCGCCCTAGTCACATACAAAAACGTATGCTCCTAGGGTCTCGTAATTTAAAGGCGCCTTGTCTGAACGCCAACTACTTTGGTTAGTTTATCTTTTGATTAGTCGCTTATATAAGTCACCTAAGCAGCTAAATAATGGTAAATGGCAAGTTCAAGCAATGAGGCTTAAAGCTTTATTGATAAATGGCAGGTTCTATTCAAGCGTTTAAAAAAGATAATGGAGGTCGAGATTTATCTCGACTAAGTTTGAACCTGCATATTAGCGTCGGACGTAAACGTCCGACCTACAAATATATGTCTTATTTAAAGAGTTTGTCGTTCAATATGATTCGATAATCGATGTTTTTCTGCAAAGACATCATCCTCTGTTAAACTATAACTTCGACCTGTCCTATTAATACAATGGAAACTAAGCACGTGAAAATTACTTTATCTATCATAAGCTTGTTCGCTGTTTTAACCTGTACTGGATGTAGTTTAACCCATGCTGAAAACAGCAACTCAGAAAAAGAAAAAATAAAAGCCGCTATTAGTGCGCAACTCAACGCGTCTCATCGAAGTATTAAAAATCAAGCTCGCGATAAATATCGCCACCCTGCTGAAACATTGGCTTTTTTAGGTGTAAAACCCAATAGTCATGTTGTAGAAATTTGGCCTGGCGCAGGTTGGTATAGTGAAATTTTAGCGCCTTATTTAAAAGAGCAAGGCCAATTTTACGCGGCCCACTTTCCTGCTAATTCTGGGGTAAAATACTTTGACAAGCACTTGGCTAATTTTAAGCAAAAATTAGCCAGCAACCCTATTTATAGCAAAACACAGTTAACAGAATTTCATATAGATAAAGCTTACGCAATCGCTCCAGCCGGTTCCGCAGATGTCGTACTGACTTTTCGTAACTTACATAATTGGTACATGAATAACCAAGAAGCCGGTATGCGCCAAGCTTTCGATAGCTTTTACAAAGCCCTAAAACCAGGTGGTATATTAGGCATTGTCGATCATCAATTACCCGAGGATCGCGATCAAGAGCAATGGTTAAAATCAGGCTATCTAAAGAAAAGCCTAGCCATTGAAATTGCAGAGCAAGCCGGCTTTAAGTTGGTAGGCGATAGCAATATTAATCTCAACCCATTGGATGATGCCGATCACGCCAATGGGGTATGGAGCTTACTTCCTGTACATAGAGGAAAAGATCCCAAATTATTAAATGTCGGTGAGTCAACACGATTCACATTAAAATTTATAAAACCCAATCAATAACAATCGAGTAAACAATGAAAGTATTAGTGATTGGCGGCGGTGGCCGCGAGCATGCGTTAGCTTGGAAAGCAGCGCAATCAGCCAATGTAGAAAAGGTATTTTTAACTCCAGGTAACGCTGGAACAGCACTTGAACCCAAATTAGAAAACGTAAATATCGATGTCGAAGATAAAGCAGGCTTAGTCGCATTTGCTAAAGATAATAACATCGAGCTGACAATTGTTGGCCCAGAAGCGCCATTAGTTATCGGGGTTGTTGATGCGTTCCAAGCAGAAGGATTAACTATCTTTGGTCCAAGTGAAAAAGCCGCTCAATTAGAAGGTTCAAAATCTTTCACTAAAGATTTCTTAGCGCGTAACAAGATCCCTACAGGTGCTTACCAAAACTTCACTGAAGTCGAGCCAGCACTTGCTTACTTACGTGAGCAAGGCGCACCTATCGTAGTTAAGGCTGACGGTCTTGCTGCGGGTAAAGGTGTAATCGTTGCAATGACGCTAGAAGAAGCTGAAGCAGCAGTTAAAGACATGCTTGCGGGTAACGCTTTTGGTGATGCAGGTCACCGAGTGGTTATTGAAGAGTTCTTAACCGGTGAAGAAGCTAGCTTTATAGTCATGGTTGACGGTAAAAACGTATTACCTATGGCGACTAGCCAAGACCATAAACGTGCTTATGATGGTGATGAAGGTCCAAATACAGGTGGAATGGGGGCTTATTCGCCTGCCCCCGTCGTCACAGATGAAGTCTACAAGCGCATTATGGATGAAGTGATCATGCCAACGGTTGAAGGTATGGCGAATGAAGGTAACCCATATGTTGGTTTCCTATACGCTGGTCTAATGATCGATGAGTCTGGCGCGCCTAAAGTGATTGAATATAACTGCCGTTTTGGTGATCCTGAAACTCAGCCTATTATGCTACGTATGCAATCTGATCTTGTTGAGCTGTGTTTATTAGCAACCCAAGGTAAATTAGACCAAGGCGAAGCTAAATTTGATTCAAAAGCGTCTGTTGGTGTGGTGTTAGCTGCGGGTGGTTACCCAGGTTCATATCCGAAAGGCGACGTGATCACAGGAATACCTGAAGAAGCTGCTGGCCTTAAAGTATTCCACGCGGGTACAAAAGACATTGATGGTAAGGTTACCACTAATGGTGGTCGTGTGCTATGTGCTACCGCATTAGGCAATACGGTAACCGAAGCGCAACAAGCGGCTTATGAATTAGTTAAACAAATTCAATGGAATGGTGTTCAATACCGGAACGATATTGCATACCGTGCCATTGCTCGCGAGCAGGAAAAGTAATTATAGTCTTCTCACTCAGGCTTTATGGTTCATTGTCAGCGCTTACTCGCCCCAATCACATAATAGAGCATATGCTCATGGGGTCTCGAAGCTTGCCTACATGGATGTAGGTAAGGAGCGAGAGCACGGATGCGATAGCTTTGACAGCTTCCCCTAAAACCTGATCGCTTTGACTATAGTACATGATTAATGATTGACTAAGCCATGCTAACTATTGAAGATTTAATTGCATCTGCTCGACCGAATACAACCAATGTTGATCGCCAAACCTTTACTGAACTAATAAGTAAAGGTCAAGGTATCTTAATTGATATACGAGAGCCCAATGAGTTTTCAGTTGGCACGATAGAAGGGGCACGCAATATTCCAAGAGGTGTACTAGAAAGTCAGATCCTGTTACAACCAGAGATCAAGACCGCTAGCACCCCTGAATGCTTGCCTCTTTTAATTTTTTGTCGCAGTGGTGCTCGCGGGGTACTCGCTGCGGACACACTGCAAACCATGGGCTTTAAAAATGTCGTCAATCTTGCAGGTGGTATTTTAGACTGGCAAAAATAGTTTAGTTAATCCTAGGATCAGAAAAGCCCAGCTGTATTATTAACAACTGGGCTTTTTATTTTCAATTTAGAGCTAAATTTTTAAGCTTAGTACGCTCATTCTCATATAAGTGAGTTATCAGCTAGAACTCTTCCCACTCCTCTTCTTGACTAAAAGCTAAAGCCTGAGCTGAAAAGCCTTCTACAGAGGAAGCGGACTTGACCGACGAAGTGACTTGCCTTGCTGGCACAGCTAAATCATGTGATCGACCTTGCTGATTTAACGAAAAGAAAGATATTAAATCCTGCATTGTACGTGCTTGCTCTGCCATAGCCGAGCCAGCGGCGGAGGCTTGCTCAACAAGCGCTGCATTCTGTTGTGTCATTTCATCCATGCCTGCAACCGCCTTATTGACCTGCTCAATGCCTGCGCTTTGTTCTTTTGAAGCCACAGCAATGTCAGCTATCATTTGGCTGACTTTTTCTACAGCTGAAACAATCTCATTTAACGTGTTACCTGATTCATTGACTAACCTTGAACCATCTTCCACTTTAGTCACACTGTCACGGATTAGGTCCTTGATCTCTTTAGCCGCTTCCGCAGACCGCTGCGCCAAATTTCGTACCTCACCGGCGACTACCGCAAAGCCTCGACCTTGCTCACCAGCCCTAGCTGCCTCTACTGCCGCGTTTAATGCAAGTAAATTAGTTTGAAAAGCGATTTCATCAATAACACCGATAATGTCAGCAATTTTCTTACTAGAGTCGTTGATTTCATTCATGCTAGTCACCGCACGTTCAACCACCTGACCACCTTGTTTTGCTTTCTGCTGAGCGACTGTGGCTAACTCTGTAGCGACATTGGCATTATCGGCATTTTGCCTAACGGTAGCGGTCATCTCTTCCATTGACGATGCTGTTTCCTCTAACGAAGAGGCTTGCTCTTCCGTTCGCTGACTTAGGTTGATGTTGCCTTGCGCTATCTCTTCAATGCCTGAAGTCACTTTAGATGACGCATTACTGATTTGCCCAACGGTTGCCGCTAAACGATTAACTGTGCTGTTCACGGCTTGCTTCAACTGTTCAAACTCAGGAATAAATTCAATATCAATCAGTGAATCTAATCGCCCTTTTTCCAACGCTTGTAACGCAACTGATGTAGCATTTATCGCTTTAACTCGGCCTGTAATATCTGTTGCGTATTTAACCACTTTAAAAGGGTTGCCGTTTAGATCTAATATCGGGTTATAGGAAGCTTGGATCCAAACCTCTTCACCATTGCGATTAATTCGTTTGAACTCTCCAGATTGATACTGCCCTTGATTTAACTGCTGCCAGAATTGTTTGTATTCAGTACTATTACCATATATAGCCTCGACAAATAAGCTATGATGCTTACCTTGGATCTCCGCCAAACTATAACCCACAGCTTGTAAAAAGTTATCATTGGCAGTAATGATGGTACCGTCCATATTGAACTCAATTACCGCTTGCGATTTACTAATAGCTGCTATCTGTCCACTAAAATTAGCATTGCGTAACTTATCATCAGTCACTTCAGTTGCGTACTTAACCACTTTAAATGGCTTGCCATTCATATCCAAAATCGGGTTGTACGACGCTTGGATCCAAATTTCTCGTCCACCTTTAGCCATACGCTTATATTCGCCTTGTTGATACTCGCCTTTAGCTAAACGCGCCCAAAAATCCTTGTATTCAAAGCTCGTTGCTAGCTGGCTTTCAACAAACAAACTATGATGCTGGCCTTGAATTTCTTCCAGCTTATAACCCAATGCGTTAAGGAAGTTGTCGTTAGCCGAGCGGATCGTGCCATCTAAATCGAACTCAATAACCGCTTGCGCCTTGCCTATTGCAGCAATCTGACCTGAAAAGTCAGCGTTGCGCATTTTTTGTTCGGTAATATCAACTGCGTATTTAACCACTTTGAATGGCTTACCATTCATATCTAATATCGGGTTATAAGAAGCTTGGATCCAAATCTCTTTACCATCTTTGCTAATACGCTCAAACTCACCCTGCTTGTATTGCCCTTGCGCTAAACTATCCCAAAATTGGCGGTATTCAATACTATGCGCAAACTCAGGTTTAACGAATGTTCTATGATGTTTGCCTTGGATCTCGGATAATTCATAACCCAACGCACTTAAGAAGTTATTATTGGCAGTAATAATAGTGCCATCTAACTCAAATTCGATAATCGCTTGTGCTTTACCAATGGCTTCGATTTGACCGGTAAAATTGGCGTTGCGTAACTTTTGTTCGGTCACATCAGATGCGTATTTTACAACCTTAAACACCTTACCATTCACATCCAAAATCGGGTTGTAAGACGCTTGGATCCAAACTTCTGAGCCATCTTTGGCATAACGTTTATATTCAGCTTGCTGATACTCACCTCGCGCTAAAGATTGCCAAAATGCCAGATACTCAGCACTTTGCGCGTAACTAGGTTCAACAAATATTTTATGGTGCTGCCCCTGAACCTCAGCAAGTTCATAACCCATTGCCGAGAGAAAGTTATCATTGGCAGTTACAATAGTACCGTCAGGCTCAAATTCGATAACCGCTTGTGACAAGCTTATGGCTTTAATCTGCCCTCGGTAATACGCATTCTTCAATTTTTGCTGGGTAATATCTGTCGCATATTTAACGACTTTAAACGGCTTGCCATTCATATCAAAAATCGGGTTGTAAGACGCTTGGATCCAAATTTCTTTACCACCTTTAGCATAACGTTGATATTCTGCTTGTTGATACTCGCCACGTGCTAGAGAAGCCCAAAAATCAGCGTACTCTTGGCTATCAGCGTAATCGGCACTCACAAATAATTTATGATGCTGACCTTTAATTTCGTCCAATGCATAACCCATCGCATTTAGAAAATTATCATTCGCGTAACGAATAGTGCCGTCTAGGTTAAATTCAATCACCGCCAGTGCTTTGCTAATCGCTTGCAACTGACCATTAAAATCTGCGGTTTGCATCTTCTGTTTTGTGATCTCTGTGGCGAATTTAACGACTTTAAAAGGCTTACCATTTAAATCTAAGATTGGATTGTAAGACGCTTGGATCCATATTTCTCGCCCTCCTTTTGCTAGCCGTTTATATTCAGCCTGCTCAAATTTCCCTTGTGCTAAACGTTGCCAAAACGCTTGATATTCAGAACTAGCAGCATAACTTGGTTCAACAAACATACTGTGATGTTTGCCTTGCACCTCATCTAATTGATAGCCTGTCGTTGTCAGAAAGTTATCATTGGCATTAAGAATAGTGCCATCTAAGTTAAACTCGATAACCGCTTGCGCTTTACCTATTGCGGCGATTTGACCGGCAAAGTTGGCATTATTTAATTTTTGCACAGTCACGTCTGTGGCAAATTTTACCACTTTGAACGGCTTGCCATTAAAATCCAGTATGGGGTTATACGATGCCTGAATCCAAACTTCTCGGCCGTTTTTCGCTAACCGCTTATATTCAGCCTGCTGAAACTTACCCGCTGCAAGCTCATTCCAAAAAGCTTGATACTCTGCACTATCAACCTCATTGGGTTCGACAAACATTTTATGATGCTGACCTTTTATTTCTTCAAGGTTATAGCCCATAGTTGTTAAAAAGTTGTCATTGGCGGTAATAATAGTGCCATCAAGGTTAAATTCGATAACCGCCTGTGCTTGATTAATAGCCGATATTTGACCCTGATTATCAAGTGATTGAAGCTTATCCTCTGTAATATCTGTGGCAAATTTAACAACCTTTAACAGTTTGCCATTTTTATCTTTAATTGGATTGTACGAAGCTTGAATAAAGACTAACCGCCCACCTTTAGCTATGCGCAGGTATTCCCCTGAATGAAATTCCCCTTGATTCAATTTATGCCAAAATGCTTGGTATTCAGCGCTATTTGCATACTCAGATTCAACAAATATCGAATGGTGCCGCCCCTGAATATCTTTTAATTGATAGCCCATAGATTGCAAAAAGTTTTCATTCGCTCGAACAATAGTGCCATTTGGCTCAAACTCAATAATCGCTTGCGATTTATCAAGTGCATTTAGAATATATTGGTTGTTTTTATTAGCCGTACTGCCAAATGAGAGCATATGTTTCTTACCTTTGATTAATTATTAGTTCCTTGGGTTCAACTAAAGCAAACTTTGCGCTTGAATGTTGAACTATAGTCAAAGCGATCAGGTTTTAGGGGCACCCATTAAGCAGCCGGTGTCACCCATTAAGCAGCCGGTGTCAAATTCACAAGCGAATTTATTGCGTTTTTCATGGACGAATAACACAATAAATTTGTTTATCAAACTTTACAGTACACCTAAGTCCCGTCTTTTCTCTAGTCTTATTCGACTCGAATTTTACTCTGCTGATTACGAAAAAACTTCGCATCAGTCACCCATCTGAATTCGGCTTTTACCTAACTGCTGTAATCGCCTTGGCTCTCGCCTCAAAAATTTTCCGGTACCAATAAATATCCAATCAACGCACAGCGTTTGGTGGCTCTTTGTCCAACCCTTCTATGGCTTACTTATTGGGCGAAGCTAGATAAAAAGTGGAAAGTGGTGTCCAATCAGGTTTAGTGGTTTAAATCCACCCCCTAAAGCTGGCTCACCACTTTCCGTCAACCAAAAGCTAATTTCATATCAAACTCTACGTTATCTCGCATAATAAAGTAACACGCTCTCGCTAGCTTGTGAGCTACAGCTCTCATTGCGATTATGCCATTGCTTTTACGTTTCTTACGATCGTAAAAGCATTTTATAGGCTTGTAATGGCGTATAGCAAAATGAGCTGCTTCGGAAAAAGCCCAAGATAAGTACTTGTTGCCACATTTGGCATTCCCTTTCCCTTTGATTTTATAATTACTAACCCTTGTACTTTTAACACAACGGCAATATGAAGCATAGTTACCGACTTTATTGAAACGACTAATATTGCCTGTTTCTAATGAAATCGTAGCCGCTAGAATTTTTCCTATCCCCGGTGTTGTTTGTAGCTGGGTGTATATCGATGACTCTTTGAGTTGTGAGCCAACTAACTTTTCGAGCTTATCAATTTCTTCTGTCAATACTTTATAGAGTTGTTTGTGCGGAGCACAACAAGCTTCTAGCATTGGATCTTCAAAACAAAATTGCTCCATATTTTTATGGATGTCATTGGATTTGATAGTGAACCCCAACTGGCGCGCAAACATGCTTTTGAAGCTGGTAATATTTAAAGAACGTTGTTGAACAAGGCCTGCCCGTTTACGCAGTATGTCTCGCACTTTACGTTGCTCTTTCGGGTAAATATAGCCTGTTGGTAAAATATCGAGTCTAAGTAACTTGGCCAGCCATCGAGCATCATGGACATCATTGGTATATTTAAGTCCTGAATAGCTCTGGATAGCTGAGGTGTTAACAAGTTTGAGTGTATAACCGGCGTCCATTAACCCATCAACTAACCAATACCAGTTATAAGTTGATTCAACAGCGATCCCTTGGATATCAGACTTGAATGGTTCCAATTCCCTTAATATCAACTTAAGATCATTTGCTAGACGTTTTTCAACCATACTGCGATCCTCTTCATCAGAAATAACCAGATAAGAATTATTCGAATGTAGATCAATTGCGCTAAAATATTTCATACAGCCTCCGGTAAAGTTTTAGCTTCACCTTTCAGTTTAGTACTGAAAGTCAGACGATACTGCGAGGCTGTCTTAGAGGATTATCAGGTTTCTAGTTCCAGACGAAACCTAAGTACTTACATCCATGTAAGCAAAGCCGTCAAAGCTACCGCGTCCTGCTAACGCCCCTCGCTTAAAGCGCCTACTTTTGGTACCTGCATCCATGCAGGCAAGCTTCGAGACCCCATGAGCATATGCTCTATTATGTGATTGGGGCCGCCTAAATGGATTTAGGTGTTAGAACGACGCAGGAGCCAAAGTCGAGAGTAAGCGCAGACAATGAACCATAAGACCTGAGCGAGAAGACTATATAACAATATTGTAAAATTGTTATAAATATCAAGATAGATCCTAAAACAAAAAAGGGCTAGCTTTCGCTAACCCTTTCTCAAATTTAAGTTATTTAGCCTATGACTAAAACTCTTCCCATTCATCATCACTCGAAAATGAAATGGCTTTAGACTGTACTGAGTTAGTATTGGACTTAGGCAAAGATGCGGATGCGTTTGGATGCGTTGGCGCTTGTACTACATATTCACTTCGCGCAAATTCAGAAGATACGTCTGTGCGGAAAAAAGACAAGATTTGTTTCATGCCCCGCGCTTGCTCCGACATGGATTCACCAGCAGCGGATGCCTGCTCCACTAATGCTGCATTTTGCTGGGTCATTTCATCCATTTGCGCAACAGCCTTATTAACTTGCTCAATGCCTGAACTTTGTTCATTCGATGCTACAGAAATATCAGCAATCATTTGGCTAACTTTTTCTACTGCCTGAACAATTTCCTTTAATGTTTCACCTGACTCATTGACCAAAGAGGAACCGTCTTCTACTTTAGCTACACTATCACGAATTAAGTCTTTAATTTCTTTAGCCGCTTCAGCTGAACGTTGCGCCAAATTCCTAACCTCACCAGCGACCACGGCAAAACCTCGACCTTGCTCACCAGCTCGTGCCGCTTCAACCGCAGCGTTAAGCGCTAACAAGTTGGTTTGGAAGGCAATTTCATCAATCACGCTAATAATGTCAGCAATACGTTTACTTGAATCATTGATTTCCGCCATGCTAGATACAGCACGCTCGACAACTTGTCCACCTTGCGCCGCTTTAGTCTTCGCATCCGCGGCTAATTCATTGGCGACTGCAGCGTTGTCAGCGTTCTGCCTAACTGTACTTGTCATTTCCTCCATCGAGGATGCGGTTTCTTCAAGTGAAGACGCTTGTTCTTCTGTACGTTGACTTAAATCAGCATTACCTTGCGCGATCTCATCTGCACCCGAAGCGACGGTATTAGCCGATTGATTAACTCGACTAATAATTTCAGTTAACTTAATCGCAGTTGCATTCGCATCTTCTTTAAGCTTAGCAAAAGTACCTTGATATTCACCTGAGATCCGCTTAGTTAAATCACCATGCGCCATAGCATCTAACATTTTAACCGTATCGTTTATCGCGCCATCACAAGCTGATACCAAACGGTTCAAGCCCTCACTTAACCCTCTAAAGAAGCCATCTTTACCTTCAGTTTGAATGCGCTGCGTTAAATCACCTGCGGCCGCGGCATCAACTAAGTTATCAATTTCTTTTTCTATTATGATTTCAGCAGTGCGATCGCTCCATTCGACCACAGTTCCTATACGCTCTCCGTCGGAAGCTACAATGGGATTAGCGACTAATCTAAAGGTGCGATCCGCAACCTTAATTTCTGCTTGGTAAACCGAAGACAGGCGAGCGATCAAGTTCTGCTGATGATGTGGATTTTTATGAAAGACATCCATGTTTTGCCCCAGCAAACTACGCGCCTCAAAATTAGGCAACGCTTGGCGAATATCGCTTTCAACGCCCTGCATCATATCTTGGATAGCGGTATTAAGATAAATAATCTTGTTATCTGCATCCGCAATCATGGTATTGGTTTGCACATTGTCTAGTGCTTGGCGTACACGTAAATTCTCGTTAGCAACCCGCTTTTCTTCTGCTTGGCGGGCTAACTCTTCCGTTAAATCGTCCCACTCAACAACGGTCCCCACTCGCTTATTGCTATTATCAAATACCGGTGTTGCAACTAAATTGAAAGTTAACCCTGCAATGTTTATTTGAGTTTGATAAACACTTTCCAAATCACCAATTAAGTTACGTTGATGACTCGGGTTAGCATGGAATACGTCAACATTGGCACCGATTAAATTATCAGCATTAAAGTTAGGCAAAGCTTGACGTAACGCAGACTGGTTATCCGCTAACATACTCTGCACAGAATCATTGAGATAAATAATATTTAACTCATTATCCGCCATCATGACATTAGCTTGGCATTTATCTAGTGCCGTTTTCACTCTCGCATTGGCAGCGGCTTGTTCGGCTTCGACTCTGGCTTTGCGAGTTTGCTCTGTAAGATCTCGCCATTCATAAACATGGCCGATTAACTCTCCATGCTCATCCATTATAGGCGAAGCAACAATATCAAAAACCAATTCATTAAACTCAATATGAACATGCTGAGTTTGTTGAATATGTTTAAAACTAGGGATTTTTTGATTATCTATAGCTCGCAATTGGTCAACTTGTTTACCCACAAGTTGCTTAGCATTAAACCCTGCTAGTACATTTGATATTTGTTGGCTATACAAAGAGAAAATAGTTTCTAACGCTTGGTTAGCATATATGATTTCACCTGCGTTATTAGAAACCAGTACACTTGCATTACAAGCATCCAATGCTCGCTTAATTCGCAATGCAGCTCTGGCTTGGCGCTCAGCTTGCTCTGCAACTTCTTCTGCATGCTTGGCGGCTTGTGCGGCTTGTTCTGCCGATTTTTTCGCTTCTTCACCTGCTGCTAACGCGTCTTGTTCAGCAACTTTTGCCTCTTCAGCGAGTTGATTAGCCTGCTCAGCTGCCGCCATGGCTTTTTGTTGCTCATTTTTTGCCTGTTCAGTAGAGACTTCAATCATCTCTACTGCTTTGTTAACATTATTCGCTAATAGCGCCATGTCTCCAGACACCTGAATATCAACCCTCTGCCCATGCAGCCCTTGGCTGGTGTTACTCAGAACTTCACTTACTGAGTTAAAGGTAGACTGCAAATTATCCATCAATCGATTCAAGGCACTGGCCATCAAGCCTGTTTCATTGTCAACTGCGTAATCACTGCGATAATCGAGTTGTCCTGTATCTGCCACCTTATTAATCAGTTGTGAAATATCTTGAATAGGTTGGGCAATAGAACGGGCAATTCGCACCCCAAGGACAATAACTAGAAGCAAGGCAATCGCTGCAATAAACAAACTGCTATAAAACAAGGTGTTGACCGCGCCTAATGCTTCGCTTGTTTTAATTTCGGCACTGATAAACCAGTTAAGTCCTTTAATATTCAACTTACCAAAAGACGCGATTATATTTTCACCAAACTCATCTTCAGTCACAATGGTTTGCTCTACCCCACTAACAGCAAGTTTAGCTGCCTCGTGCTGCAATTTAGCTTGGGCTGGGTTACGAAATGCGTTCTCCAAACTTATCTTTTCTATGCCTAAACTCGAATCACTACGTGGCAATAAATCACTACCAAAAATAAACACATCAGCTGTATCGCCTAAGCCATCGCGACTTTTCATAATGGCTTGGATCGTATCAAAAGGCAGTTGATAAATAAGTACACCAACCACTTCACCTGCTGACTTAACCGGAGTACCAATAAAAGACGCCGGCGCCATATACGAAGGTAAATACTGTTGGTAATCTGCAATTACCGTTTCACCTGACGCCACAACTTGGCGATATACATCGGCGAAATTAGTGTTTTTATAAGGTCCAGTACTTAAAGAGGTCGCAAAATCTAATTCTTTATATACCGAGTACACGACATGACCTGATTTAGGCTCAATTAGAAAAATATCGTAGTAGCCAAATCGCTCTAGAGTTTGATTGAAAACTTGATGATAGGTATTGTGAACGCGTGAATAGGTAGAGTCATCATTGGCTTGCGTTAGTCCATTTTTTTCACCCAATGGATACTGGTTTTGATAAATATAGTGATACTGCAAGCCAATCGCAAAATCACTTAAACCATCCATCATAGCGGAGAGTGGTGCATTCTCTCCCGCATTTTTATCTTTATATACAGGGGCAAACTCCCCCGTATAATAACCCGATAATTCATCTTTAAATGATGCAATATCCGTCATTTGATTTTCAAACATGAATTTGAAAAAAGACTGGTTAAATGCCAAGCTAGCGCCGACCACACTCGGCTTTTCAGCCATTGCTTCCAAATTGCGTTTTGAGGTTTCAAAATAAGTTTCTAATGCGTTACTGCGCGCTTTTTGCACCGCCAGTAAATTATCCTTTGCTTGCTCTGTTAATGAGTTAGACGCTAAATTTGTCGCGACGATACCGAGAATGGTCATCGGCAGCAGGCCGAAAATCAGTAAAATAGAAACTAATTTTTGTCCTAAATTAAGGCTTTGAAAAAAATTCATACTTGTATCCTAATTAGCCTTGGCTATTTGCACGGCCTGATTCATATTTTTTAAAACGTCTAAACTTCTTTTATCAATTAACGCGATTTGCTGAACAGAGCAGACTGAATACGATATATCGAGAACAGGATTAATCACCGCCAAGTAATCGCTCCAATAACGGTACACCTCATCTAGCTTATCTTCTTCATCACTAGTAGTTGATTCTTCTAACTCTAAAAGCTCACTACCATTAATTAGGCCGTTTAACACTAAGTCAAACGTACTGGTCGTTTGGGTAGCTGTATTTTTATTTTGGAAAAAATCAACGTGATAACAAACTGACAGCGCTTGTTTAGCTAAACGTTGGCTTAGCATACGCTGCCGCCCAGCTAAATTAACTCGATTAACTTTCGCTTCATCTTGCTCATCTTCGACGGTTGAAGCCATGATTTGCACTAGCTTATTTGACTCTTTCAATAAACTGTCATTAGTAGAAATTAACTGTTCAATAGCCGAATACGAGGCAAATTTCGCCTGGGCTATTTCATCAATAACAGACGAAAATGGCTGCCATAGACGTTCAATTTCTCCTATCTGGCGTAACTCTTTTGAGCTTGGTTTGGGAATATTTTGCCGGCTATCGCCGCTTTTTAATGCTTGTAAAGATGAATGAAATAAAGTCTGACTGGCAACTAAGGCTTGAACATACGAAGCTGTATTAGGTTGCAATCCAACCAGCAGTGCTTCCTTGGTCATTTTTTGAGTTAACATCCGCTGCCGCCCAGCAATATCAACAGCATCAGGCGTACTAGCATAGGAAGTATATGGCAGCATTAAACAAGGGAATAACGCCATTAAAGCTAAAAGTTTTCGAACATTCATTGTTATTTTCTAGTTTAGAGTCATGACTTAGTTGTTGCTTAACTCTGCCGCACTAACTCAGTTTATTGCAGACTCAACCGCCGACTGATTATTATTACGTTTTACAACAACTGTTAGCCAATCTAACTAACTTATTTCAAAAGAGAAATTACGCATAATTGCATAAACGCCAGACTACTAAATGCAATCTGGCGTTTCCAGTTTTTTTAACTAAAAGTGTTAAAGTGACACAAAATGTTAGAACTCTTCCCACTCCTCATCGGACTCTTTAAACGATAAACCTGCCGGTGCTGGCGCTGGTGTTTTTTTGTCGTAACTTCGACTTGGCACCGGCGCAACGGAATCGGGTGCATTACTAACGTATTCCACATGACGACTATCTCCCCCACCTTCGACTGTAAAAAACGACAACAATTGTTTCATCGCTCTGGCTTGCTCAGACATAGACTCACCGGCTGCCGAAGCCTCTTCAACCAACGCGGCATTTTGCTGAGTCATTTCATCCATTTGGGTTACCGCCTTGTTGACTTGCTCAATACCCGAACTTTGTTCATTCGAGGCCACTGAAATATCGGCAATCATCTGACTCACTTTTTCAACAGCTTGCACTATCTCTTTTAGCGTTTCGCCAGATTCATTAACAAGAGACGAGCCATCTTCCACTTTAGCCACGCTATCACGAATAAGATCTTTAATTTCCTTCGCTGCTTCCGCTGAACGCTGAGCTAGGTTGCGTACCTCACCTGCGACAACTGCAAACCCTCGACCTTGTTCACCCGCTCGTGCAGCTTCAACTGCCGCGTTAAGTGCCAACAGGTTAGTTTGGAATGCTATTTCATCGATAACGCCAATGATGTCAGCAATACGTTTACTCGAGTCGTTAATTTCAGCCATACTATTAACAGCTCGTTCAACAACACGTCCGCCTTCTATCGCTTTAGATTGCGCATCTGCAGCCAATTCATTAGCCACACCGGCATTGTCTGCATTTTGCTTAACCGTACTGGTCATCTCTTCCATTGAAGACGCGGTTTCTTCTAAAGAAGAAGCTTGTTCTTCAGTGCGCTGGCTTAAATCAGCATTACCTTGGGCAATTTCATCAGCACCAGAGGCAACCGTATTGGCCGATTGATTCACGCGCGCAATAATCTCGGTTAGTTTGGTCACGGTTTGATTAGCATCTTCTTTCAACTTACCAAAAGCGCCTTGATAGTCACCTTCAATTCGCTTAGTCAAATTACCATGTGCCATGGCGTCAAGCATTTCGACTGTATCGTCAATCACGCCTTCGCACACACTAACTAACCGATTTAAACCATTGCTTAATCCTGCAAAAAATCCATCCTTGTCATCAGTCGCTATTCTAGCGGTTAAGTCACCAGCTGCGGCACTATCTACCAGTTGGTCTATTTCTTTTTCAATAGCCACTTCAGCTGTTCTATCGTTCCACTCGACTACGGTACCTATTCGCTCACCATCAGTACTGATAATGGGGTTAGCTACCAGTGAAAAACGGCGACTCCCTACGCTAATTTCTGTTGCATAAGTTGTAGTTAAACTATCAATCAAACGCTGCTGGTGTGCTGGGTTTTTATGGAATACATCCATATTTTGTCCCAACAAATTTTGCGCATTAAAATTCGGCAATGCTTGGCGAATATCTGATTCCGCGTTACGCATCATGCTATGAATAGCCTCATTCATATACACAATAACATTAGTATCATCAGCGATCATGGTATTGGTTTGCACATTATCCAGCGCTTGGCGGACGCGTAAATTCTCCTTCGCAACACTTCGCTCTTGTTCAATTCGAGCTAGCAACTCAGTCTTATCTTCCCACTCAACGACGGTACCCACTCGATCACCTTCATTGTTGTAAACTGGAGTTGCGATTAAACCAAATGTCAATCCAGCTAGTTTTAAATCGGTTTGGTATTCACTGGTCATTTCGTCCAGTAACTTACGTTGATGAGCTGGGTTTTTATGATAAAAATCGATATTAGTGCCAATCAATTGAGAAGCATTAAACTGTGGTAAAACAGTCTTAAGCTTGGCTTCATTGGCATTCAACATACGACTGACTGAGTCATTGGTATAAACAATATTAAAGTCATTGTCAGCTAACATCACATTAGCTTGGCAAACATCTAACGCGGATTTAATTCGCGCATTTTCAGCAGCGAGTTGCTGCTCAGCTTCCTGCTTAGCTAGCTGCTCTGTAATATCATTCCACTCAACAACGGTTCCCAAGCGCTGGCCAGCATCATTAAAAACTGGGGTGGCTATTAAATCAAAAGTTAAACCAGCAACAGGTAAACGTGTACGATAAACCTGATCTAAGGTCGCTAACATATTGCGTTGATGACTTGGGTTTGCATGAAAATCATCCACGCAAGTGCCAATCAGGGAATCTGCTGAAAACGAAGGTAATGCGGTGCGAAGTTTGGCTTCGTTTGACTTCATCATCTGCTTAACAGAGTCATTGAGATAGATAATATTCAAGTCATTATCAGCCATCATGACATTAGCTTGACATTTATCTAACGCCGACTTAATTCTCGCATTGTCTGCAGCTAGCGCTTCCGCTTTCTCTTGGGCCGCTAACTCTTCTGTCATATCTTGCCATTCAATAATGGTCCCAAGTCTTTCACCGTCAATACTATTCCAAGGTGTAGCAATTAACTGAAACGTTAAGCCCACCACTTTAATCTTAGTTTTGTAGGGTTCTCGAAGTGCCTTGAGCATAGTACGCTGATGTGTTGGGTTTTTATGAAATATATCGACACAAGTCCCGACCAGCGTATCAGCATTAAAATTAGGCAGCGCTTGACGTAATTGAGCTTCACGCGACTTAAGCATGCTCATATTTTCGTGATTAACAAAAACAATATTAAGCTCATTATCTGCTAGCATGACGTTGGCTTGACAGACATTCAACGCATTAGCAATATTGGCATTTTGCTTAGCTTTTTGTTCCGCTGCTTTTTGCTGTGTAATATCAGAGGCGTACTTAACGACTTTAAACGGCTTACCATCCATGTCGTAAATGGGATTATAAGAGGCTTGCAACCAAACCGTTTGCCCTGCTTTATTGACTCGCTTAAATTCACCAGCAAGAAACTGGCCTTGACTTAGTTGTTGCCAAAAAGCCTGATAGTCTGCTGATTGTGCATACTCTTTGTCGACAAACAGCCTATGATGCTGGCCTTGTACTTCACTTAAGCTATAGCCTGCCGTTTTTAAGAAGTTATCATTCGCAGTAATAATGGTGCCATCAAGGTTAAACTCAATAACGGCTTGCGAGCGGGATATAGCATCAAGTTGGCCTTGATTATCAGCCGCAGCCAATTTTTGCGAAGTAATATCAGTTGCAAATTTAATAACCTTAATTAAGCGTCCTTGTTCGTCAACAACAGGGTTATACGACGCTTGGATCCAAATTTCTCGTCCACCATTAGCAAAGCGCTTATATTCACCTTGATGAAATTCACAACGATTTAATTTGGCCCAAAAGTCTCGATAATCCTGTCCATTGGCATATTGAGGATCAACAAACATACTGTGGTGTCGACCTTGAATTTCTTCTAGTCGATAACCCATTGCAGATAAAAAGTTCGCATTCGCTGTTATGATTGTTCCATCAGGATTAAATTCAATAACTGCTTGAGACTTGTCTAATGATGCGAGCACTAAGTCGCTAATCGACTTTTGCTTAGATTCTTGTTTACCAAACCATCCCATGTGGATCACCACCTCTGTTTGACTATATTAAATTCCCAATTTTGGTTTTTTAAAGTTAGTCGAGCTTTATGACAATTACCAGAAAATAGAAATGAAATTTAATAACTAACTTATTGATTAGCTTGTTTTATTGCGTGAAATTGCAAAAAATAAAATGATGAAGGAAGATGCAAGCAGCTAGTATAATGGCTAGAAAAGCCAAGTAAGTCGGACGAATAAAATAGGACAAATATAGAACTAATAAAAAAGAGTAGAAGGCTCACTTCTACTCAAGGGTTGTTCTAATCAAGAATATTATTCAAATCGAGCAGGATTAACATTTTATCGCCCACCTGACCTAACCCCGTAATAAATTCACTATTTTGATTGTCGCCCAAATCGGGGGATACATTTATTTGGCTCTCACTAATCGCATGTACATCTGACACAGCGTCCACCACCAATCCCATAATTTTATCTTTATCGTCCTGCTTTAACTTAAGTACGATAACCACAGTCACCGCACTGTATTCAGCATTGGCTAAACCAAAACGCACTCTTAAATCAATCACAGGAACGATAGTTCCTCGTAAGTTGAGAACGCCACGGACATAGTCAGGTGAGTTAGGAATTGATGTACATTTCTCCCAACCTCTAATTTCTTGTACCGATAAAATATCAACACCGTACTCTTCACCATTCATGATAAAGGTTAAGTATTGCAGTAAATCACCAATATGCTCGTCGCCCTCTTCACTTGACTCAACCAAGCGAGCATTTAATTCTTCTATGTTCATGCTAGATGGCCTCCGCTGCCTGATTATTTGCTAATGCATTCACTCTAACGGCTTTTCGTAAACCAGCAAGCTTAACTAAACCACCTATATCAATGATCAAAGAAACTGTACCATCACCTAAAATAGTCGCTCCAGAGATCCCATCCACTTTACGGTAATTAGCCTCTAAGCTCTTGATTACAACTTGCTGTTGCCCTAGCAGCTCGTCCACCCAAATCCCCACTTTGCCATTATCACTTTCAACCACAACCAGTAAGCCTTCTGCTAATTTTTTACTTTCTGATTCATGATTAAACACTTGGTGCAAACGGATAATGGGTACGTACTCTTCTCGCAACCGCAATACATCGTATTCACCGCCAACATTATTAACCGTTTCAGGGTTTATTTGCAGCGACTCAATAATGTTTATTAACGGGATAATATAAACATGCTCACCAACACGAATTAATTGACCGTCAAGTATGGCCAAGGTGAGCGGTAGACGAATGGTAAAAGTTGCGCCTTCACCGCGACGCGATTCTAATTCAACCGAACCATTTAACGCTTGAATATTACGACGAACAACATCCATTCCAACGCCTCGTCCAGATAAGTCACTGACTGCGTCTGCTGTTGAAAAACCTGGCTCAAAAATTAACTCGTTAATTTGTTGCTCAGTCAATTCATCTGTGTCTTTAATCAAACCATTTTCAAGCGCTTTTTGTTTGATTTTATCTGTATTCAAACCTCGCCCGTCATCAATAATTTCAACGACAACATTACCACCTTGGTGATAGGCATTAAGCGTTAAAATTCCCGTTTCATCTTTGCCAGCAGCTAAACGGTCTTGAGGCGTTTCAAGCCCGTGATCCATTGAATTGCGTACCAAATGAACCATGGGATCGGAAATTTTTTCCATCACGGTTTTATCTAGCTCAGTACTTTCGCCCTTTAACACAAGTTCAATTTGCTTACCTAGCTTTTTACTTGTATCACGCACTAAACGCGGAAAACGACTAAATACAAAGCTGATAGGCAACATTCGAATGCGCATCACACTTTCTTGCAAATCCCGTGTGTTATGCGCAAGTTGTGCCATGCCTTCTTGAATACTCGAAAGCTTATCGCGGTCAAACTCACCATCTGTTAATTGATTCAGCATGGCTTGGGTAATAACCAGCTCACCCACCATATTAATTAAGGAATCGACTTTATCTATGCTCACTCGAATAGAGCTGGATTCAGTGCTAGCTTTCGGGGTTTCTTTTTTTGCAGGAGCGGCTTTTACATCTGTGCCACTAGGTGGCTCAACGGCTTGAGGCTCTTCGCCTTTTTCTGGTTCTTGCTTTGACTCTGGAGTTTGCTCGTTTGTACTAGCGGAAGCAGCAACACTTTCAGCTTCTACATCAAAGCTATCATTACCTTCCCCCGCTGACTGAGCTGATTCCACCTTTTGAATTTGAATATCCGATTCATCAATTATCCAATCAAAGATTTCATTAATCGCGGCTTCATCACAACCCGACTCTAATTCAATTTGCCAATTAAGGTACAAGTTGTCAGCTTCAATTGCATTTAATGTGGGTACTTTAGATACATCTATTGCAAGCTTGGTTTTACCTAACTCAGCTAGCTCCTGCATCATGAAAATAGGTTCATTACCGGTTTTTAATATATCAATTCCCGGCTTTAACGATATTGACCAATGAGCATTACCGGCAGGTGCTTCGGGCTGTGGTTCAGATTCTGTTGCTGACGTTAAGGCTTGCTGGCTGTCTTCGCCACCATTAAGGATTTGTTCAAAAGCTGCTTTGAGCTCTCCACTCACTTGGGTATCAGGCTCTTCACTGTTACGTAAAGCACCCAGCATATCCCGTAAACAATCTACCGACTGTAGAAATAAATCAATTTGATTTTGAGTTAGCAGGCGTTGACCATCACGAATTTGATCTAATAAAGTTTCGACTACGTGAGTAAATTCAGATACCGACGTAAAACCAAAAGTACCGCTACCGCCTTTGATCGAATGCGCAGCTCTAAAAATGGTATTAATGGTTTCACTATCCGGTGTGCCCGGCTGCAGATCCAGCAGCTCGGACTCCATGGCATCAAGGCCTTCAAAGCTTTCCTCAAAGAAAACTTCATAAAACTGACTGAGATCAACGCTCATAATAAAGTTATCTCAAAACTTTGTTAATTGTCGCAAGTAGTTGGTCTGGATTAAATGGTTTAACAATCCATCCTGTGGCTCCTGCGGCTTTACCTGCCGCTTTTTTATCTAGCCCTGATTCTGTGGTCAACATCAACATTGGCGTGTATTTAAACTTAGGCAATGCCCTAAGCTCTTTAATAAGGGTGATACCATCCATGTTGGGCATATTGACATCAGAGATGATCAAATCAAATTCTGCACCTTTAGCAATTTCTAATGCATCAACACCGTCTTTTGCATCCGTTACGTCAAAACCCGCTTTTTTTAACGTAAAGGTCACCATTTGACGCATTGAAGCTGAATCGTCTACAGCAAGAATTTTTTTCATTTTCCGATTCCTATTATTCTTAATTTAATTCTAAATATTCGTCGAGACCAACAGCTGTCGCCGAACTCACAAAAACTTGGCTGGGTTCCCGCCAAATTATTCTATTATCATCTACCGCTAGTGATTTTTTTAATGATACAAGTAATTGCAGTACCGCAGAGTCGACTTTTTCAACCTTGCTTGCATCAACTGTAATACAACGACCTAAAATATAGATTTCGTTAAACTCTTGTAAAAGAGCTTCTGCCTGAGCAATAGTTGCCGTCGCGCCAAGCTCAATAATCACTTCATCTGCCATAACAAAAAGAACCTAATGTCCTGTCCTAAATATAAAATTATGCGGCCTGTGTATTTCAATATTAGAATGCTTACTAAAAATTGCCATGATTTTTTTAACTTACTCATTTTTATGACGAATTTAAGCTTTCACTATTTCTAACAGGTTGACCAATTTCGCATAATCAACCACAGGTGGGGTCAAAGAAAAGTCTGGTTTGACTAAAGCTGCAATCTTACCTTGCGGATTAATTAATACGATTGACGCAGAGTGGTTAACTAAATAATTATCCTGACTTGTCCCTTCAGTCATCGAATATACCAACCCCAACTCTCGGGTAAAAGGAAGTAAATATTTGTGTTCGGCCGTTACACCTACAAACTGAGGGTGAAAAAACGGTACGTATTGCCCTAAAACCTCTACACTATCACGCTGCGGATCAGCCGAAATCATCACGACTTGAACATTCTGGTCAACAGCCTGGAGATGCGCATAAACACTGGCTAAGCCTTGCATAGTCGTCGGGCATATATCTGGGCAATAAGTATAGCCTAAAAACACAAAGCTCCATTTATTTTGCAGCTCAGCGTTTGTGAATACTTTTCCCGTATGATCCACTAGCTGAAAAGGTGAAAGGTTACGTTCAGGCTGATAGATACGTACATTGCTCAACGTATCTTCAGGGATAGGCTTATTATTCAAATAAAAGCCTAATAGCACCCCGAAAATAAGCGCGCACAATAAGGCAAAGCTAATATGGCTGCGATTCATAAATAGTTATTATTGAGTGATCGACAAGTAAAACAATAAACAACAACATTAAATGAAAAATAGAGAATTTAAAAACTTTAAATGCTAAACCGGTGGAATCGTTAAACTTCAATTGCCAAGCCAAATATAAAAAGTAACCATTTAATATTGTTGAACCAAGCAAATATAACACACCAGACAAACCAAATAACCATGGAAAAAGCCCGACTATCATTTGTAACGCTGAATAGAGTAATACCATGGTTTTGGTAAACTCAAGGCCATGCGTAACAGGCAACATAGGCACTTTCGCACGAGCGTAATCCTTTTGTCGATGAATAGCTAGCGCCCAAAAATGCGGAGGTGTCCAAGTAAAAATGATGATAACCAACAATAACGCATTGGGGTCGATTTGATTGGTAACCGATGTCCAACCTAATAACGGAGGCATAGCCCCAGCCAATCCACCTATAACAATATTTTGCGGTGTAGCGCGTTTTAAATACAAGGTATAAACCACTGCATAACCAACTAAGGAAGCCAGGGTTAAATGTGCTGTTAATGGATTAACCGCTAAATATAAAATCGCATACCCGACAAACCCGATGACACCTGCAAAAATAAAAGCTTGAGATTGGGTAACTCGGCCTTTAGCAACAGGTCGGTTCTTGGTACGAGCCATTTGCACATCAATACGATAATCAACTAAATGATTAATTGCTGCCGCGGCCGAGGACAATAAGCCAATACCAGTTAAACTTGCGATGATTAACAATGGCTCTGGAAATTGTGGAAGAGCTAATAACATACCCACCAAAGCGGTCAATAAAATCAATAAAACCACTTTAGGCTTGGTGATTTCGATATAGTCCTTAGTTCGGCTACTCAACTGCTCAGTTTGTTGAACTAAAGAAGACAATGCGTGATTAATTTGCATATTTATAATACTCCGGCCAGTTCCATAGGTTAGTTAACTAACGCAGTTTGTTTATCAATTGGTTTGCAAAAGATTCGGGAGTTTTGTTGTTGCGACAACTCTAATTTTAGATGCTGATAAATCAAAGTCAGACTAATAACTAAACAACCCAGTAATAACAAGGCCACTAAGTTATGCAACACAGCTACGCTTAGCGGTAACATAAATACTATATTGCTCACGCCTAAACTCACTTGAAGAGTTAATAATCCGGTTATTGCCAACGCCACTTTTTTCGCCAATGGTGACTGACTGATAAACCAAAGAGCTAAGGAAAATAGCAAAACAACCAAGGTTGTAACTAAAGCCCCAATCCGATGAGTAACATGAATTGTCACTCTTTGCGCGTGATCTAACACGCCATATTCATAAGTGTCAGCCATTGGGCTAATCAAAGAAAACGCCGCTTTCGGCTCATATAAACTGAGCCAATCGCCTTGGCAAACGGGTAGGCTTGTACACACTAAAGCTGCGTAATTGGCTGACGTCCAACCGCCAAGTAAAATTTGTAAAACAAGCACACATGTAGCAATAACACCTAACCGAAAAACAAACCGACTATGCAACGCAAACTTGTTGAACAGTACTTTTGTTGAAAGCTCAACTCGACGCTCACTTTGCCGCAATGCCAACAGTAGCAATAAGCAAAATACACTAAAGCCACCAGCAAGGTGCCCCATAACCACGACTGGCATTAAATTCAGTGTCACAGTCCACATACCCAGCGCAGCTTGAAAAATAATAACCGCACTTAAAGCTAAACAATGCTTTACATACTGGCGACGTTTAATTGCCCAAACCATCAAGCCAAAAACAAGCAAGCCCAACGTACCTGCAACATATCGGTGAACCATTTCGTTCCAAGCCTTGTCAGCTTCTATCACTCTATCAGGGAAACGTTGTTGGGCTGAGGCAACCTCGTCACCTTGCGGAACCGTTAACAAACCATAGCAACCAGGCCAATCCGGACAACCCAGTCCAGCATCCGTCAGCCTAGTATAGGCACCAAGTACAACTACCACTAAAGTAAGGATGAGACATAATTTAACCAATTTATTCATGACACCTCCTACCCGACTTTAGACAACTTAAGCATTTTATTTAAGTCTTTCAGTAAATCTCTCGCGGCCATAATAGCCTGCTGTTTATCTTCACTAATCTGATAACGCATCATGACATTCCCCATGGGATCGGCAATATAAAGCGCTTGCGGACTGTCATGCATAAAACTCAATTTGCTTATGTCAGCTACTGATATACCTAGTAAATGGCTGCCTTGAACCAATTGGCTAGAGGCATTAATGGCAACCGTACTGACTCTATCTTGGTTTTTACCCAATGCGGTATGCGTTTGCTGCATTACGTATAAATTGTTTTGACATTGCTGGTTACATACCTCAGGTACTTGATACATAACCAACCATTTTTTCTCTGTAGAATGAATAGCCAAATGATGGGAACGCAAGGGACTTAACAACTCTCCCTTATTGGTACTACTCGGATTAAACCATCCCATTTTTAACACAATATAAGCCAACAACACGGGTAGTAAAAAGCAGGCTGAAATGAGCAACATATTTAATTTTTTGGCGTTATTCGACATTGCTTGGTGAACCTCCATAAGATAAGAATTAGCCAAGTAGCTGCTAGTGCAAACCACTGTACTGCATAGGCTTTATGTTTTTCAGCTGGCATAACCGTTTGTTGCCAATGACTAATGTAATAACTGGGTTGTAATGGCTTTTGTTGATGGCTTACTTTTTCCGCACTTTTATCCGCCACTTTATCCGCAAGAATCGGATTACCCTGCAAAAGCTCGACTTCATTTGCTGTTTTACTTTGCAAATTGCGATTGAGTAAAACAAAAGGTAATAGCTCAACATTTAGCACCTCTTGCAAAACACTAGGAATAACCTGCTGTAAACGCTCACTCGTTTTAAACGTATACGGCAGTTCCGTTTGTAGCAAATTCACTTTGGGGTAATGAACAACAGCTTGAAAAAGTACTTTGTCTAATGGCAGCTGAATGTTGGTCATCGGCATCATATTCTGGTTTGCCGGTATCCACCCCAAATTCACTAAAACATGCTGGCCGTTAACTAATGCCAAAAGTGCAATAACATCAAAACCCACTTTTTTATTCACAACTTGGTTTTCTAACAACCACATAAAGTCAGGTTTAAATTGTCCTTCGACAACAACAATATAGTCTTGTGCCATCTCAGGTTGAGTCGGTAATTGATTAATGCCTATGACTTGCTGCCCTTGTAAAGCATTAATCCGTTCCATGCGCAGTTGCTTAAAGTCCGCTCTATCCAACTGCCAAAAACCTAAACTCATTAAAGCCGTAAACACACTAATCACAAATATTGTGGTTAAAACTTGTACGTTAGGCCAAAAGCCACCTAAAGTAATTTGCAAGACCACCTCTAATTAAAGGAATGCGTTATGTTGATCAAACTTGTTATTGTCATTGCTCTACTATTCGTTTTGTACAATTTATTTCGTGCCATGATGATTATGGTTAGAAACGAAAAAGAAGTCGCAATGAGTCACTACTTAGGTAAACGACTACTTTTTTCTGCGGCAATCATTTTACTAATCATCCTCAGTGCCGCATTGGGATTGATACAGATTAATCCAACCCCATACTGATGCTTCTCAGCTTTATATTCAGCATGGTATTCACCATTGCAACCAAGCCTGTCAAAAGCAGGCTTGATTGCCCAAAACACTATTTAAAGAACATAAACAAATACAAACAAGAACAGCCAAACCACATCAACAAAGTGCCAGTACCAACTCGCAGCTTGAAAGGCAAATTGATTATCGTGACTAAAGTGCCCAGCAAGAACTCGGAAAAACATCACGGCTAAAAAGATCGTTCCCAAGGTGACATGCAAACCATGAAACCCAGTCAATAAAAAGAAGGTATTGCCGTAAATACCTGACTCTAAGGTTAAGTTTAAATCACGATAAGCATGAATATATTCTTCGACCTGCAGTACCAAGAAAATACAACCAAGTACAACCGTAATACCTAACCAAGTAGTAAGCTGCTTACGTTTATTTTTCTCTAATCCCACATGTGCTATATGAACCGTAAACGAAGATGCAATTAAAATAACCGTGTTAATTAAAGGCAGCCCCGCCCACCCCATGGCCGTGGTTTCGGTTCCCCCCGGCGTTTTTATTAGCGGCCAAGTCGCTTGAAACTCAGGCCACAGAATTGCAGCGGTTGAAGCATTATTCGATGCGCCATCCAACCAAGGTATCGATAGCAATCTTGCGTAAAACAATGCACCAAAAAACGCAGCAAAAAACATCACTTCCGAAAAGATAAACCACTGCATGCCTTGACGATAACTGCGGCCTAGCTGCGCGCTATACATACCCGCACGTGATTCGTTAATTTGATCGCGAAACCAACCAAACATCATCACAAGCAATACAACAATCCCCAAAATCAGTACAGTTTTACCCCAACCGGGATCGCCAGTTTGATGTATCTTAGAGACCGTGGTCCCCGCCCCTAAAGCGACAAGAAATAACGCTGTGGCGCCAACTATTGGCCAAGGGCTTTGTGGTGGAACATAGTATTTTTCATATTGACTCGACATCTTGATTATCCTCCGTAGCGGCAGATGCCAATTGTTCTGAACCCACTTTGTATAACGTGTAAGAAACCGTTAACAGTGTTATCGATTCAGGAAGGTCTTGGTCTAAAAAGAACTTCATTGGATAGGTCACTTCTTCTTTACCTTGAAGTTCTTGTTGAGTAAAACAGAAACACTCTGTCTTGTTTAAATACAAAGAAGCCTGCCCTGGTGAGACAGAAGGAATAGCCTGAGCAAACACTTTGTACTGGCTAGGGTTTTTTACTTTAAAAGCCACTTCACTCATTTGCCCAGGGTGCAGTTGCACTTTTTGGGTTAATGCTTGAAACGACATGTCGTTACCATTAGCTATACGAGTAATAAACTCGACTGTGACAATGCGGCTCTCATCAATAGGATCAACATCCGTACTGTTAGCTTTAACCACAACACGGCCATTGATCCCCGTAACTTCACAAAACACATCGTATAAAGGCACCATGGCGAATCCAAAGCCAAACATAGCTAACACAGCGAAGCATAATTTAGCCACTAACTTGCCGTTATTAGCCTCAAGCTGCTGCTTACTGTTTTCACTGATTTGCTTTTTTTCACTCATAGCTAAGTACTCAGTTATGAAAGCTGTGTTTGTTAATGGCTCTTGCGCTAATTACTTAATCTTAGGTGGTGTATCGAAAGTATGATAAGGCGCGGGGGAATCCACCTGCCACTCTAAACCTTCTGCGCCTTCCCAAACCTGAGCATCGACAGGTTCACCTTTTTTACGACACGCTTTGATTAACACAGCTAAAAAGATCAATTGCGATAATCCGAACGCAAAGCCACCAATACTGATCCATTGATTAAAATCAGCAAACTGAATTGAATAATCAGGAATACGTCTCGGCATACCCGCTAAGCCAACAAAATGCATAGGGAAAAACAGCACATTAACCGAAATGAGAGAGCACCAAAAATGCGTTTTTGCTAACCCCACGTCATACATAACGCCAGTCCATTTAGGTAGCCAATAATAAGCGCCAGCAATAATAGAAAAGATTGCTCCCGTCACTAACACATAATGGAAATGTGCAACAACGAAATACGTATCATGATATTGAAAATCGACTGGCGTTATCGCTAACATCAGTCCAGAAAACCCACCAATGGTGAATAAAATAATAAAGGCGATAGCAAACATCATGGGCACTTCAAACGAGATTGCGCCTTTCCACATGGTTGCCACCCAGTTAAACACTTTTACCCCAGTTGGAACCGAAATCAGCATAGTGCAATACATAAAAAACAGTTCACCAAACACCGGCATTCCGGTAGTAAACATGTGATGCGCCCATACGATAAATGACAAACCAGCAATAGAAGCGGTCGCATAAACCATTGACGAATACCCAAATAATTTTTTGCGACTAAAAGTAGGAACAATGGCTGATATTACACCAAAGGCTGGTAATATCATGATGTACACTTCTGGATGACCAAAAAACCAGAAAATATGCTGGAACATAACGGGGTCACCACCACCAGCGGCATCAAAAAAACTCGTGCCAAAATATTTGTCAGTCAACACCATAGTGACTACACCAGCCAGTACCGGCATAACTGCAATTAATAAGAAAGCGGTAATTAACCATGTCCAGACAAACAAAGGCATTTTCATCCATGTCATTCCCGGTGCGCGCATATTCCATATAGTTACCACCACATTAATAGCACCCATGATTGAACTGATACCCATGATATGCACAGAGAATACAAACAACGCTGTCGAATCACTGGAGTAAGTGGTTGATAATGGTGCGTAGAATGTCCAACCAAATGCGGGACCGCCACCTGGCATAAACAAAGACAATAATAAAATGAAAAAAGCAAATGGTAGGATCCAGAAACTTAGGTTATTCATACGAGGCAACGCCATATCGGGCGCACCTATCATCAAAGGGATCATCCAGTTAGCAAGCCCAGTAAAGGCAGGCATAACCGCACCAAATACCATGATTAGACCATGCACAGTGGTCATTTGATTAAAGAAATGCGGCTCAACAATTTGTAGCCCAGGTTGAAATAATTCTGCGCGGATCACCATAGCCATGGCACCGCCAATTAAAAACATAATAAAAGCAAACCATAAATACAAAGTACCAATGTCTTTATGGTTGGTTGTCAGTAACCAGCGCTTAATCCCTTTTGGCGCACCATGGTGATGATGCTCTTCGTGTTGCTCGTTGTCGTGGACTAATGTTGTCATTATTGTTCACCGTCCCTATAAGCTATTTTTCATAAATTCGAATACATCTTTGACCTGAACCAGATCGCCTGTATCGTTGCCCCAAGCGTTACGCTCGTAAGTCACTACTGCGGCAATTTGTTTTTTAGTTAATTGCTTACCAAATGCCTGCATAGCCGTTCCACCGACCCCATTAACCACAACGTTAATATGAGTATTAATATCCCCTGTCACTACACCTGTCCCCACTAACCCAGGGAATACACCTGGTAATCCTGCACCATTGGGCTGATGGCAGGCTGCGCAATTAGCCAGATAAACCTTTTTCCCTTCCGCCATTAGCTCATCCATAGACATATTCATGGCCAACAAACGTTGCTCTTCCTCTTTGGCTTTGCGGCGTTGCTCAACTTGCATATCCACCCAAGCTTGATAATCGCTTGGTGATTTAGCGATAACCACAACAGGCATAAACCCATGGTCTTTACCGCAAAGTTCAGCGCATTTACCGCGGTAAATTCCAGGTACATCAACCTTTGTCCAAGCTTCGTTGATAAAACCGGGATTAGCGTCTTTTTTCACTGCGAAGTCTGGCACCCACCATGAGTGGATAACGTCATCAGACGTCATTAAAAAACGAACTTTCTTACCCGTTGGGATAACTAATGGTCGATCTACCTCAAGTAAGTAGTTTTCCCCTTTATCCCACTTACCCGTGATCTGTTCTGTAGGTGTTGCAAGCACACTGTAAAAATCAATATCATTTTCCATGTACTTGTAATGCCATTTCCATTGAGAGCCTGTCACCAAAATACTGACATCAGGTTCAGACGTGTCCTCCATTGCAATTAACGTCTGCGTAGCCGGTATTGCCATGACAATTAAGATGATAAACGGCACTACGGTCCATGCTATTTCTACTTTTACACTTTCGTGGAAATTAGCCGCCTTATGACCGCGTGATTTACGATGAAAAATCATCGCCCAAAACATTAAACCAAACACTACAACACCAATTGCCGTGCATATGTAGAAAATTCGCATGTGTAAGTCATACACATCTGCGCTAATAGAGGTAACGCCTCGCGTCATGTTTAATGGCATAGGTGCCGATTCTGGAGATGCAGCTAACACAGCTCCCGTACAGCAAATAAAAGCGAGTAGAGATAAAATAACCTTTTTCACCAAGCAACTCCCCTTGTTGGCAATCGCGCTCTAGCTCTAATGGTTTATGGCTAGTTCGCACCTTTTTATTGTGACAAGCTCAGTATCTAGTAATAAATAAACTGGGTGGCTGATTCTTTTTTAGTCAGCCGACAAATAAAAATTAGACAGTAATTTGATATACGTCCAATAAACTTACATTTTTTTAACAAGGTTATTGAATTAAAAGAGGTTTTAAGAAAGGCAAACAAGAGCTAAAAGCCGCTAAAAACGTAGGTTTTCGCTACTTATCTGAACAAATATCTAGCAGTTGGATTTTTTTACTATAAGAAGCTTAGAAATAGATATTAAAAATGAAAAGAGATAATAGGCCACTGATGCCAATATAGAAAATGGTAACTCAATTGCCTAAAGCAGCAATTTAGCCAAGCACTGAAGGGAAACTAACAAGCCATGCGTAAGATACGCACGGCTATATAGTCTTCTCGCTCAGGTCTTATGGTTCATTGTCAGCGCTTACTCACCCCAATCACATAGTAGAGCATATGCTCATGGGGGCTCGAAGCTTGCCTACATGGATGTAGGTAAGGAGCGAGAGCACGGATGCGGTAGCTTTGACGGCTTCCCCTAAAACCTGATCACTTTGACTATAACATCAACAAACAGGTTTTATTACATCCAAGTCGTGTTGCGAATAACACCAACGGCAATCCCTTCTATTTCAAAAGGTGTTGAGGCTAAATCCACTTTAATAGGCGCAAACTCTTGGTTTTCAGCATGAAGTAAAATTTCACCACCATTCTTCTCAAAACGCTTCACCGTGACATCCTCTTCCACTCGAGCCACCACAACCTGACCATTACGCACCGATTGCGTTTTATGCACAGCCAATAAATCGCCATCCATAATACCAATATCTTTCATGCTTTCGCCTTCAACCCGCAATAAATAGTCAGCATTTGGCTTAAATAAGTTGGGATCCACTTGATAGCGGCTTTCTACATGCTCTGTCGCCAAAATAGGTGAACCCGCAGCCACTTTACCCACTAAAGGCAAACCTTCATTTTCACTTTCATCATTAGCAGCGCCAATTAGACGAATACCACGACTCGTGCCCGGCATTATTTCTATAGCGCCTTTACGTGCTAACGCTTTTAAATGTTCTTCCGCTGCATTAGGTGATTTAAAGCCTAATGTTTTAGCTATTTCAGCTCGTGTTGGCGGCATACCAGTTTCTGAAATATTATCTTTAATTAGTTGCAGGATCTCTGCTTGACGAGGAGTAAGTGGCTTCATTTTAGTGGATCCGTAATGGCTGCTTACCTGTTAGTATATACAGGCTGTACAAATACGCAAACATTCAATAAAAAATTATTGTTGATCTGTCGGGTTCAGTTTATTTCTGAAAAAATCCAGGGCACATAAACTTTTACAAATTTACCGCGTAGCCAAAAAGACTAAATAGGTCAAAACTTGAATAAATAAGCTCTTTTGAGGGTTTTAGCTATATATTTAGATACCAAAAATCATTTTGGCAGAATTTGATTTACTAAAAGTAATGAACATTAAGTCATTTCTAAAGTTGGTAATAGTTCAGAATTTACCTCTTTAATCCGATAACAAGCTGTTATAAAGAGTTCAGCACTGCTCATGACTCTAGTTCAATAATTAACCTGAGCTCTGGTTAAGCCAGCATTAAATTGTTGCTATTTAATAGCTCCAGTTCCTCTGCTGTTAAATCTAATGATGGCTTCTCTTATTTTAAACTATATGCGATTAAACCGCCAAGCAAATTCAGCATAAAGCCATGTGCGCTGCGGTGTCTGGAGTGCTCAATGTACGAAATGTTTTTCAATTGGTCATTCACTGTTTCTATTATGAACCGCTTTTTAAGTATGGCTCTATCCCATAATGAGATGAATTTTTTCTTCATGTTTTTACGGATTGTTGTTATCAATTCAACTCCCTTTTCAAGCAACTCTCCCGATAGCGCTTTGCTAATATAACCTTTGTCACCATAAAGTTTACCAAATAGTGACTCTGTCATTTCAGGGACTGGTTTGCGATCATCTATGTTCCCCTCTGTTAGTTTCAATGAAACTATTTCACCGAAGTGATTGATAACTAAGTGTAACTTAAAACCAAAAGACCATCCCATTGTGCCTTTACCATGTCTAGCAACTCCCTCAAACACCTTGTTTCTTTTGGCTCTGATAATATGGCAAACCTCTATTTTTGTAGAATCGACAAATTGGATACCGGTTGGTTTACCAAGCTTAGATGTTAAGTAACTACACATAGGAACAACGACACTAGAAGCAATCCCAATAAACCGCGTATAGCTTAATAATCTAGGAAAATAAGACTTCAAGTGCCGGCAAACGTAGTGAAGGTAATAATTTTTGAAATCTCGATAACCCGCCAGTCCTAAATAGCTGTTTGATAATAGAGTTATGAATAGGGCTGTTAAGTTTACTAATCATTAGAGCCAAATCCAGGATAGAGTTTTTCACTTTGGCTCAGTATTAAGGATAGTTTTTTAGATGCTTCTTCCTTCGGGAAATTGTTATATTCAATATCGCGTTTTAATGCGCTTATGTCATGAAACTTCTTATAATACCATTTACATTTCTCTTCAAATTTCATTCTTGAAGACAGTGTAATTGCGGTTCCAGGAATAGCCGCAAATAAAGCCATCTGAAATTTACTAAACAGCTCTGTTCCATCAGCAACAGCTATTGCCGTTAAAAAGCTTGCCAATATTGATGTAACTATAAGTACGCTAGAATAGTAGTAATTTTTTCTAGCATGTTTAAGTGACTTATTAATTGACTTGTCTATTTCGTCAATCAATGTACTTGGCGTCGATGTTTGATTTTTGCATTCCATTTAAGTGTCTCTATTCGACTATTTTTGTCTCTAAATTAATATAAAGCTCTTATTCTTATATGGGCGTTAACTCTAACTCGCCAATTTTACTAACTATTCGTTTAACGTTACTAATACTTTCAAACTCCAAGAGCCATTTGTCTCCAATTCCATTGGAGTATCGGTTTGGGTTAAATGCTCCTGGTGACGCATGAAGCACAGAACATTCGCTTCTAGCGTACAATGCCAATGCCACCCCAACAGCCTGAAGCTTTGATCCCATAGGAACAATAGTTATCCTTTTACCCAAATTACTATCTGCCAGCTCAATCAAAGCAGCCAGGATTTCCTTATAGTTTAAAGTACAACAACGCTTACTATTTTCTTCAGTTAAGGGAGGCTGATAACTATCTGAATCTTCGGTTGTGAATTTCTTCAAATAGTTTTCAACAATACTTTTTTGGTACATCGTACGCCATTTTAAAATTTCTTTTTTGGGTTCACCAAATATCCAGAAACAACTATCTTTGTTTGAAGAAGAAAGAAGTTGCTCATCAATTTGCTGGATACACCTCCCCATTCTAGTCATACGGTATGAAGGAATAGATATTAGGAAAGGCTTGCCAACTTCAGGAAAATGTCCAGGGTATAATTCATTCTCATTTACCGCACTTACGCCAGTTTCGATTAATGGCTCTTTCGAAGAACTAGCTAACGCTTCGCTTATACAAGCCTCTGGGTTTGAATGGTATTCTGAGCTTTGGGGGAAGTAGTCTGTCGGCTCTGCATAAAATATACTTAAGCCTAACTCTAGATTTGAACTTGTAAGTGTTTGCAACACGGACAATATAAATCTATTGGAGGCTGAGCTAATGTCAAAGAAACAACGGATGATTTTTTTTTCTTGACTAATATTGTCTAATATTTCATTGATTTTTTTACTGATAGCTAACGGACTATCGGCACAAACTTCACTAGTATGGATTGAGTGGGACATAAAAAAATTAGTTATACTAGCTTCGTTTATCTCATTTTCTACTTTATTTGTTTTATATTTCCCAACTAAAGCATATTCACATTGAAACTCAGAACAACTTTCTTGAACAAAAGCAAGACTTCTATCTTCAAACCCAACTGTAGTTATAACTAAATCAAAGGTTTTAATTTTATCATGATTGAAAAGCGTAATATCAGGAAGGTCTATACAGGCTTCACTGACTGAGAATTTATTTAATATACCCGAACGTCGCCTAACCATTTAACCATCCTCCGTTTCATATTCTTCTGAGAATAAATCGTCCATTCCTTTATTTTTTAGATACCTACCATCCATAATGCTCTTAAACTGAGCTTGATCTGTAAGAAGCATTATCAATTCTTTAACTGTTTTTATTTCAATGTAATGATTTTTCCCTAGCGCAGCTCCAGCTCCAGGAAGGTATATTCTTCGAAACTCCCATCTAAGTGTGCCTTTCTTATTACTTTCTTTGCTCCTACCATGATCTAATTCAATGAATATAGCTCTCCTCAATAACTCCTTCGCAACTTGCGCCGCTAACGGGTTTTGCTCTTTCAACTGCAGCATTAAATCATCCCCAAAGTCCAAAGTCATTTCAATCCTAGGAACCATTCTTGGGTTAATCGATTTGCTTTTTTTGTTAACAAGATCTCCATGAATAAGCAGGTTGGTGACAGTCGCACCAAAATTTCTTACGACCTCTTGTAACTCAGGTCCATTAGGGTGAAAAGCTTCAATTCTCTCCAAGTAAGACCTAGATATATTTACAATGGATCGATGTTGTACTGCTTTAGAAATTTGTTTTGTCGTAACTTTCTTGACTTGCGCTAAAGAAAACATCGTTCTAGCTACCTGCAAGATTGTTGCAATATCACCGCTCCAAATGTCGGCCAACACCTCTAACCCATGATAAATACTTTCATTTTTGACACCTTTGTTAGCATGTATAGCCCTAGCAACAGATATATATGTGTCATAATCACTTTTACCGATTAGTGATTTTGTTGTGCCCGACCACTTTGCCATACGTAAACGGCGATCAATTAGATTCTCAATAAAATGTTGAGCATCTTTTCTGCGTTTAGCAGAAGTGGTTTCAGCTAACCCAAGCGCACTTAGTAAATGTGCTCCAGCGTCAATTTCATGAAATTCACGGTCTGCTTCAATACGGATATTGCTGTTGTCTTTGGGAGAAAAGCCGTATTTTTCACAAGAAATTTTAAATATGTGTGAAGCTCTTCTTTCAAAGACAATTTTATTGATTAATTTTTGAACGTCTATTGGTATCCTATAACTAGTATAATCATCCAATAAAAAGGCAACTGGATTTACTCGAAAATACCTCGAACTGCTGCTTAATGAAGATGTTAGCTCAGCTAAATAGTTATCAGGTAGCTTTTTACAGGTTTTGGTACCATTTAGCATAGATGCACTTAGCTTAAGCCTTAGCTTGTCTAAAGATTCCGCAGCTTGCCAAGATAATGGAGTCCCTGAAAATCTTCTGCTTAGCCAATCATCTCCCAAATAAGACTTAGTTATGTTGACTAATTCCTCTTCGGTCGAATCTAAAATACAAAAATAATTACTTGCTACCTGATTTTTTTTGACACTTGCGATACTTCTGAATAATTCTCGCGCTACAACTATATTAAAAAAAGTTACGACTTCATCGCTATATTTATCAAGCAAGTCTCCACTTTTGTCTCTTGAGAAAATCGAAAGGCTATTTTGTAATTCTGTGGCGCAACTAACAAAAACGCCAAAGAAAGGAAGAGATTGAATTTGCTCTAAATTACCAGTTTGGTTATGTAGGTGAGCACGTACACTCAAATAACGTAACATCATTGATTTACCACATCCTCTTGGACCGGTAAGTACAATTGAAGCCTTAGATGTTACATCATCCATCCATGGGATGTTATCTACAAATAAATCCAAAAGCATTTGATCACTTGCCAGTTGTTCAGCTGAAATAGCATCGAATGGATGGAAAGTTTCTTCAAACTCACTGTCTTGGTAACTCAAGTAATGCTCAAGCTTTTTCAGTTCACTTTGAATATCAGCATATAGATTTGGGAAAAATCGCTGAGGATCATCACAATTTAGGGACTTTATTACTCTTTCAAAATGTTCGAAAAAAAGCCTGTTATTTGAGACCGTTCTTCTATTTTTAATAAGGACGTTGAAGATATCGACTAGTATTTTTGTGTAGTGGAGTAAATCATCATATGGCTTACTATTTTCTTGTTTATATGGCTTTAAGCTACCAGTATCTATGACTTTTATATTTAATTGATCTCTGTCTTCATCATCAAATATTAGATCACGTTCCGGTGTCAACACCATTACATTTCCATAATGCAAGTCATCATGTTTTAAATTAACTCGATTTAGAAAACCCAGAGCTTTGTTCAATTGAATTGACAACTTGCTGGCAAAGTACGGTGAAACTATGTCGTCTCTTCTATTTAACAAAGACTCCAAAGTTTCTCCCTCTACCCAATCTGAAATAAAGCACACAAATTCATCAAAGCAATCTTCTTTTGGCATTCCCTCAAAAAACTTCACCCTGCCACAAGATTTAGGAATAGAAAACAAATTGCTTGCAGGCTGCAGTAGGGTTGCTAAACGGGATTCATGAAATTCATCACGACTGTGATCGTAGTCTTGGGGGATAGTAAATTTCGCCGCATATATAGCATGAGTATCGATATCTTTAACTTTAAGAACAAAACCCTTAAAACCAATTCTACCAGATACATTAGAAACTTTGCCGCTTTCATCCCTTTCCTGGATCTGATATCGAGATGAACTGTTACCTGATGCTGATTTTAAAGTAAATTGTTCAGGAAGGATAGGAGAGTCTTTAAGCCATGTCCGCAGACGATCAGACATTTGGATACGCATTATATTTCCCTATTTGGTCACAGTCCCCTTAAAGTTACGCAAAAAAAACTAAAATGCAACTAAATTCTAACCCTAAGCCGAGTAATTAGAGGTAAAGCAACTAAGGAAGTATCCATTTACATCAAAGCATCTCCAATCAGGGTATCTTATAGCTCTAGGCTCAGCCCATCGTTCTAACCAGTATTGCGAGTATTCTTCAGAATCTAGTAGAAGCGCTCGACCAAAACTACCTCCTGACATCCCAGTTTTTAAATCGTCAAAAAACTCGAAAAGAAATACCTCTCTTCCAAGCCCATGCTGCAGATACTCAGAGTTAAGCCCTAATATCTTCAATGCTCTAACTGCATTTTGCCATTTAGGCTTTGGCCCTTTTCCATAGCCGCCATTGTGGTATATGTTATGCGCCTTAAGTATTCCAGTAAGCTCCTCAAAATATGGTTCTAAATGTATTGTCCCATATCCTCGAGTATAACCTATTGGTCTTGCTAAAAGTCTATCTTGATATTTAAGCCTGTTGTATATCGAACTACGCCCAAAAGCACTAGTTGTAGTAGCACCAACCAGCGGTTGTTCCACTAATACATTATTGATTTGCGATCTCTTTCCAGCATATTTTGACCAGTATACTTGCCTAATTGCATCAGCTCCTACAAGTCCAGCGACCAACTTCCCCCCCAATAAATTGGAATACGGGGGGATTGCACCTAATGTGTACACATCCAGAGTTTGATTAACAAGTGGTAATTTCTGATTTTCGGGGTAATCAAAAAGCTGATCTCTTGCTTTTAGATCAGCTGGGGGGGATTGTAAACCTATAATCCCAATAACAGAGTCGTGAAAATCATCCCAAACAATAAATCTAATTCGGCGACCATACCCTTTTGAATAAGGCATAGACCAAGAATGTCTTACCAGTTTAAAGAGCCGTTTAAATAAATTACTTTCATCTACATTAATCAGTCGAGGCTTTATTCTTGCCACTTCTAATTTTGATGCGCATATAAAATACTTTGACAATTTTTTATAGTCGGTGTCTAAGCGAGATAAGATTTTTTCATCTTGTTTAAATTTAGAATATTTGTGTAATTCCCTGATGTAATCTTTATCTCCCTGCTTAACCGAGCTTCGAAATTCATGATGGCTTCGAAGGATTTTATCTCTAAGACAATCCAAATCGTTTTGACTAAGGCCTTCAGTATCATCATCTTGGTAAGTTTTTTGGAAAGTATTCTGCATGACGCGATTCTATCGATATTTTCAATGTATTTCTAATACAAGCTTAATATTCCCATTGTTTTATTCAGTAAGATAACGGTTGAAATGAATATTTAATAAAAAGTAAATTTATCAACACATCAACTTGGCAAAAACATATTTACCACTATAATCTCGGATCCCTCCTCACTCAAAATAAAAATTCAAAAAATATTCATCTGCATGCTTTTTCTTCGTTTGCACGGGTTTTTCAGTGCATTTTAACAATGTGGTTATTGCAGATTGCACTCTGAACAACTAAAAATGATTCATAATAGTGCAACTAGCAGTGGAGTCTGAATTTCCGCCCCCCATTTCGCACTGTTTGCTTTACAAAGCCTAATTTATCACACTGTTAAAAAAAAACTATCAAGCTAAAAAGTCAAACAGGTAACCCTATATGCTTTGGAATATATAGACCAACTACTAACGAAACTTACCAAACCATCACTTCGATTTTGCTCCAGTGAAGAGGTGATAACAATTACAGAGTTAGAGGCAATCAGCCAAAAATATTTATACAGCTTTGGTGATGCTTTCAAGTTGCTAATCGAAAAAGGTGTAGAACTCCATCAGCCTTTGCATTCTAAAAAGCTGGGGAACTTTTATGTCAAAAAATCAGAAGCAATCCGCCATCTGCAATCAAGCGAGCAGAATAAATTTAATTGTTTGCTATCGATATCTGAGTTGAGCAAATATTTCTGTGTTCAGCCCGTGAAAATTAGAACAATGGCGAAACTATTTTCGTGGAAGAGCATACAAGTAAACAGAGCAAGTGCACAATACCCCCCCATTTGCATACAAAGGTTTAATGAGCACTATATATTATTAGACCAATGGTGTGCTCAAAGAGGGTATTCAAAAGCTAGTTTGTATCGATATTTATTGAGTCACAACCTCGATTGTATCGCTAACCAATATGAGCAAACAACGAAGTTACATATCTTCGAAAAATCTTCAAAACTAGAAAGTGTGGTGAAACAATACGAATTGAACTTCTCAAAAAATAAAAGATCAGCGGCAGCCTCAAACGACAATCTTGCTAGAGCATTTTCTTCTCCTCAGCAATCGTCCTTTTCACTATCCGTAGCTTAGTGTTTAAACACTATTTATGTTTACCAAATTAGCGTAGTTCCCCTTCCAAAAACCGCTTGAAAATTAAACTAAATTTCACTTCGTGACTGAGTTGCGAAGTGAATTTTTAGGTGTTTATATCTACCCCCCAAATTTCTACATACAACACAAAAACTTTCCTTGTTAGATCTGTAAGTAATTAAAACGTGATCTATTGTAAATTTTTCAAATTGAATCTTCGTTAGTTTCTGATACGATTAAAAATAATTCGCCTACAACTAGCTTATATACTGTTGACTCAGTTCTCTTTTAAAACGAATACCAATTTAACGTTAACGCGGATCTATACCTGCCGGTTTAACGATAAAGCGGATTTTCGCGATAATTTAAATAAATTATCGACCTCCAGGCCTCTATTTATCTAATGGAAAATTTATGTTTAAAACGGATCCCACACAACCGCTTGGCTGCTCTTGACGCAATAGCAAATAAAACTTTAATCTTTATCTCCTACACTTTAGTCATATCGTCAAATGGCAAGGACAGTTGTGAAACCATTATTTATTGCGCTTAGCCTCAGCTTATTAAGTACCTATGCCACGGCTCATTCATGCCAACCGAAAAACTTTGAACAAACTGAACGTGTACAACAAGTTATTGACGGGGACACCATACGCTTGCAGGATGGCAATAAAATTCGCCTTATTGGTATCGATGCCCCTGAAATAGACTATAAATCGACAAAGAATTCAGAACCGTTTGCGCACCAAGCCAAACAGCAACTAGAGCAACTTATCGGCCCAAGCAAAACCGTAAAACTGGTATACGACAAAGATATAATCGATGTGTATAACCGTATGTTGGCGCATATCCACAACGAAAAAGGTCAAAACTTGCAAGCCGCTATGCTGGATAAAGGTTTAGCTAAGCAGATTGTCATAGGTAAAAATGATAAGTTTTGGCGCTGCTACCGCGAGCATGAAACGGCAGCACGTAATGCACAACGCGGTATTTGGACAGATAAGTTTTGGCAACCTAAAGTTGTCGCTGACCATACATTAAACTCAAAACGCTATCATGAATACATAGGCCAAATCAGCAATGTTTGGACTGATGAAGACAATACAACCTGGATTGTACTGAATCGCGCTCTATATATCGGCGTTAAGCAAAACCAACGCAACATCCATCGATTATACGAATTAAATCGCTCTTGGGTTGGAGGTAAGGCTATTGTTAAAGGCAAGCCGTACCACCATAAAGGTCGCTGGCGAATAAACTTAACTCATCCTTATCAGATTATGATGCCCGGCGAACTTGCAATCTTGCCTAAACCACAAGAAAAATAATTTAAAACAACAACTTATTAAATCACTGTAGACACGTCAATTTAGATTTATTTCTTTATACGCACAGGCTGACTTGACGTTTTACTGCTACGCTTAAAAAGTTACGACCCGCAAAGAAGCGAGTGGTAACCGAACTACTAACTTCAACTACCCAATCTAGTTGAATTGATTGATAGGATAAAAAATGACTGACTTTCGTCAAAAAGCATTGGATTACCACGCCAAACCGACGCCCGGTAAAATCAGTATAGAACTGACAAAACCAGCAGAAAACGCCGCCGATTTAGCATTAGCCTACAGTCCAGGCGTCGCAGAACCGTGCCGCGAGATAGCCGCTAACCCAGAAGAAGCTTATAACTACACGGCCAAGGGCAACTTAGTTGCAGTCATTTCCAATGGTACTGCAGTTTTGGGCTTAGGCAACCTTGGTGCTTTGGCCTCCAAACCGGTTATGGAAGGTAAAGCCTTATTATTCAAACGCTTTGCTCATTTGGATGCGATTGATATCGAAGTCAAACATCGCACCACTGAGGAGTTTATCAATACAGTTGCCAATATTGCCGATACGTTTGGTGGTATCAATTTAGAAGATATTAAAGCGCCAGAATGTTTTGAAATAGAACAAGAGCTTATCAAGCGCTGTAAAGTGCCTATTTTCCATGACGATCAACACGGTACCGCTATTGTTACAGCGGCTGGCATGCTGAACGCATTAGAGATCCAAGGTAAAGATATTCGCGATGTGATCATTGTGTGTATGGGTGCCGGTGCAGCAGCCGTAGCCTGTATGGAATTGCTAATAAAATGTGGAGCCCAACGCGAACGCATTTATATGCTAGACCGTAAAGGTGTGATCCATACTCGCCGTGAAGATTTAACCGAACACAAAAAGCTATTTGCCAACAATACCGACCGCCGGACATTAGAAGATGCCTTGCAAGGTGCTGATGTATTTGTTGGGGTATCAGGTCCTGATGTGTTACCACCTGAAGCGTTAAAATTAATGAACAACAACCCTGTAGTATTCGCTTGTTCAAACCCTGATCCTGAAATAAAACCAGAGCTAGCGCATGCAGCTCGCGATGATCTAATAATGGCGACAGGACGCTCTGACTACCCTAACCAAGTCAACAATGTACTGTGTTTCCCGTTTGTATTCCGTGGCGCCTTAGATGTTCGCGCATCTGTGATCAACGATGAAATGAAGGTTGCTGCGGTTAATGCCATTCGCGAGATCGCCAAGCAAGCTGTTCCGGAAGAAGTGATCAAAGCCAGTGGTGCCGATAAGCTAGAGTTTGGCCGTGACTATATAATCCCTAAACCTATGGATCCGCGTTTACTTAAACGCGTCGCTAAAGCGGTTGCTGTCGCAGCTGTAGAAACAGGTGTAAGTCGCATTGATTTGCCTGACGGATATATGGACTAAGGCCTACTTTCTGATTATAAGGCTCAAGCTCGCTTGAGCCTATTGTCGACTTCACACCAAGCCACCATATCAAAATGGTACAAATAGAAATCAATTTCATTAATTCTGTTCTTAGCTAGTATTTAGTTAAATTTAGGGTGTGTTCAAATATTTTTGATATAGCCAAGCCCGCATTTACACAACAAAAATCCTTTAAAACAGGATTTTACAACATTTAAAAATCAAATAAACACAAAATATTATTTTGACAACAAAAGTGGTAATTGCCACACTTTGCTTAACTAATAGCACTAATAGAAAACAACATGAATAAACTCAATTTAACGCCACTTAAGCTATCCATAGGCTTGTCATTGAGTCTGTCTGTGGCAGGGTTAATAGCAGGCTGCTCTCATCTAGCACCAAATACAGATGCACATGCAACTTCAGGCCAACAGACAACCAAGGTTTATTTGCCAACTTGGCAATCGACAAAAACGCACAAAACACCAAACTGGTTTTTAGATGCCAAGTTCGGTATTTATTTTCACTGGGGGCCATACTCAGTTCCGGCCCATAAAACCGAATGGTACTCAATTTGGATGTATCGCGAGGGCCATCCTATTCGTAAATACCATGAAGAAACCTACGGCAGCCTAGATAAATTTGGCTATAAAGATTTTATTCCCATGTTCACCGCCGAACATTTTGATCCACAAGAATGGGCGGAATTATTTGCCAAATCAGGTGCCAAATTTGCTGGCCCAGTTTCTGAACATGCCGATGGTTTTGCCATGTGGGACAGCGAGATTACACCTTGGAATGCCAAGGATATGGGCCCCAAACGCGATGTGGTAGGCGAAATGGCCAAAGCAATCCGCGACCAAGATATGAAGTTTATCGCCACATTCCATCACCAATGGAAATACGCTTGGTATCCAACTTGGGATGAAAATACCGATGCGTCAAATCCCAAATACGAAAAGCTTTATGGCCCTAAAGTTCCAAAAGGCACCTTTGTGTTAGCCAACAAACCGACTAATCCTTTACCAGATAAAGCGTTTAATGATGATTGGTTAGATCGCGTTAAAGAAGTGGTCGACAAGTATGAGCCTGACTTAGTGTACTTTGATAACAAAATGGACATCATTAGTGAGCAGCACAGGCTAGATATGCTTAGTTACGTATATAACGCAGGTGTTAAACAAAACCGTGATGTGATGGTTACCTATAAAGGTGAAGATCTCGCCAAAGGCTCTGCCGTATTAGACTTAGAACGCTCACGCATGAGCGAGAAAAAAGACTTTCCATGGATGACCGACGATTCTATCGACTGGAACTCTTGGACTCATATCGCTAACCCGAACTACAAAACAACTAATCGCTTGATCGACTTTTTAGTCGATGTTGTGAGTAAAAATGGTGCAGTTTTGCTAAATATCACGCCAACTGCGCAAGGGGTCATACCACAACAGGTACGTACTCGATTACTGGAAATGGGCGAATGGTTAGAACAAAACGGTGAAGCCATATATGGCACCCGTACTTGGCATACTTATGGTGAAGGGCCAGCGAAAGTCGTAGAAGGTCACCTAAGTGAATTTAAGAACAAGGACAATACAGAAAAAGACATTCGCTTCACCACCAAAGACGGCGACCTTTACGCCATAGTTTTAGATTGGCCAACCGAACCCGTCACCATCAAAGCGTTAGCCAAAGGTAAGCACAAAGTTAGCAGCGTTAGCTTATTGGGTAGCGATGAGAAAATCAGCTGGAACCAAGATGCTGATGGTTTAACCATCCAAGTACCTAAATACCAACCCGGTAAACACGCTTTTGCTTTTAAGTTGGATATTTAAGCTTATTATCTAGCTTGAACAGGCCTAATAAGTCTGCTCAAGCTGTCTCTCAGCATGGTTATAACGTTCGATAGAAATAAGCATTCTGACGTTTAAAAGTTTGATTTATAATTCGATTTTTCATCCTGAATAGTTCGATAAACTCAGCATAAACTAATAGTCGAAGAAGTGGGCTTACCTTTGATAAAATGAACCCTTCGACTGCTGCGCGCTCAGGGTGAAAAGCACTCTACACTACCGCAATTAAAAGTTGGCCTACATCATTATCATCATACTTCTGCTATCCTATCCCCATCGTTAGCCCGTCAAACTAAAATCAGATTACTTTGCAACAACCTGCTAAAACCAACCGGCTTAAACGCGGTTATTACCGTACAGGCCCTAATCATAGGCAAGACCAAGATGTTAGCTTTACCGATATTCGCCAAGAGTTTGGTTTTCGCTGTATTCGATTAGGCAAATGGGTAACCAAACAAGAACAACAAATCGCCGCCAATCTTATTTTTGATGCCTTGGCGGATCTCGCGCTAATTCTGCAAGTGCCTAGGCAAGTGATTTCCCTACGCAGTACCCTGTCTTTAGCTTTTGGTACTGGTGGCCAACGCCACAATATGGCGCACTATAATGTCGGCACCAAAGAATTAGCCTTGGCTAAAAATGCCGGTGGCGGCGCTTTAGCACATGAATGGTTCCATGCTTTTGATCACTATATCTGTAGTAAGTTCTTGCAGTTGCCTAAATCCAAATTTGCATCGCATGCTTGGTTATTAGGTGAAGAAAAGATCGATCACCCTTTAAACCAAGCTTTGCAAAAAGCTTTCTCGCATATTTTCTTAGATGCGAGTAAAAAGCATAAATCGAGTCGTTATTTTCAAGTCGCCGCACAAGTAGATAAACAACTTAATCAGGTTTACTACGCCTTACCAGAAGAGATGTGTGCCAGAGCGTTTGAGGCTTATATTCAAGACAGTCGATTAAGTAACGAGTTTCTGGTTAAAGGCACAAAACAGTCTGATGAAGCTAAGGTTGGGCTGTACCCGTTAGACGAACATAGAGTCGAAGTGGGAAGGTATTTTAGTGAATATTTTGCTTTGCTAGGTAGATGTTTGGCGAATCAAATGTCGTAGGTGAGACTTTGCCTGCATGGATAGCAGGTACTTAAGATTTGTCGGGAACAAAATCTTGTATGCTTGCGAACCTGCCAAATATCGTAGGCGAGCATTTATGCTTGCGAACCCGCCAAATATCCCATCTGACAGTATGCATTTTCATCCATCTTCCCCACCTAATTTGGCGGTGACAACTAAGAATTAGTCATAAAGCATGCGTTGGTCGAATAAATTCAACCCTACAAGGTGGGGGGAATGTCGAAAACTATCAGCAACAGCCATCGACATTCCTATAAGAGTTTACTTGGCTTGATTCAATGCAAATTTACGTGAAACACTTTGAGTTTCAGTTGGGAAATCAGTCGGTACAGGAATAGTCACTTTACCCGTTGCTGCCCACTCAGTACCACGTAGGAAAGTAGTAATAAAACCAACACCTTCAAAAGAATAATCAGCATGACCTAAAGTCGAGTGGAAGATACGACCTTTGCCATAATCAATCGCCATTAATACTGGCTCATGGCGCTTAGATTTTTGATTATCGTACGCGGTTGCCAATACCGTCATGTTTTCAGCTGGACCACGCAATTTACAATACAACTCATCTTTGGCATGTAACCATTTTTCCGGAATACCTTGCATAATAGGGTGACTGGCATCACGGGTTTGCACAACAAATTTATGTTGTTTACCGTGGCCACCGCCACCGCCTTGGCTCATATCACGCACTAGCTTACCGTTATCATCATAATATACATAAGGGCCATCTTTATGATTACGACCACCCCAGCCGCCAAGGCCGATCATCTTGTTATAGGCTTTCCATTTAGGGAATGAGTTATCTGCCGCATGCACAGACACTAAACCACCACCATTGCTCATATACGCTTCAAAAGCTTTTTCGGTGGCTTTAGGCCAGTTGGCCGCTTTCCAACCAAAGTTTGATACGACAACCTTGTATTCAGCAAAATTAGGTACGAAGGTAGGATCTGATTTCGGCTGCTTTAAATCTTGATAATTTTTGCCATCGTTCAGTGGAAACTGCTTAACCAGCTTGCCACCTTTCCAAGTATTAACCGTTCGATAAATATCAACTTCAAATAAACCAGTCTCTTCTAAGTACTGCTTCATCATAAAGGTCGTTTTGGGCCAATGACCATGGTTATTCTGGCCATCAACAATAAGTGCTTTTATTTTTTTAGCTGGTGCTTCAGGTGCAGATCCTGTGCTCATACAGGCAACTAAACTCAAACTTGCCAATAATAGGAGTAGTTTTTTCATATTTCTCTCAATCAAAATTAGTTTCGACTAGTGTGTAAAGTAGTGGGGCTTGGTCCAGACTGTTTTGCTTACTTCCTTGCAAAAAGGCCCTAGTGCGCATCGGCTTGAGTATCGTATTAACCCCAAATAGGGAAAATACATTTTTTTTACATGCAAACAACATTAATTGTATTCACACATTTTTTACAGACCGAATTGTCACATTTTAGGTATAAAATTTGTCAGCCAGAATATGTTATATCGACATAACGGCCAAAAACCATTGACATATTATGTCAATAAAAATAACCTTATTTGAGTAGGTTAAATATTAAAGAAGGTTGCTTTAGCGCATCCTACATATAATTTAGTCTGCCACGAGTGCTTATGCTAGCCACTGGTAAAGATTAATTCCATTTAACAGAAACTCTGTTAACAAGGCGTTAAAAATAAGGTACATTCACTAACCCATAAAGGAGTGCACTTATCTATGATGACGGACATGTTTTTAAACGAAGTATTTAGCTTCCCTCTCAATATTTTCTCTACCCTATTCGTCATATTGCTACTTTTTTGGTTGGTATCATTTTTAGGTTTAGTCGATATCGAAATTATTGATCCAGATATCGAAGTCGATACTGATGCTGAGTCAGGCCAAACCTCATGGTTACAAAAGTTGGGGTTAGATGGCGTACCTTTGATGGTAGTCATAACCCTAATCGATTTTTACGCCTTAATTTTTGCTTACTTGGGGCGTAAGTATCTAATGCCGTTAGCAGATGAAATGCTAACCGCAACAGCTATGGGCAGCTTATTAGCCATGGCTGCAGTTGTAATTGCTTTACCATTAACCACGCTCAGTGTTAAACCACTGCGCCGCTTCTTTCATACCCATGAAGCGGTTAGCAAATGTGATATTACAGGCACCATTTGTACCGTAACAACGTTAAAAGTGACAGAAAGCTTTGGCCAAGCCATAACCGAAGATGGCTCCATGGTGTTAAGTGTTAGAGCCGATGAGCCAAACACTATAAGCAAAGGCGAGCGCGTGGCGTTAATTAGTTATGACAACAACAAGGACACCTACCTTGTTGTGACCGAACAACAATTATTAAATCAGTAAAAGTATAGTCAAAGCGTATTAGAAAAAAATTGAACAACTAATACGCAAAGGATTAAAAAATATGGTCATACCAGCGAAAGCTGGTATCTAGTGACTTTATTAAAATAAGCGGATTATCAACAGTCAAACTCGTCAGCTTATTCCTCTTAAAGCCACCGGATTGAAGCTCTAGCTTCAATGACTAACAAAACAACCAAAAATTAATGTAAGCGAAGGAGTTTTATATGGAATTAAGCAACGGTTGGGAATTCTGGGTTGCACTGGCAGTCGGTGTATTTGTATTTGGATTAGGTATTATCTTTTTCTTAGCAAGCCTCTACCGTAAGGTTGAACAAGGTAAAGCTATGATCGTTAATACCATGCGCTCTGAACCTAAAGTAACCTTCACTGGTTCAGTGGTTGTGCCGGTTTTCCATAAAATGGAAATCATGGATATCTCATTAAAAACTATCGAAATCGACCGTAACGGTACCGATGGTTTGATCTGTAAAGATAATATTCGCGCCGATATTAAAGTGGCATTCTTCGTACGCGTTAACAAAAACCGCGACGATGTATTAAAAGTTGCTCAAGCCATAGGTTGTGAACGCGCGTCTAACCAAGCAACGCTTGAAGATTTGTTTAACGCTAAATTCTCAGAAGCGTTAAAAACCGTAGGTAAATCACTCGACTTTATCGACCTTTATGCCAAACGCGATAACTTCCGCGACATGATTATCGATAACATTGGTACTGACTTAAACGGTTATGTTTTAGAAGATGCCGCCATCGACTACCTTGAACAAACTCCAATCAACAAGCTAGATCCAGACAATATCTTGGATTCACAAGGTATTCGTAAGATCACCGAATTAACCGCAGAGCAAAACATTCAAACTAATATATTCCAGCGCGAAGAAGAAATGAAGATCAAGCGCAAAGACGTTGAAACCCGCGAAGCTATTTTAGAACTTGAACGTCAACAAGCCGATGCTGAAGCTAAGCAAAAACGTGAAGTTGAAACCGTTCAAGCACGTGAACAAGCAGAAACCGAACGGGTTAAGCACGAAGAAAAACTAAAAGCGGAACAAGCTCGTGTACAAGCTGAACAAGAGCTTGAAGTGCAAGAGCAAAACAAACAGCGTGAAGTTGAAGTGGCTGAAAACAACAAACAACGCGCTGTGGCAATTGAAGAAGAGCGTGTGATTAAAGCGCGCGAACTTGAAAGAATTGAGCGCGAAAAAGAAACCTCGCTACAAAAAATTGCCAACGAAAAATTGATCGAACACGAGAAACGCGAGATTGCCGAAGTGGTGCGTAGCCGCGTAGAAGTTGATAAGACTGTGGCACAACGTGAAGAAGAAATTAAAGAACTTCGTGTAGTATCAGAAGCCGATCGTCAAAAACAAGCGCAAATCATTGAAGCAGAAGCCAAAGCCGAGCAAGACTTAGTACGCGAAATCAAAGCAGCACAAGCGGCCGAGAAATCAGCTGAATTCACCGCTAAAGAGAAAACCATGCTTGCTCAAGCTAAGCTAGAAGTGGCAGAGAAAAACGCCTTAGCCCAAAAACGCGAAGCCGAAGGTTTAGAAGCCCTTAAAGCGGCAGAAGGTTTAGCGCAAGCCAAAGTCATGGAAGCCAAAGCCATTGCCTCTGAAAAAGAAGGTATGGCAGAGGTTCGCGTAACCGAAGCTCAAGCCGATGCAGTTGAGAAAACAGGGTTAGCAAACGCTAAGGTACTTGCTGAGAAAGCCGCTGCCGAGGCGGAAGGTATGACTAAGAAATTTGAAGCCATGGCAACTATGTCTGAGCAGCAGCGTGAACACGAAGAATTCCGCATGAAGCTAGACAAGCAGCATGAGCAAGTATTGCAGTCTATCGAAGCCAATGTCGGCATTGCTAAAGAACAAGCTGTTGTACTGGCCGAAGCACTTAAGCAAGCCAATATCGATATTGTAGGTGGCGATACCGCTTATTTCGACAGCTTTGTTAAATCGTTATCTGTGGGTAAATCAATTGACGGAACCATTAATAAAAGCCATACCTTAACCACAGCCTTTAAAGACCATTTCAACGGCGATGCCAGCTTTGTGGAAGACGCCAAAGAACTAGTCGCGGGTTTTGGTAGTGCCTCTGGTGAAATCAAAGACACCGCCACCACAGCATTAATTGCTAAATTCCTGCAAAACGCAGATAAAAACCCAGAGCTAATGAACCTTATTTCATCAGCGGTAGCGGGTAAAAAGTAAAGTTGTAGGTCGAGGCTTGCTTAAGGCGCCTACTTTTGGCGCCTCGACAAGGGTTATAAATAACCCTTTGGGTGCTTATTTAAATTAAATAGTTTGCTAAATCCTTTGTAGGTCGAAGCTGCTGCTTCGTCATCGTTTCAAATACGACGCCAGCGTCGAACCTACAATAAACAGCCAAGCCATTAAGCTAATTAGCTGATTTAGTAGGTACCTCCCCTTGTCGAACGCACCTACAAATAACCTTGTAGGTCGAGATTTATCTCGACAATGCTCGCCCACAAACATAATGAATTTAGCAAGAGTCTGTATTTATGTCAGAACCTAATTCAATCGAAAACCTTGAAGAAAGCGTTTTAGATTCAGCTGTCACCCAAGGTGGCGCTTATGAAGTGATCTGCGCACGTCTTAACGAACAAGCGCAACAGCTGAAAAACCAAGTTGATGCTTTAAACCAAGCGCGTATCGACGAGTTTGGTCAAGCTCCACTGGAAGTGGCTAGCCGTATTCGAGTGCGTACCGAAAACAACTGTGTAGCACGCGATATTGTTCGAGTTGGCGACTTATTATTATTTGGTTACAACGTCTTTATTGGTCTTAAAAAAGAAACCCAAGTCAGCGATGTATTTAGCTTATACAAGCTTAGTAATGCCGACGATAGCTCTTCACAACAACAGAAAGTGGATATTCAAGATGTACCTATCGACGGTACCTTTTTAGCCGATGCAAAATTCCAGCAAGAATTCCAAGAGCTTTATATCTACTACAAAAGCTCGCGCTTGATCCAATTAAAGGTGCAAGGCGAGCAACTATTTGCCATTTTCCAAATTGGCCGCCAAGTTACCGATATTCGCGTCTTCCAGTGGCAAATCAATAAAGATGGTACTGCCACTTATATCGATAACCGTGGTGAGCGGGCAATCAAAAAGTCGGCGTCGCATGACTTTGAATGGCAAGCCGTATCGCGTGAAGACCATGTATCCGGTAAGCATCCACATATCAGTATTCTGGATAAAGTATTTGTTGAAACTGTGGGTGGCGACCTGACCATCAAGGTTGAAGACAATACCGAAGATGGCCAAGGCATTTATCGTGAACCTGTCGAAGATAAAACCCAAAGCTTAGCCGACGCCCAGATCCATTACGCCGAAGTCGGTAGCTTGATCTTATTAAAGATCCAACCCTATCGGGAAAAGCAGATCCGCTATTTGGTGTTTAATACCCGCAACAATCAAGTCAATCGTATTGATGCAATTGGCTCCGCGTGTATTTCGTTACCTGAAGATCACGGTATTATTTTCCCGGGTGGTTACTACCTGCAAAATGGTGAAACCAAATCTTTCCCTGATCAAATTGAAGGGCTGGCATTTAAACGAGCGATCCGCTCACCAAATGGCGAAGATGTCTTGTTCGTATTCTACGAGCCAGAAGAAGGTTTAGTCGGTTTATTCTCGTATAACCTGATCCGTAAAGAGCTGCAAAACCCAATTTACGGTCATGGTTACTGTTTATATGAAGATGGCCAAGCGCTGATCTTTAGTGCCGAAGAAGAGCCAACTCGCGTGCATCCAATGCAAGTGTGGAATACCCCCTACTTCAGCCAAGAGTTTGCCGCTAAACAGCCGAGTAAAGATACTTTTTACAGTCGTATCGGCAACAAAGAGTTAGTGCGTGGTATTAGTGAGCTAACCAGCTTACATCGCATGATCCAAGATCCGAATCCAAGTCGCCGCTTGTATGAAGATTTAATCGCTAACAGTAAATCATTATTTGATGCGTTTTACTGGTTAGATGACGAAGAACTGGCGGGTATCGGCAATACAGTTCGCGAAATAAGTGGCAATGCCGATCTAGTGATCGACGAGTTTGTTAAAGTTGAGCAAATTCGTAACCAAGCGCAAAAAGCCTTAAGCGAAGCAGAAGAAAAACAGCAAGCCATCATCAGCAGTATTCGCATTCCAGATTGGAAACTACCCGAAGAATATGTGGCCTGCCTAAACGAATTGCGCCAACAGCGTGGTCATTTGATTAGCTTAAAAGAACAACGCTATATCAATACCACACGTTTGCAGCAGCTTGATGATGAAGTCGCCGAACGTTATGACGAAGTTAGCCAAGCTACGGTCACCTTTTTAGCCGGTGATAAAGCGCTAGCCCCATACGATACGCAGATCAGCGAACTAAAAGACAAAATAGAACACGTCGAATTAGTGGTAGAACTGAAACCACTTAACGACAAGCTAGCTGAATTATCCGCAGGCTTAGATCTATTAACCGAGATCCTTAATACCTTAAAAGTCGAAGATGCCACGGTACGCACCCAGATCTTAGATGATATATCCGAGATCTACGCCCAGCTTAACCAAGTTAAAGCGCTTGGCCGTAATCGTCAAAAAGACTTGGGTTCAGGCGAAGCTGTTGCTGAGTTTGCCGCACAATTCCGTTTGTTCGGACAAAGCATTAATAGTGCGTTAGCCATGGCGGATACGCCAGAAAAGGCCGACGAACAGCTATCTCGCCTGTTAGTGCAATTAGAAGAACTAGAATCTAAATTCAGTGAGTACGATCAGTTCTTATCCGATATTCTAACCAAGCGTGAAGAGTTACACGACGCGTTTGAAAGTCGTAAACAAACCTTATTGGAAGAACGTCAGCGTCGCGCTCAAAACCTGCAAAGTGCCGCCGAGCGGATTATCAGCGGGGTTAACCGTCGTGCTAGCAGTTTCCAAGATACCGATCAGTTAAATACCTATTTTGCCTCTGATCCTATGGTGCTTAAACTCGGTGAACTGACTCAGCAACTACGTGATTTAGATGATCAAGTTAAAGCTGACGATATTGAAGCCAAGGTAAAAGCCGCCAAAGAACAAGCCATTCGTAGCCTGCGCGATAAGCAAGATATCTTTGAAGATGGCGGTTCGGTGATCAAGCTAGGTAAGCACAAGTTTAGTGTAAACTCACAAGTCTTGGATCTCACCTTATTACCGCGTGAAGGCAAAATGGTTAAGCATCTAACGGGTACTGACTATTTTGAAGCGGTTAACGAACCAGAAATTACAGAACTAAAGCCGTACTGGCAGCAAAATCTGGTATCGGAAAACGACAAAGTCTGTCGCGCCGAGTATTTGGCTTATCAAATCATTCAAGATGCCGAACAGCAAGTACATGGTTACTGCTTAAAAGACTTGTACGGCTGGGTTGCTGAGCAAGATAAATTGGTCGATGTGGTACGTAAATTTATCGCGCCGCGTTACCAAGAAGGTTACGAAAAAGGTATTCATGACAATGATGCGGTGAAGATCTTATCTGCGTTATTACCGATTCACCAGCAAGCAGGCCTATTGCGCTTTAATGCCGATTGTCGAGCCTTAGCCGCACTATTTTTGCAATTCGATGCACAAGTACAAGCCAAGCAAACTATTTGGCAACGTCACGCACAAAGCGCCGCATTGTTGGCAGAATCGCTTGGCAGTCGCCAAGGTTTTGAACAGTTAATTTCAGAGCTAAACAGCGCCTTGCAAGCCTTTAGCTTGGCCTTCGGTTTAGCCGATGACAGCAGCTTAAACAAAAAGCTGTGTTTAGATGCCGCTAATTACCTTAGTTTAGAGCTAGCTAAGCCTGAATTAAACCTTGAGCAAAGCCAAGCCGGTCAGCAACTGGCTAATCAGTTTGTTGAATATTTGCAGCAGATCGGTCATCACAAAGACTATGTCACTGCCATGACTCAGTTTGCCGAGTTAATAGAACAAACCCGTTTAAAGTCGAAAAAAGTTCAAACGACAGCAAACAGCATTAGTGGTCTTAAAGAACAATGGCAGTTATGTTTGTCTTGGCTCAGCGCTTTTGTCACAAAACAAGCAACTAGCGAAACTGAAGGTTCGGCTGCGAGCCAACATTATTTGACCGAAGCGGCGGCTATCTTGATCTGCCAATCACTGCCACGAACCGTGACTCAGGTACAACTTGATGCTCAGGTACAAGGCTTATTAAGTGATCATAAGCGAGTTGAAAGCGGCACCTTAGCACTAACTCTGGATGAATTTAGCCAACGCTTAGCCGAATTTAGTCTGCAAGACGTTGCTAACTTTAATCGCTATCATGAGCTAAGACACGAGTTGGTCGAACGCTATCGTTCTGAACTGCAGTTAGAAGCCTTTAAAGCCAATCCGCTTAGTTCGTTCGTGCGTAACAAGCTTATCAACGATGTCTATTTGCATATTATTGGCGACAACCTCGCCAAGCAGATGGGTACAGTAGGTGATAACAAACGTACCGATTTAATGGGCTTGTTGTTACTTATTTCACCGCCAGGTTACGGTAAAACTACCTTAATGGAATATGTGGCTAATCGCCTTGGTTTGGTGTTTATGAAAATAAACTGCCCGTCGTTAGGTCATGATGTCACCTCACTGGATCCAAACCAAGCACCAAATGCGACTGCCGCCCAAGAGCTAGAAAAACTTAACCTAGGCTTAGAGATGGGTAGCAATGTCATGCTGTATTTAGATGATATTCAGCATACTCACCCAGAGTTTTTGCAGAAGTTTATCTCGCTGTGTGACGGTACGCGCCGTATTGAAGGTATTTGGCAAGGCCAAAGCAAAACCTATGATATGCGTGGCAAGAAGTTCTGTGTTTGTATGGCGGGTAACCCATACACAGAATCGGGTGACGTATTTAAAGTACCGGACATGCTTGCCAACCGTGCCGATATCTACAACTTAGGTGACGTATTGGGCGGTAAAGAAAAGCAGTTCGCCCTGAGTTATATCGAAAACAGCTTAACCTCGAATCCTGTGCTAGCGCCATTAGCGCTACGCGATATGGATGACGTATATAAGTTTGTCGATATGGCACAAGGTGCGGAAATCGCCAGCACCGACTTAAGCCATGATTACAGTGGTGCCGAAGTAAACGAGATAGTTTCTGTCCTTAAACATATGCTAGCCATTCAGGAAGTGATCTTGAAAGTTAACCTGCAATATATTGAGTCAGCCGCTACCGCGGAAGAGTACCGCACCGAGCCGCCATTTAAGCTTCAAGGTTCATACCGAAATATGAACAAGATGGCGGAAAAAGTCTCGTCGGTAATGAACCATGACGAACTGATGCGTTTAATTGGTGATCACTATGTTGGTGAGGCGCAAACCCTAACCTCGGGCGCGGAGGAAAACCTATTAAAGCTAGCGCAGTTACGCGGACAAATGAGCGAAACCGAACAGGAACGTTGGCAATTAATTTGTAGCCGCTATAACCGTAAACAAGCTTTAGGTGATGAATCCGATCCTAAGCAGCAAATGGCTAATCAACTCGCTGCCGTGGCACAAACCTTAGGTGATATTCAGAAAAACCTTAGTGGTAATGGCACAGATTTAGTTGAGCCAATTAACGAAATAGGCAAAGCGATGCGTGCTTTAGGCCGAGCTTGGATGGGTTCACCAAAGGCCGATAAGTAAGTCTAAAACTTGGCTGTTTTTCAGCCTAAAATAGAAAAATAGACTTACAGCCCTTTACGAATGAGGCATTGGTTTCTAAAGCCAATGCCTCATTGGTTTGTTCTGTGTTTTTGCGAATTGTTTTGAGACGGCGGCTGTGAGTATAACGAACCGCACCGTTCTTGTTGAGAACCCAATAATGTAATGTCTATTAAATTGGTTTTAACCTGCAGCATGCTCGTGTTGCGATTCGCTGCGCTCAGGGCAACCTACGGGTAATTTTTCCAAATCTGTTTATGTCCGCTTTTGTGCTCAAAGCAGTCTTTTATTGTAGGCAAGATTTGGCTTACCAACCCCTACTTTTGGTTGCCTTGCTCTTTTACCCGCGTAGGTTTGCAGGCTCTGCAAGCATAAATGCTCGCCCACAAAAGTAATGTCTATTTGATTGGCTTAATCCTGCAACATGGTCGTGTTGCGATTCGCTGCGCTCTGGGCAACCTACTTTGCAAAGGTCAATTATCGTCCGCACCTTTTCATTCACCTGACATTGATCAGATCAGACGGCGATTTTTCCATTTTTATCAATTCAATTTCTCGTACTTTAGGCGAAGTTATCGACATTTATAAATTCCCGAATAATCGAATTCTGAATAAGTTGATCAAATTTGTATTGGAAAACTAACAACAACTATCCTGCAATGAACTAGGTTAGAAAATCATTTAACAAATAGCTGTTTGTGTTTATTTTTTATACAAAACGGGCACTTTAATAAAACTTTCTTAAACACGTCTGCTCAATGTCGGCTAAACCACCATCTAGCGAGCATTTACTAAGGTTAAACTCGCTCATCTTTTTTTGGTGCTTGAGGTTCGGTCTTTTTGTTTTTCGGTTGGCGACACTTCGCCATATCTTTGCGTATTGCTTTCGCCTTTTCCGTATTTTTAACATCGGAGCCTATCGCGGATTTAACCCCTAGAACGATAAAATCCCAAGAACTATTGTTGTCATCCAGTACTTTAGTTTCGCATTGGCAAATCTCTATGGCTTTATTTTCATCAATGTCTTTATTTTTATAACGGGCTAAACACTTTTCTTTGAAGCCTTCTAATACTCCTGAACGAAAGCTGTTGGCGTGTGCGTTGGGCATCATTAGTGTGGAAGCAAATAAGACAAAAACTAACGTCCGCATAATAAAATTCCATTTACTGAGTGATTACGCTTAGCCTATCGTTTGCTAATCAATTAGGCAAGTTTAAACGAGTTTACGGATCCTAGCCTTAACCGACGCGGCTTCGTCTTTATCGTTAAGCGCTAAGGTTAAGCAGTCATGCATTTCAGTTTGGTACTCAGTAAATGTTTGTGCTAGTAGATAAAAACCATTATACGCCCACGCGCGCACCATTTTATTGTCGCTTTGCATGGTCAAACGAATAAAGGCTGCTAGTGATTGTTTGCTGTTTTTATCTAATGTCAGATAGGGTAAGCATTGCAATATATGCAGCTGTGATGGCCAAGTATTTAGCTGGTGTAAAGTAGATAAAACTTGCTGAGTTTGCGCTGGGTTTAAATGGTTGTTCTTTGGCTTCTTTTTCGCTTCAAGAAAATGTTTAAGCAACCACGAAGCGCCATCTTGAATTTCAGGCTCTGTTAAACCACAAATTAATGAATAGATAAAGTCGTCTTGGGCAGAGTATTCAGCAAATATGGCTTGAATATCGTCTTTGGACTTACCATCCCAAGATTTGATAGCGTTTTGTTGAGACATTTATTTACCCAAGGTTGGTCTAAAGAATAAAGCCCAATATTTTCCAAAACATTAGAGGTTAATCCTTCAACGCTATCTGTGCCACTTCATCATCACCTAAGGCACGCGAGAAAATCATCATTTCAGCCATACTACCATTTAAGTTACGCAATGGGTTGGCGTTTTTTTTGCTATTCCAGTTGGCTATATTAGCTTTCTCGATACGCCAAAAATCAGAAAAATAAAGCAGTGGCTGACGTTTAACGAGTTCACCGTTAATGTAGGTTTTTACCTCTTTGCTGTTTTGGCTGACCGATGTTGCTAAGTGATACCAAGTACCGGAATCAGCAACCGAGAAAAATGGGGCGTAATTATAGTTACGCCCTTTATAAGCCCCTTTCTGTTCCAGCGTAGCCGCCAATCCGAGTACAATTAAACCATGGCGCGATTGACCAAACTGGCCTAACTGCCAATGCATATCACCGGGGCGATAACCATCGGTTAACAACAAAGCGCTAAAGGTGCGATCAAGACTATCAATTTTCACCCAAGCCGCTAGGGTAAATTCATCAAAGCGTCCATCAATATCAACCCGCACTCTGTCACTTGAACGTTTAAAATCCAGTGACGATTTGCCTGGCCAAGGCCCTGCAGCCCATTTTGCTCCGACAATAGCACCATTAAACTCTTCACTGGTATTGGCGACATTTTTTAAAATTCTGGGTTTACTGCTGTCTTTTTCAAAATCGTAATAGGCCACCAAACTTGGCTCTTGAATAATCAAGTCTCGCATTTCTAACCAGCGCTGATGCTTTTGATCAATCGCAAACACTGTGAGATCGGCAATTTCAGAAAACTCTGAAAATTGTCCGGCTTTGGCTTTAGTTTGCTGCCACTCGCTCATTTTTGGGGCATCTATATTTAAAGCTTCACCTTTAGCAATCTGTTGCTTATTACCGTCTTTATCAACCGCTTCAATTAAGCCATCAAAAACGTGAACTTGCGATTGACCATTTTCATCGACTGATACACCAATCGCCGTGCCTAAATCGACCACTTCAGAGTTGGGCGTATCAATGGTAAAACCAATGGCCACATGCGGTACATCTGTCATCACTTTACCGCTAAGTAACTTCACGCGCTGTGCGCTAATCACTTCAAGCTCAGCAGGGCCTGCAATTTTCAGTTGCGCGCCATTATAGAATTCCAATTCCATAAAGCCTTGCTCAATTTTGAGTTTACCCGGTGATATGGTTTGACCTATGCGGTAGTCTCGTTTATTCGCCACTGTGTTAACCACAACGGCGACACCGTTATCTTCAACCTCGACAACGGGCACTTGCGCCATGGGTGCTACCGTAATTGGCCGGCCACCATAAAAGAAAAACAATACCGACAGAAGCACACAAGCAGCCATACTAAAGCCCGATATGGCCCAAGGTAGATATACGACTTTATTGTCGATTGGCGTTTGATTTTGTTGCTCTTGTCTTAGCGCTTGTTGCTTGGCGGCATCAGCTTCTGCTTGGATCGCGCCAATCACTTGTTTTTCAAAGTCTTTAATTTGGGATTCCGATGCTGAAGCTTGCAACACCGCGTCGACAAATACATTAGCTTTTTGCTCAGTCTGTTCAACTTGACTGAGTAAAAAGTCAATTTCGAGTTGCGCTTTTAACTTGTGCTTAAGTTCAGCATCATGCTCGGCGATATCTAACAACTCAGTTATTTGCTCAGTGGTGGCTTGCTCTTCCACCACTAAACACAGGAGTTCATCAAAACGTTTTTGGCTGTCGTTATTACTACTCATAACCTAACCTATAATCAACACAGGCTTTAAGCTTGTTACGAATGCGCATTAGCGCTAATCGTATAGCTGTAGCCGTCATATTAAATTGTTCTGATAATGCTTGAGTATTTTGTTCTTCTGAGTATTTTTTGACGATCAAACTGCGGCTCTTATCGGGTAGGCCGCTTATACATTCGGTTAAGGCTTTAACTTCGTCGCCATCGTAATCCGATGGCTCGTAGTTAAGCTCAAATTCGTTGATCAGAAAGTGGCTTAAGCTTTCATCCATTATGCGGTTTTGCCGGGCATTTTTACGTAGTTCATTCCGTACAATGTTACGCGCAATGCCGCGCAGCCAATTACCAAAATCTAAATCTTGATCAAATTTATCGAGTTGGCGATAAGCCACTAAAAAGGCTTCTTGGGCGATATCATCAACCGCATGGCTTTGCACGCCTAAGCCACGCACAAACGCTCGCAAACCAGCTTGATATTGGCGAATAAAGGCGGCGAATAGTGCGTGTTGTTTATCCATTTAAAACTTAAAATTCAATAATCTATGAAATATTAAAATTACTATGTAAGCACAAATACTTCAGGCTGAGCGCGAAGCTGTCGAAGCCTCTATATATTTGAGAATATAAACACTTCGACAAGCTCAGTGTGAAGTCTATTAACTTCACATATACCCTATATATCTTTAACTAGGTGTATTACTGCTTTAAATACTTACGTGAGAATAAGCTAAAGCCTAGTACTATGCTAAAACAAGTCAACGGAATTAAATAACTCACGTTTACACTGCCGGTAACGTCAATCACCCAACCTTGTAAAGGCACCAATATCGCACCGCCAAGAATAGCCATAATAATAAATGAGCCACCTAATTTACGATCTTCGCCAACGCCGGTTAAACCTAAGCCGTAAATAGTCGGGAACATAAGTGACATACAAGTAAAACTGCCGAGTAATGCATAAGTCCCGATTTCACCACCAATAAAAATAGCAGTCGAAATAAGGGCTATCGCAATAATTGCCATAATAGACAATAATTTGCTTGGGCTAACAAAGCTCATTAAGCCAGTACAGATAAAACGAAAAGCGGCATATACACATAAGCCATAGAACACATAGTCACCGGCTTGTGCTTCGGTCGTTACACCCGCGTGGTTGTCCATAATGTACTTTATAGCGTAAGTCCAAACACCGATCTGACAGCCGACATAGAAAAATTGCGCGACCACGGCAAACTTCCAGTTAGCGTTTTGCTTTAAGCGACCAAAGGCTTGCTTTAATTCACCAAAATTATCGCTCGACTTACCTGCAGGGAATTTAGTAAACAAAATTAAAGCCGCTAAACCTAAAGCCACTAAAGCGACAATCAGATAGGCGGTGACAACATTACCTAATTCTTGACCTTGAATGGCGGCCAACTGGTCAGCAGCCATACTGGCACGTTCAGCTTCGGTTGCCGAACAGCAATTATTGGTAAATACACAACGCCAAGGAATTCAAGGTTTACAAGGGACTAAAAAATAAAGTTTTCGCGCTAAATTTGTCGAGATAGGTCAATCGATCACAACAAGTGTGGAAAAAGATCACAGACAAAATGATTTAAGTGTTGCATGCTAATACCATAATTAATTGGCTTGCATAATTTTGAATTCTTTAACGAAAAGTAAAAAGCACCTTAGTTTCGATGCGTTGCGAAAAGCCATGTCATCGCATATTGAAAGTTTTGATGATCCTCGTCAACAAGGCAAGTGCACGTACACCCTTCACGATACAGTCATGAGTGCGTTTGCTTGTATGTATTTTCAAGACCCTTCGCTGGTTCAATTCCAAAAAAGACTAGAGAGAAAGTATCAACGAAGTAATTTAAATACCCTATTTCGTATCAAAGAGACGCCCAAAGACAACCAGATGAAAGACATTCTGGATACCATAGACAGTGAATGCTTTGCACCGGTTTTTAAAGATTACTTTGAACGACTTAGACGTCATCATCACTTACAAAGCTTTGAAGTGCTACCTGGTAAACTCCTTTGTGCCATTGATGGAACTCAATACCACAGCTCCAAAAGTGTCCACTGTGACGGCTGCCTAACGAAGCAACATCGTAATGGCGAAATCACCTATAACCATGCGGTATTACAAGGTGCCATTATGCATCCAAGTCAGCGACAGGTTATTCCGGTTATGCCTGAAGCCATAAAAAATACAGACGGTGCGAAAAAACAAGACTGTGAAATGAATGCGGCTAAGCGCTTTGTAAAAAGGCTGAAAAAAGCTCACCCTCGTCAATCCTTTATTATTTGCGGTGACGGTTTAATGTCGAAACAACCCTTAATCGAATCGACATTGGCAGAAGGGTTTAGCTTTCTATTTATGGCAAAGAAAGATGACCATAAGTACCTGTATGACTGGTTAGCGGCTTATGAGTCACTATCTAGTCAGTCATACACAGATGAAAAAGACGTGACTCACCAATTTAGTTGGCAAAATGATGTGCCACTTCATGGTGGCGAAAAGAGTATCCATGTCAATTATCTAGAATATCGGCAAATCAAAAAGGGTAAACAGACATATCTTGGTAGCTGGGTCAGTGACATTGAGATAAATAAAGACAATGTGATTGCGTTGGCGAAAGCAGGGCGCTGTCGATGGAAAATAGAAAACGAATGCTTCAACAGCCTTAAAAACCAAGGGTATGAAGTTGAACATAACTACGGTCATGGCCACGAGAATTTAAGTTACAACATGTACCTACTGACCTTGCTTGCCTTTTTCTACCATCAAATCTTTGAATTGACAGATGGAGCGTACCAACAGTGTCGGCAAGAGTACGGTTCAAAGCGTTTTTTATGGGAAAACTTCAGAGTCACAATCCGGTATGTTTTGTTTGATTCATGGGCAGATTTAATGACTCATCTACTCACAGACCATGAAATTACAGAGGAAGCTTATTATCGACCTTAAGTAGAGAAATTGTGAATAAAGGATGCTGAAGCATAGGTTCACCCCTGCGCGAAGCATAGAGATTAAATGGGTCCCACCAATCTAAGATGGCTTAACTTGGCAAAATAACAGTAAAAAGGCCATCAGTGCTTGCATATACAGCTTCACCAATAATTGCTGGTTGCCGAATTTAAGCCTTTTAGGATAACCTCTTTACCTAAGAATACGCCCATTAATACGCCAATTGGGTTAAAGGCTTGTGCCAAGTTAATCCGTTGCGTGCCGGTTTCCTCTGGCCCCATCGACATAATATAAGGTGCCGCTACGGTTTCTAAAATCGCACAACCTGAAGCAAATACATAGAATGCCAGTAAGAACATTTCAAAACTCATTACTTGGCTAGCGGGATAACATAGCAAAGCACCTAGCGCATAAATGCTTAAACCGGTTAAAACACCTTTCTTGTAGCTAAACTTTTGAATTAAGAAAGCCGCTGGTAGTGCCATGACAAAATAAGCGCCATAAAATGCAGACTGAATAAATGATGACTGTAACTGCGTCATACTTAGTACCTTTTGGAAGGCAGGTACTAGCAAATCAGTCATATTGTTAGCTGCCCCCCATAAGGCAAAACAAGCTGTAATTAAAGCAAATGGCACCAGTAGGCCAGGTTGAATAATAGGTGTTTTTTTAGCTGAACTGCGGGTCGTCTCTATAGACGTTGTTGACTCTTCATCTTGTTGTAGTGTTGCATCTGTTTGCATTGTTATTCTCTAGTTATTGAAATTGTTGTGTTGCGAAAAATCTCATCCCAAAGTATTTAAAATCTTCAAGCTGAGCTTGTCGAAGCTATAGAATTTGGATGAGTATCAAGACTTCGACTGCTTCGCGCTCAGTCTGAAGGTAATTCGATTATTATCTTAAGCCTTAAATAAGCGCTCCATACCGCTCATATCTTCACTGCTGTCGGCGAATTTATGGGTTGGCACATCAGCAGATTGCAACATATTAACAAATAAATTTGATAATGGTGTTTTATCAGTAAACTTTACATAACTTCCGTGTTGTAATCCCATATTTTTACCGCCGGCTAATATCAACGGATAATTACGCGCATTGTGCGTGGTACTACAACAGCTGCCATAGAGAATTTGCGTGTTATCTAACAACGAGCCGAATTCGTCCTCAGTGTTTTTCATGCGGTCAATGAAATAAGCAAACTGGCTGGCTAACCATTGGTCGTATTGTCCCCACTTAACCCAATGGCCATCCGACTTGTCATGACTAATCTTGTGATGGCCTTTTTTAATGCCCAATGCCAGTTTGGGGTAAGCTTCACCAAAGCCCATACCGTCTTCACGCGAAATCATGTAGCTAATCACTTCAGTTAAATCGAGTTGAAAGGCCAGTACCATTAGGTCAAACATTGAACGAATATAAGCTTGCGGATCAACCTTAGCATCCACCATTAAATCCAACTGATCAGCGTTAAAGTCTTTTAGCGGAATATCTAACCAAGCTTCGTTACGTTGAATTTGTTCTTCTAAACTATTGAGTGAGGCTAAATGCTCGTCGATTTTTAGTTTATCGTTTGCGCCTAGTTTTTGTTGCAAACGCTTTGAGTCTTCTAAAATCAGGTCGACGATCTTACGTTTACGATGCAAACTTTGCTTACGTTCTTGGCTAGCACCTTGGCCATTAACCGAGAAATAGCGCTCAAAGATCTGGCGATGACTATGCTCTGATGGTAAGGCTTGACCACGACTGTCAAACGATAAAGTCGATGCGCGAGATTTAAAACCAACCCCACCGTCAGCCGATAAAATTAATGAAGGGTAGCGCGTGTTATCTTTCTTCACATGGGCAGCAAATTGATCAACCGAGATGGTATTCTTATAATCGCCACGCACATCGCCGCCGGTTAGCCAAGTATCACCGGCAATATGGCCTAGCAGTTTGCGTGATTTTGGATGGCTTAGGCCACCAATAATCGAAATATCTTGGCGATGTTTTTCTAGTGAACTTAACACATTGGTAAATTGATAATCTTTGCCTTCGCCTTCGGGAAACCAATGCCATTGCTTGTACTGTGAATCTAAGCCAGGTAAGCCAACGCCGTTGGGTACATATACATAAGCCATACGCTTAGGTGCTGTTAGCCTTTGTCCGGGTTGTGTAATCGAACCAGAACTAGCCATACATTCTAAATAAGGCAAACAGGCGGCAACACCGACACCGCGAATAAAACTGCGACGATTAAGTCTAAATGGTCGAACCGATTTCATTATAATTCTCCTTTTGTTGGCTAAGACTGGTTAAACGAAGGGCTTGTCACTATCGCCAATAACAAGCTTTGCATACGATAATTTTCATCTTTAGCGGCGGCTAAAATAGCTGCTAATTCGGCATCATCATGAAAGCTCACATCTTTACCTAATGCATAGGCAAACAGGTGCTTGGTCAAAGACAACATCACCTTATCAGCCTGCTCATTGAGCAAATACGCTTTTATCTCTTGTAAACCGGCCACTTCGGCACCGTCTGGCAACACTGATAGCGAATCGACCGGCGCACCTTTGTATTCAGCGCGATAACGGCCCACTGCATCATAGTTTTCAAACACGATACCGTAAGGATCTATCTTGGCGTGGCAATCTCGACACGAATCTTTATCTCTGTGTAACTCAAGCTGCTGTTTCAATGTTAGTTTTTCAAAACCTGGGGTTTCAGGATCCAACTCAGGTACATTGGGCGGCGGTGGTGGAGGCTCGTCACCCAATATTTTCGACTTTAACCACACTGCGCGTTTAACTGGATGGCTATGCACACCATCGCCATGACCGGTTAAAAACGCACCTTGCGCTAATAAACCACCACGCGGTTGTGAGTCATCTAATTGCACTTGGCGGAATGTATTGCCTTTAACCCCTTCAATGCCATAAAACTCAGCTAGATTTTGATTAAGTACGGCAAAGTCCGATTCAATTAAGTTCAAGCCAGTTAAGTCTTGCTGAATAAGGGTTTGAATAAATTGCACCGTCTCCTGAGCCATATCTTGCTTCACAAAACGCGTGTAGTCAGGGAAGGTTTCAGCATCAACTGTCATCATTTGCTGGCGGTCTAAACGCAGCCATTCCTTGGCAAACACACTCACAAAGCGATTTAACTTATCTGACTCGCCAACCATGCGCGCTAGCTGTTGTGGCAATTGCTGACGTAATTCACCTTGGCTGGCTAATTTCAATAATTCCGCATCTGGCGCGGAGTTCCATATAAAGTAAGACAAGCGGCTGGCCAGCGCATATTCACTAATCGCTTGACTGTTTGAATTGCTTGAACTGCTCGCTTGCGCTTGACTAAAACCGAATAACTCGGCGAATTGCGAAACCGCACTCGGCATTTCTGTTGTTGTATCGGCTAGTTGCGATTCTATGTTGGGTTCAGCCAAGTATAAGAAGTTTGGCGAGCATAATATGGCAACCAAGGCTTCTTTTACGCCATCTTCAAAACGAGGGAATTCTGAAGCTATTTCTTGGTAGAAACCCAAGTAAGGCGCCAATTCGTCTTTGGTTACTGAACGGCGAAATGCGCGATTAGCAAAGGCATGAATAACTTGTTCTGCATACGCTTGGCTTCCCTGTTCAAGATTAGAATCAATAAATATTTGCTGATGACTGGCCGTCGGCCAAGATTCAAAATACGGCGCTTCAAACTCAATATATTCCACATTAATCACTGAGCCTTTTTGCTGCTGGGTTTTAACCTTGTCGTCATTCCAAACGCCAAGCTTAAGGCTACTACTAGTAATGTTGTCACCTAAAGTGCCATGCGGTGGAATGGGTAGATTTTCTAAGCGGCCTTTAAACTCATAAACTTGGCTATCGCCAACCTCACCTTTAACCACTTGACCTTGTGCAAAGTGCTTGTAGTCCACCCCATCATCGGTACGCGTACCAACGTAAGGCATCAAAATAGGCTGATTGTTTTGTGCTATTTTATGGTTAACCGTTTTTAGGGGCATTTGCTTAGCTACAGCCGAATCTGCATCTACCTTAGTCAATACAACATCAGTAAACGCTGGGATTTTATCTGTGCCTTTAACCACCACGGTATGATTACGGCCACCTATGTATGCCACACCCAATGACGACACCATTAGCTTGCCTTGCTGAGCTTTAGCAGCAGCTGGTAATTTGACCTTAAATCTGTGTTTATAATTAAGGCTGACTTCAAACTCGCTTGGTTGAGTCGCGCCTTCATGCACCATATCTATTTGATAAAAATTCGGTGTACGACTTTGCGCCAATTTAAGCGGCAATTGAATGGTTTTAACCCCATTACCCTTTTCTGGACGGGCTAGTTCCGGATTGTGTTTATCTAAACTAAAACCTTCAACCGCGAAATTGGCTTTAACTTGCGCCGCAAAATTAACCGAGTTAGCTAATTTAGGTTGCCCGTGCTTATCCAGTGTTATAGCAGGTGGAATCGCTTGAGTGGCCGCAACACCCGACAATGTCACCGAAAAAGCATTCGCTTTGCTAGCTTTAACCCGCATCATAAAATCACCGCTGAGCGGATAATGATCCTTTATTTGCATGGATAAGTTAGGCGACGGCGTATTCCAAGTGCCATACTTACCCGATTTAACAATCTCAACATGCGGGGTCGCCGAATACAGATCAATACCCTGTTGTTGTGTTTTAAAATGCTGCGCATAAGAGCCACGCATGCTGGCGCTAAAATACTTTTTCACATTTTTAATCGCATCTGGCGTAGACGCAGCTTCCGCGTCATCTTGCTTTAATACTTCAACGTAAAAATCATTTGTCGATACCGGAACATCCATATAGCCGCGCGATAAACTATGCGGCTCGCCGATACCTTGGTCTTTGCCGAACACCATACGGTAATGATGCACTTTGGGCTTTTGTTCAGGGTCGATCGCCTTGTCTAAAGCATTTCTAGCGATTTGTTCGAACGTTTCTAAGTGCAGAGTCGAACTTTGGAGTAATTCACCACTGTTGCTAAAACCCATATGCGATAAAGGATCATCTGGCAACAGATCAGCAAAATCGACATTGATACCCAACAAATCTTGCAAAGTATTAGAGTATTGTTGTTTAGTTAAGCGACGAATAACTTGCTTGCTTTCGCCCTTCTTCGCTTCTTTAGCAAGCAAAATACCTTCGGTTAGCCAATCAACTAAAATACGCCGCTCTGCATCACTCGGTTGCTGCTTTTTCTTGGGTGGCATTTCACCTGTGTTGATCATATCTAGCGCGGCATGCCAGTTCGGCGCATCATGGCTATTAACAAAGTCTGGGCTTAAATTATCGAGTTGAATGCCGCCTTTTTGCGTATCAGCACCATGGCAACCAAAACAATATTTATCCAACAAAGGGCGAACTTTCTGATTAAAATGCGCATCGTCAATTTGCGCTAATTGACTTGCTTGTAGTGCCGATCCGTCCTGTTCAGGCCGCAACCAAGTACCAAAGGGTTCGGGAGCAAAGCGTGTTAGGTAAGTGTCACCATGCACCAAATTACCGCCAGCATGCGCGGCAATAAAAATAGCGACAACTAAAGCAGAACTAACCGAACCATAAATAGTGTTAAACCAAACCTTGTTGGGTGTAACTTGGTTTTGTCTGATTTTATCTTGCTTAGACTGGCTATTTTTCTCATACAAAGCTGTGGCAATAAATGCCAACAATGCAACACAAATACCGCCAAGCATATGCTCGCGCACTTCGTTTAACGCGTACCCTTCATTAGCTGCTAACAGCATGCCCATGCCAACCGTAAAAAAAGCGGCGATAGAACCCAACCACCAAACTAAGCGCACAAAAGGTTTAGCATTAGGTAGAAAATTAAAACGCGAGGCCAAAGACAGTAACGGCGCGAGTAAAAGTAGAGTTACAGGGAAATGCAGCAGCAAAACATGGAAACGCCCAACAAAACGAGCCAATCCATCACCGGGCTGACCATCAAATGGCAACATAGCAGCCGCAGCCAACAAAATACCAGCCATTAAGCTCAGCAACCAAACCGGTTTAATAAGAGAAAGTAAGCGCACAAAACCTCCGTAACAAAATTTAAGCTGGCTAAAAATTGTTATTTTAAAAAGGCATAGCCAGCCCGTTACTAACTAAATTGTTATGAGGTCAGGTTTTGTTTCAATTTATTTATGGAATTGTTGGTTTTTACAAAAGTACACAAAAAGCAGGCATATCGAGTAGGGTGAGGTTTACACCTCAGCCCTCTCACAGAACCGTACGTACGGGCCTCGTATACGGCTCATGTATTCTTCATATCTTGTCGGTTAAGACAAGCCATCCCGTTTTAACTTCCGAAGGATTAAATAAGCCAAGTTCTGTGAACCAACTATTCGGCATCGCAAAGCTCGACAATGGGCTCGCTGAATTGCGCCACGAGTTCATCTTGATGAACTTAAATGGCGGTTTATACTTCAATTGCTTAAGTCGCCTGTGTAACTTCGCTGGCCGTTTCCATTGTTTCAATTGGATCGCTCTTAACCTTCTTCTTATCCATCCTGCTAGCTTATCAAATTCCCTTTTGCAGTTCGCAATTCTGAAATAGTTTACAAAGCCTCTCACCACTGGATTTAATTCCTTAATCACACTCTCAATATTCCGTCCTTGATTACGTTTGGTGATCTCTTTGACTTTGCTTTTGAACCGTTTGAGTTTCTTATCTTGTATCCGTGTATATTGGCTACCGATTTCAACACCTAAAAACTTAACACCATCACCACTGTGCGCAATGTGCGTTTTCGTTCTATTAACGGTCAATTTCAGTTCCTTTTCTAGTATCAAGGTCGCTTTGAGTAAGGCGTTCTTCGCCCCTGCCTGACTATTGCATAAAATCAAAATATCATCGGCATATCTCACTATCCTGTGACCTCGCCGTTTCATTTCTTGGTCAAATGCGTCTAGGTAGATGTTCGCCAGTAACGGGCTTATCACTCCGCCTTGCGGGCTGCCTTCTTCACTCGCTTCCCAGAAGTCACCAATCATCACGCCACTGTCTAGAAATTGCTTTATCAACCTTAAAATACTGCCATCTGTCACTCTGCGTTTAACGCCTGCTAATATCAACTCATGATTGAGTCGGTCAAAGCATTTAGACAAATCCATATCCACTACCCATTGACGACGGTACTCTCTGATAAAGAGCGTCGCTTTGCTGATAGCATCATGGCAACTTCTTTTCGGCCTGTATCCATAACTCGATGGATGAAATTCAGGGTCGAAAATCGGTTGAAGCACGTGTTTTAATGCTTGCTGGACTATACGGTCTCTCACTGCGGGGATACCTAACAGCCTGATCCCTCCATCGTCTTTCGGGATTTCTACCCGTTTGACTGGTAGTGGCTGGTAGGTTTTCGTTTGCAGTTCGATTAGCAACGTATTCAGGTTATTATCCAAATCAGATGCATAATCACTCAGGCTCTGCCTATCTATTCCGGCCGCGCCTTTGCTTTTATTCACTTTTTTGAAAGCGCTGTATAACGCATCTGCGTTGAGTATACGACTATACAGACTGTAATATACCTTCATCTATTGCCTTATGACTTGCGGTATCTAATGTCACTTTGTTTCTTGCAGAGCTGACGCTTCATGTTAACTTCAGGGGTGCTAGCCTATCGGCAATCTGCCTGAGCGGTTAACCATTACTCCACATTCAACCCGTCAGTCCAGATACGCTATTCCTAGTGTTCCAGTCTGCGGTGTCCACCCTCGTCAGGGTGCTTATGAACCTCTGCAAAAAAAAAAATTGTGCTTTCGATACCTTTAAAGAATACTTCCCCCCTTCGCCATTTGTCGTACTTTTGATACTGACAAATGCCATTAGACTCTTCGCTAATGGTCGCCTTGGTTTTGTCCTCCACACCATTACTGGCTTTCATCGGCCGAGGCTTTATCACTACTACGGGTTCATCTGCCACCTCACACCAACATCATTCTCGAATCACTTCTTGAACTGATGTTTCCACACATAAGTGGAGTAGATGCCAGGCTTCCCCAGTTACTGCACTGACGCCCTGTTAACAATGCCACCCTCAAACACAGTTTAGGTCTGACTGAGTATCGGGCTTCGTGCTATTTTGCAAACTTACCCACCTAAACTGCCGAAACAGGTTCATTTTCATTGCGTACTGTTAACTTCCTATCGCTTCCTTCAGACCTTATCGTTGGCCAATAACGCCCTTGCGATTCGGATTATCTTCCCCTCAGTCGGGGTGATCTAGGTTTCTTTCAACCTAGCGGGTTTGCCAGCTTCGCTGGGCAAACAAAAAAGCCCAGCATATAGCTGGGCTCTTCAAAGCAATAAAGCGGTTAATTCTTATTTTGAAGAATCAACGATAGCTTTCATATCAGTCATGTAGCCACGAAGCTCTTGACCAACCCACTCAACAGGGTGGTTACGGATTTCTTCGTTAACTTTAACTAATAAAGCATTGTCAACAGAGTTAGACTTAGGAGCAACATACTTACCGATGAATGCTGGATCTAAATCGTTAACGAAATCTTTAAGAAGTGGAACCGCAGCGTGAGCGAATAAGTAACAACCGTATTCAGCTGTGTCAGAGATAACAACGTTCATCTCGTATAACTTCTTACGTGCGATAGTGTTAGCAATTAATGGAGTTTCGTGTAGAGACTCGTAGTAAGCTGACTCATCGATGATACCTGATTCAGTCATTGCTTCGAACGCTAATTCAACGCCAGACTTAACCATAGCGACGAATAAGATGTTGTTGTCGAAGTATTCTTGCTCGTCGATCTCAACGCCTTCAGATGAAGATTTCTCGAAAGCAGTTTCAGCAGTTTCTGCACGCCATTTTAATAAGTTTGCATCGCCATTTGCCCAGTCTTCCATCATAGTTTTAGAGAAGTGACCAGTGATGATGTCGTCCATGTGCTTGTAGAATAAAGGACGTAAGATGTCTTTTAATTCTTGAGCTAGAGCGAAACATTCGATTTTAGCAGGGTTAGATAGACGATCCATCATACCTGTGATACCGCCGTACTTAAGGGCTTCAGTGATAGTTTCCCAACCGTATTGGATTAGGTTTGAAGCGTAAGCTGGATCAGCACCTTCAGCGATCATTTTCTCGTAACCTAAGATCGCGCCAGTTTGTAACATACCACAAAGGATAGTTTGCTCACCCATAAGGTCAGACTTAACTTCAGCAACGAAAGAAGACTCAAGAACACCAGCACGGTCACCACCAGTAGCTGAAGCGTACGCTTTAGCCCACTCTAAACCGTGACCTTGTGGGTCGTTTGCTGGGTGAACAGCGATAAGGGTAGGAACACCGAAACCACGCTTATATTCTTCACGTACTTCTGAACCAGGACACTTAGGTGCACACATGATAACAGTGATGTCTTCACGAATTTGCATGCCTTCTTCAACGATGTTGAAACCGTGAGAGTAAGCTAAAGTTGCGCCTTGCTTCATAAGAGGCATAACCGCACCAACAACAGCTGTGTGTTGCTTGTCTGGCGTTAAGTTACAAACTAAGTCAGCTTCTGGGATTAACTCTTCGTATGTACCAACAGTGAAACCGTTGTCAGTTGCGTTTTTCCAAGATTGACGTTTTTCAGCGATAGCCGCACCACGTAAAGCGTAAGAAATATCTAAGCCAGAGTCGCGCATGTTTAAACCTTGGTTTAAACCTTGAGCACCACAACCAACGATAACCACTTTTTTACCTTTAAGTGCTTCACAACCGTTTTCAAACTCTGAACGTTCCATGAAACGACAACGACCTAATTGGTCTAACTGCTCACGCAAAGTAAGCGTGTTGAAATAATTTTGACCCATGATAATTCCTATCAAAGTAATGTTAATTAATCCGACATATCGCACACTGCCAGATCAGTAATAAAATCTTTCTGTAAAAACTCAGCCAAATTAAACAAAAATTTGAGTCTAATTTGGGATGCTGGGCACTCTACACTATCTTTAGTTTTGCGTTAAGTGATATATTAGCAAGACTGTATTTCACATTATGAAATGTTTTTTGTAGGTCGAGGCTTGCCTCGACAAAAGCAAGCCTAAAGGCTCGCCTACTTGTTGTAGGTGAGCATTTATGCTTACGAACCTGCAAGCTAGTTCATCTAACGTAAGGCTAAAGCCTCACCCACAAAAAACTATGGAACTAAAATCTCTACAGTTATATTTACACCTCGCCGATAGCCTGCATTTTGGCAAAACCAGTGAGGCTATGCATGTTAGCCCGTCAACTTTAAGTCGCACCATTCAGCGCCTTGAGTTGGAAGCTGGGGTACCGCTGTTTGAGCGTGATAACCGCAAGGTAAAACTCACCCCACAAGGGCGAGCCTATCGCACCTTTGCCAATCAAACTTTAGATGCTTGGTTACAGTTTCAACAAGATACACAAACCGACCAGCGCAAATTAACTGGTGAACTCACCGTATTTTGCTCGGTTACGGCTAGCTACTCGCATTTGCCACCTATACTTAATCGCTTAGCGGCTAAACATCCGGAGATAGATATTAACCTCGCTACTGGTGACGCGGCCTCCGCTATTCATAAAGTCAGTAATGGCGAAGCCGATATTGCGATTTCAGCGCGGCCAGATAATTTACCAAGCAATGTTGCCTTTGCTGATTTTGATAGTGTACCTATTTTGCTAATTGGCCCAGATAAAGGTTGTCAGCTTTCTGGCAAACTTGACCAAGCGGATATCGACTGGCCTAACTTACCTTATATTGTTGCCGAACAAGGGCTAACTAAATTCCGCAGCGACACGTGGTTTGAACATATGCAATTTAAACCGCATGTTTATGCCAAAGTGGCCGGTAATGAAGCCATAGTTTCTATGGTGGCATTGGGCTTAGGCATAGGCTTTGCACCCGAAGTGGTAATAGAAAATAGTCCAGTACGGGATAAGGTCAGATTGCTTAATACCCAAGTTAAGATCGATCCTTTTGCCTTGGGTGTCTGTTGCTTACAAAAGAAACTATCTGACCCATTAATCAATGCCTTTTGGCAAGAAGCGCAAGTTATAACCTAAGCTCAGATCAAAAACACTTATAGTCTTCTCGCTCAAGTCTTATGGTTCATTGTCAGCCCTTACTCTCGACTTTGCTTACATGGATGTAAGTACTTAGGTTTCGTCGGGAACAGGAAACCTGTGGCTCCTGCGTCGTTCTACTACCTAAATCCACTTTCTTCCATTTAGAGCGGCAGCCCCAATCACATAGTAGAGCATATGCTCATGGGGTCTCGAAGCTTGCCTGCATGGATGCAGGTACCAAAAGTAGGCGCTTTAAGCGAGGGGCGAGAGCAGGACGCGGTAGCTTTGACGGCTTTACTTACATGGATGTAAGTACTTAGGTTTCGTCTGGAACTAGAAACCTGCCCCTAAAACCTGATCGCTTTGACTATATTTCGGCGTATAATGCGCGCAATTATTTTGAAAAGAATTTGTCATGCAATATAAAGACTTACGCGATTTTATCGCTGGCCTTGAAAAACAAGGCCAACTCAAGCGTATCACTAAAGAGATTGATACCTATTTGGAAATGACAGAAATCAGCGATCGCACCCTACGCGCTGGCGGGCCTGCCTTGCTATTTGAAAACCCGAAAGGTTTTGATATGCCAGTATTGGCTAATCTATTTGGCACACCTGAGCGAGTCGCCATGGGTATGGGGCAAAACTCGGTCGAGTCACTGCGTGAAGTCGGTAAGTTACTAGCGACATTGAAAGAACCCGAACCACCTAAAGGTTTAAAAGACGCTTGGCAAAAACTACCTGTTTATAAGCAGGTGTTAAATATGCCGCCCAAGCAAGTCAAAAAAGCCCCGTGTCAGGAAGTGGTACTGGAAGGTGAAGAAGTCGATTTAACTAAGTTGCCGATCCAACATTGTTGGCCGGGCGATGCCGCACCATTAATCACTTGGGGCTTAACTGTAACCCGCGGGCCAAATAAAGAGCGACAAAATCTCGGCATATACCGTCAACAAGTCTTAGGTAAAAACAAAGTCATCATGCGTTGGTTGTCACATCGCGGTGGCGCTTTAGATTTTCAAGAGTTTAAAAAAGCCAATCCGGGCGAGAATTACCCAGTCTCGGTAGCGCTTGGCGCAGATCCAGCCACTATTTTAGGCGCCGTTACGCCAGTACCAGATACCTTATCCGAGTATGCGTTTGCTGGGTTATTGCGTGGTAATAATACCGAAGTGGTTAAGTCGATAAGTAATGATTTACAGGTACCAGCCAGTGCAGAGATTGTGCTTGAGGGTTATATAGCACCGGATGAAATGGCACCAGAAGGGCCTTATGGCGACCATACCGGTTATTACAACGAAGTTGATGATTTCCCTGTATTTACCGTGACTCATATCACTCATCGCAAAAAGCCAATTTATCACAGTACCTATACCGGACGTCCGCCGGATGAGCCTGCAGTATTAGGTGTCGCGCTAAATGAAGTGTTTGTGCCTATTTTACAAAAGCAATTCCCTGAAATAGTCGACTTTTACTTACCACCGGAAGGTTGTTCATACCGTCTCGCAGTGGTGACTATGAAAAAACAATATCCGGGTCATGCTAAACGCGTAATGATGGGTGTTTGGTCTTTCCTACGCCAGTTTATGTATACCAAGTTTGTGATTGTCTGCGATGACGATGTCAATGCGCGTGATTGGCAAGATGTGATCTGGGCGATCACCACGCGGATGGATCCTGCCCGCGATACTACCTTCGTTGAAAATACGCCAATTGATTACTTAGACTTTGCTTCACCAGTATCAGGTTTAGGCTCCAAAATGGGTATGGATGCCACCAATAAATGGCCAGGGGAAACCGACAGGGAATGGGGTGTGCCGATTGAAATGCCTGAAGAAGTTAAACAGAAAATTGACGATATTTGGGATGAGCTAGATATTCTTTAAAGTGATAATGCTCGCGTTCTTATAACAAGATTGTTACAGTGCTGGCTGATTTTTCTGGAATATATAAAACATAAGGATGGCATATGAAAAGATTAATCGGCTTCGCTCTTGCTGCAAGCTTGTTCTCAACACCGGCATTAGCTGACCTAAAGTTTGGCGTGTACGCTGGCTTAACCTACGGTGGTGACGATCTCGGTGGATTACGTTACGAAAATGGTGATACCGCGACAGTAAAAGCAGGTGGTTTACTTGTTTTTGGCGGTTCGCTAACTAACCAACTCGATGAAGAAGTCGGCTTTCGCTACAAGGCCAATTTAGCTTATCACTTTGATTCAGCAACAGCGACCAATGCCGACATCACGTTTGACCGTATTACTTTTGATGCGTTAGCTGGCTATCAATTTAATGAAAATTGGACTGCCTTTGCTGGTTTTACACGACACATATCGCCAGAATATGAAGAAGAGTTTAACCATAGTGGTGGAACAACCCGATTAGATACAGCGACAGGTTTAGTATTAGAAGGGGCTTATTCAATTGACTATCATCAAGACGTAACATTTCGCTACACCTCAATTGAATATGAAATAGGCAATGGCTATTTAACCATTGATGGTTCGCATATTGGAGCGAGCTATTACTACTATTTTTAAGTGCTCAAGCACTTTTATTGGCGAGTAAACGAATGCTTACTCACCAATTACAAGCTTAGTTTAAGGCGCTGTACTTTCACTCAATTTTAAACGAGTAAAGGTTACCTGAGTGTAATCACCATTGGCTTTATCTGTTTGCCAGTCACCAGTTCCTGGACAAGCGGTATACCAACCGCCAGGGGCATCTTTAGTACTACATTGATTGTAGGCACCGGCTTTAAAGTAATTCCAATCTAATGTGTAACCATGTGGGTTGTCTAACTCATCAACTTTACCGTATGCATCTACATTATTGGTCAGGTCAATTGAATACTTAACGGTAGGCTTACCTTTAGCACTAAACTCCAAATGCATCACATTTTCATGCACATTGATCACATAGCTAAATTCTTCACCTAATTTTATACCTTCAGCTCCTGGATCAGCTGGGTTTTTCCATGTATTACCCCATACCGGATAAGCGATATCAGTACGGTTAGGATCGTCTTTCGCTAAGTTACGCTCATAGTTCCAAAAAACCGAGCCTGTGTCGTGATGTGGCCACTTTTTATAATAAACCTTGATTGGCTCATTACCCCAACCAAACAAGTTGTTGGTTTTCTTTAACAGGTTTTTGTCTTTACCTGCGTGTATTTGGCCAACAACCACAGAGTAAGCTGGTGGCTTATCTGGATGACCCGCGCGACGAGCCACATGATCAACTTTTAAACTGGCTTCCATTTTTCCGCCAACGGCAGCAAAGTGTTTAGCTAACGAGTGCTTAGCTAAAACAAAGTTATTGCCAGGACCTTTGGTTTTAATTTTTGTATTATCGCCACGCAACATTTGGCGTAACTCACTACGAGTGTTAGACGAACCGCTGGTTGTTGTCGCCTTGTTTGGCGTAGCAAATACCATATGGCCATTATCATCTAGGTAAAAATAATCTGGGTGAGAGTAAGATTGGATAGCTTTAACGTCAATCTCATCAATTTTACCATTCTTGTCTTCATCTAACGGTACAGTGATCTTCCACTGGCTTAAATCAAACTTGCTTGCCGGTACAGATGCGCTAACGCTACTATTTTTTACCGGTGTTGAATTGACTTTGCTATCACTCGTACTTGAGCAACCAACTGCTAGCGAGGCTGATGCTAAAACCAAAATACTAAGTGCAGTTTTACGATGAGTTATGTGCTTCATAAGTCTCTCTATATTTATTGATCTGACTTGAGTGATCAATAATCTTGGTTTACCAAAATTAATCATACACTCTAAAAATAAAACCAATTGATATTACCAATAAACCTTATACTAGCATCTAATCTCAATTAATCAATCATACCAATATCAGTGATGTTATAATTTTTTAAACGAGTTAAACGAAAAGTTACAAAGATTGGGCATATGAGCTGGTATTGAACATGACAGATTAACCTTAAATTTTTATCCAGCTATGTTTAAAAATGCAGCTAATTGGGTAAACTGCCAATAAAACAAAGTACGAGTTTAAATATGTTAGCCGTTATTTTTATTGCCAAGGTCGGAAAACAAGATCAAAGTTACCTAAATGCAGCCAGCGAACTGCGGAAGCTAGCGTTTGAGCAATATGGCTGCTTGGACTTTGTGAGTGCGACTGAGGGGCCGCAAGAAATTGCCATATCTTATTGGCCAGATGAAGAATCTATACAAGCATGGAAGCAAGATACCATGCACTTGCTCGCGCAAAAGTATGGCCAAGAGCAATGGTATGAAAGTTATCAAGTGCAAATTGTCGAAGTAAAACGGCAATACAGTTTCCCTACAGCAGAGGATTAGCCTAATTTTTTCTGGTATTGCTCACGAAATATCGAGGGTAATTCACCAAAAAACAATTTAAATTGCTTGGCAAAATAACTGTGATCAGAAAAACCACTGTCGTAGCCAATTTGCGAGATTGGTAAATCTGTCTCTACCAGCAAACGCCGCGCATTCTCTAATCGTACTTCAGTTAAAAACTGCCACGGCGTTTTTTTAAGATGTTTTTTAAAGCGACGCTCAAGCGCACTAACCGAAACATGTACAAGTTCAGCTAGTTGCTCAATTGTGATATTAGATTGAAAATGTTCACGTATGTAATCAACAGGCTGCTGAACCGCTTTAATGCCTGACAAAGTACTGGCAGTTTTTTGTAAATGGCGTGTAATGCCATAAGAGCCGATAATTTCAGATTGAGAATTGATAATAGGCCGCTTCGAGGTCAGATACCAAGCTATCTCACCATCTAGGCACATATTCATTTCTAATCGCTCATTAACGATTTGCCCTGCTAACACTTTTTCATCATCTTTGGCGTATTGAGCAGCTAAATAGTGAGGGCTAAAATCAAAATCCGTTTTGCCCAACAAGTCTTGTAATCTAGTTAAACCTACGTGGCTGAGTAAAAGTTGGTTAGCAAATAAAAAACGATGTCGATTATCTTTTACCCAAAATAAAATATCGGGCACCAAATCATACATACCTAAAATTTGCTCTAGCCCCGCTTGCTGCAGCAGCGCTGCCTGTTGCTCTAAAATATTATCAGCCATGCTATTTCAATTTAACACCCAAAACCATAAACGCCGATATTATTGCATAGAGATCCGATTAACTTTTAACACTCTTGCGTATCTTTACATAATATATTTAACCTATATTCAACTAATAATTAACTTGTGCTGCCAATAAGGATTAATACATGTCACCTTCTCTAAAACTATTAGCCACTAGTTGTACAATTGGCATTGGTCTCTTGCTGAGTGCTTGCCAATCTAACTCAAACCCTGCCCATTCATCATCAACTCATGTAACGCCAAGTAAGCCTTTACAATATGACAGCACAACTATGCCTAAAATCAGTGTGCAGTTATGGTCAGTCAAAGATGCCGTTAAACGTGATTTTGAAGGTACGTTAACACAGTTAGCCAGCATGGGTTTTCAAGGTGTTGAATTTGCTGGCGAATTTGGTCGATTTAAGCAAGATCCTCAAGGTTTAAAAGCCTTTCTTGATTCACTTGGTTTACAAGCCAGTGCAGCTCATGTTGGCATGGATCAATTGTTAGGTAGCCAGTTTGAAAAAACCGTTAATTTTTACCAAACCATAGGCGTAAAAACATTAATTGACCCTTGGGAAGAACGGGTATGGCAAGCTAAAAATAGGCAAGCAGCCGCTGATGACTTAAACACACTGGCTAAAAAACTGAAACCCTATGGCATGCAAATTGGTTATCACAATCATGCTCAAGAGTTTGCTGACTATGAAGAAGCAACTTATTGGGACTACTTAGCGCGCAATACGACTGATGATGTAGTTCTACAACTCGATGTTGGCTGGGTGCAATATGCAGGTAAAGACCCGATAGAGTATGTAAAACGCTACCCAGGGCGCACTAAAACCACCCACTACAAAATAGTATTGCCAAAATCGAATCCTCAAAACTACTCAGCCATAATAGGTCAAGACATGATTGATTGGTTGAATTTAAGTCGAGCTAATATCGCTGTCGGCGGAACCGAATGGTTTGTCGTTGAGCAGGAAACCTACCCTGAAGGTTTAACCCCATTGGAATCCGTTGCCTTATCCAAAGCGGGTTTGGATAATATACTCAAGCAACTTTAAACCAACTTTAAAACCATATATAGTCAAAGCGATCAGGTTTTAGGGGCACCCATTAAGCAGCCGGTGTCACCCATTAAGCAGCCGGTGTCACCCATTAAGCAGCCGGTGTCACCCATTAAGCAGCCGGTGTCAAATTCACAAGCGAATTTATTGCGTTTTTCATGGACGAATAACACAATAAATTTGTTTATCAAACTTTACAGTACACCTAAGTCCCGTCTTTTCTCTAGTCTTATTCGACTCGAATTTTACTCTGCTGATTACGAAAAAACTTCGCATCAGTCACCCATCTGAATTAGGCTTTTACCTAACTGCTGTAATCGCCTTGGCTCTCGCCTCAAAAATTTTCCGGTACCAATAAATATCCAATCAACGCACAGCGTTTGGTGGCTCTTTGTCCAACCCTTCTATGGCTTACTTATTGGGCGAAGCTAGATAAAAAGTGGAAAGTGGTGTCCAATCAGGTTTAGTGGTTTAAATCCACCCCCTAAAGCTGGCTCACCACTTTCCGTCAACCAAAAGCTAATTTCATATCAAACTCTACGTTATCTCGCATAATAAAGTAACACGCTCTCGCTAGCTTGTGAGCTACAGCTCTCATTGCAATTATGCCATTGCTTTTACGTTTCTTACGATCGTAAAAGCATTTTATAGGCTTGTAATGGCGTATAGCAAAATGAGCTGCTTCGGAAAAAGCCCAAGATAAGTACTTGTTGCCACATTTGGCATTCCCTTTCCCTTTGATTTTATAATTACTAACCCTTGTACTTTTAACACAACGGCAATATGAAGCATAGTTACCGACTTTATTGAAACGACTAATATTGCCTGTTTCTAATGAAATCGTAGCCGCTAGAATTTTTCCTATCCCCGGTGTTGTTTGTAGCTGGGTGTATATCGATGACTCTTTGAGTTGTGAGCCAACTAACTTTTCGAGCTTATCAATTTCTTCTGTCAATACTTTATAGAGTTGTTTGTGCGGAGCACAACAAGCTTCTAGCATTGGATCTTCAAAACAAAATTGCTCCATATTTTTATGGATATCATTGGATTTGATAGTGAACCCCAACTGGCGCGCAAACATGCTTTTGAAGCTGGTAATATTTAAAGAACGTTGTTGAACAAGGCCTGCCCGTTTACGCAGTATGTCTCGCACTTTACGTTGCTCTTTCGGGTAAATATAGCCTGTTGGTAAAATATCGAGTCTAAGTAACTTGGCCAGCCATCGAGCATCATGGACATCATTGGTATATTTAAGTCCTGAATAGCTCTGGATAGCTGAGGTGTTAACAAGTTTGAGTGTATAACCGGCGTCCATTAACCCATCAACTAACCAATACCAGTTATAAGTTGATTCAACAGCGATCCCTTGGATATCAGACTTGAATGGTTCCAATTCCCTTAATATCAACTTAAGATCATTTGCTAGACGTTTTTCAACCATACTGCGATCCTCTTCATCAGAAATAACCAGATAAGAATTATTCGAATGTAGATCAATTGCGCTAAAATATTTCATACAGCCTCCGGTAAAGTTTTAGCTTCACCTTTCAGTTTAGTACTGAAAGTCAGACGATACTGCGAGGCTGTCTTAGAGGATTATCAGGTTTCTAGTTCCAGACGAAACCTAAGTACCTACATCCATGTAGGCAAGCTTCGAGACCCCATGAGCATATGCTCTACTATGTGATTGGGGCTGCCGCTCTTAATGGAAGAAAGTGGATTTAGGTAGTAGGACGACGCAGGAGCCGCAGGTTTCCTGTTCCAGACGAAACCTAAGTACTTACATCCATGTAAGCAAAGTCGAGAGTAAGCGCTGACAATGAACCATAAGACCTGAGCGAGAAGACTATAGTTGGTGCCCGTTATCTTTAGAGGTAAGAGATAACGGGTTTACTTCTTAGATTAAACACGCTACTTTCATTCAAAACAAACAGCGTTTGCTTTGCTAAAAAGATGAAATATACGCATTTAAATCAACAACCTACCACTAAAGTCTCTCACAACTCTGCCATAGATAAACAAACCATGATCAGCTCTGGGCAAATTGATAATCTAGTGTACTTTTCTAAAGCTTGCTTTCCCCCAGGTGAGATTGCCGCCGGCCATACTCATCATGATATGACTGAGGTATTTTTCATTGATTCAGGCAACGGCGAGTTTGCTATCAATAAACAAATTATCGAACTAACCGCGGGCTCTTGCATAACTATTGAACCAGGAGACTGGCATGAATTACGCAATACAGGAGATAAACCTCTCAAAGTCACTTATTTTGGTCTTTTAACACCTGTAAATTGTTAAATCAGCTTCTACACTGGTACTAACGTATTGAAAAGGATAAGCAAGATGGGATTTTTTAGTAAATTAAAAGCCGTGAAAAATGTCATGACTGGTGGCGCAGCAAAAGTCTATTTCGATAGCGAGCCACTTCGCTATAACGAGCCATTTACCATAACAGTACGCGCCGAAATAGACGACGCTGATATTGATTGTGATCGGGTTTATTTAAAGATCAAAGGCGCCGAAGAAATAGAAGTGCAAGATGTGGATGTGATCTACGACCGAGACGGTGATGTTGATCGACGGGTTGAAACGATCCACGCCCAGCATAAAACAGTGGAAATGGAACTCACTGTTGCTAGCGGTCAAAAGTTAGAAGCCAATCAATCATACGAATGGCAAATACAAGTCGAATTGCCAAGCAACGCGCCAAATATTTATCGCGGCCGCCATTGCCAACACACCTATTATGCATTTGCCGGATTAGATTGCTTTGGTAATGATCCTGATTCAGGTTGGCTTGAGTTGTATGATTAAGTCGTTCACTGGGTTTTACAAAACAGAAAATCTGCGCTGCAATGGAACCTATTTTCGTAGCGATAGACTAATAAATGAGTCACTAATTCTTTTAGTCTTATTCGCGATAGGAAAGTCGCGCAAGGAAAGGCATTTTGCTTAGATTAACTCTGTCACCACTTGTACTATTGACGGTTTGTACGTTTAGCCATGCTAGTCAAGTTTACTCAGCTGATTCACTGGTTAAAGCAGCCAAAGAACGTACTCGCCACAAGGTGACCTATGATGGCCGCTATTTGAAAATTGATTATCCAAATGGTGATGTACCCGAGAATATTGGCGTATGTACCGATGTGGTGATCCGCAGTTATCGTGGTATTGGGATCGATTTACAACAGCTAGTTCATGAAGACATGCGGAGTCATTTTAACCAATACCCTTCAAAGCGGATCTGGGGATTAACCCGCACCGATCGCAACATAGACCATAGGCGAGTACCCAATTTGCAAACCTTTTTTAGTCGACACGGCACTCGCTTAACCGTATCGAACCAAGCGAAAAATTATTTAGCAGGTGATTTAGTCACTTGGGTTTTACCCGGTAACTTGCCTCATATCGGCATTGTTATTGATAACAAAGATCCGGATTCTGGCAACCCGTTAATTGTACATAATGTGGGTTTGGGCCCACAAATAGAAGACTTTTTATTTGAATATCCCATTTCAGGCCATTATCGCTATATGCCAAAGCCATCCCTGTAATGAGCAAAACAAAGTGCAAGATAAGGATTGATAAGCAAAACTATCAATCCGCTCTTTTGACTTAATATTTACCGTAGTGCACTACCTACATCTAACTGCTCAAACCAATCCAAAAACTTACCAACATTTTCACCGGTAAAAATACGTCCATGCTGCGGGGCAAGGTAATCAACTTCTAAGTTGCGAACACGCCGCACCCAGTCATTTTTTGCCGTATTAGATGGCATCCAGCGGCGGTGAAAGCCTTCCATTTTTGGAATGTGTGACTCAAAGTCTTCTACATACAAAGGAGCATCAACCGGTTCTAAAGCAGCCCCAATATCACCACTCATTAAAAACTTAGTTTGTGGGTCGTAGATATTAAAATTACCTGAAGAATGTAAATAATGAGCGGGCAACATTTGAATAGTATAACCATCAAGGTCAATATAACCGCCCTCGTCCTTTATGGCTTGATACTTAATATTTTGCATTCCGAAATGACGAACAAATCCTTCCCACAACCAAGAACAATGCAGTGTGGCGTGCGGTAAGGCTTGATCCCACAAGCCTAACGATGAAATGATATCCGGATCTTGATGCGAAGCAAAAATATCCGTCAGTTGCTCAATCGATGTATGGCGCAATACTGAAGCCAGCATAGGCGCAAACAACTCTATTCCACCAGGATCAAGCAACAAAGCTCGACTGCCCGTTACCACCATATATTGATTAGTATCGATAATTTTTTCTGGTTTATCTGCATCGCGGCCAAACATTAACCATTTTGCTTTTTTATTGCTGACGACTTCAACGTTTTTCATTTTATTCCTTTGTTTGTAACCAGTTACACCTTAGCACTGTGCAGCAAACTTTCTGCACAATTAAGTTCTTTACGGATCGCATTGGCGGCCTGAGCAATATTGTCCGAAATCACCTCGAGTTGAGGTTTATAAGGCCCTGAGTTGGATGCTTCAACTTTAGACATAGTTGAAATAACCGAAGCTGAACGAATTTGCCTATGCGTATCTTCAACCAATTGATTTAACTTGGCCAATAGCTCAATAAATTCATCTTGCAGAGCTTTTAATGTCGCCTCGGTCTTTTGTAAAAAAGGCTGAATATCTGCAATAAAGCATGCATCTTGACCTAAATGATTGGCTAATTTAAATCGGCAATTGGCCAACTTAACTCGCTCCAACCGCGTTGCTCGCATGGAAATATTAATCGCAATACTATTAACCGCTTGCGCTAAACTAATCGTTGAGCTTGCCAGTTCCTGAATAAAATCAGTTAATGCGGCAAATCCTGCCGCTTGCTCGCCGGCTCGCACGGTTACTGCCTTAGCATTCTTTGCTGTTAAAGATAAATTTTCGGCAATTTTAGTCGCTTTGTGTAAATGCGAGGCGATGCGTGCAGCCACTACAAACATAGGTTGGCTCATATCCCTTAGTGAACCTCAAATTTAATGGTTTGTGTTAAATATAGTCGATAATTGAAAAAGCAGCTTGATTTACCACAAGCTAGCAAATATTGCGTATTCAATAGTCAAAGCGATCAGGTTTTAGGGGCAGCTTCCGCATCCTGCTCACGCTAAGTACTTACATCCATGTAAGCAAAGCCGTCAAAGCTACCGCGTCCTGCTCTCGCCCCTTACCTGCATCCATGCAGGCAAGCTTCAAACCCCATGAGCATATGCTCTACTATGTGATTGGGCTGCCACTCTAAATGGAAGAAAGTGGATTTAGGTAGTAGGACGACGCAGGAGCCAAAGTCGAGAGTAAGCGCCGACAATGAACCATAAGACATGAGCGAGAAGACTATAGCTGATTAGGCATTTAGCTTTTGCTTAATTAAAGCCTGCAGCATATGTACTTCACTCCATGGAATGTCCAGTACATTGTCACTTAAGCCATCTGCTTTATGGTTTTTTAACCACTCATAAGGAAAACAAGATACTTTTTTGCCTAAATCTCTACCACTAGATTGCCAAGGCTTATTGAGCATTTTATTCACTAAAGCCGCAATAGGATCGCATCGCCAAAAGTCCCCCAGTGTGGTTAATTTGGTGATACGAGCATTAAACTCAATCAGTTCAACGTCACCATTTTCTTTGACAATAAAATCGATACTGCCAAACCCCGAATACTGAGTGGCTTGCACCAGTTTTTGCGCATACGTTTCAAGCGCTGCAATATGAGTCACTGCAAAACGTGACGCTTGGCTAAATTCATGGTGTAAAGTCGCATCCACTAAAGCACTATTGCCAGCTTGGTATTGACCTCGCCAAGCAGCAAAGGCAAAACAGCCAACTTTACCTTTTATAAAAGTTTGAGCTATGCCGCTATATTGGCGGTTAGCTTGATAAAAGCGTTTTAATTGCTCTAAGTCATGAATTTTATGAACGTCACTACCGCCCACTGAGCCATCCAATTTCAGCATAATACTTGACGATTGTTGCAGTAACGTCTCAACCTGCTCAGTATCTCTGATATCAACAAACGCCGGCGTCGGCAATTGTAGTTGCTGACAAATATCGACAAAATTTAACCGACTTGCTAAGCCTCGTCTTAAATATAGATCACCAAATGAATCAAACCATAAACGGCTTATTTGCGCTTTTTCTTGTTGAGAAAAACAATCCTGCTCCAACACAAAATCATAAATCGCAAAAACATCGTTATGTTCCTGATCTTTGACTGGTAATAAGAAATTAACCTTCTCTTTTAACAATAACTTAGCAAAATGAATTCGCCGCTGGTGCTCGTCTACATTGGCAAAGCTAGGAGCGAGATCAACAAATGCTTGCTTGGGATAAATACTTTGCAATAACAAACATGGCGGGGCACAAATCAAGGTAATTTCACAACCTAACTTATGCAAAATTTCAGGTAATCGCAATACTTGGTAAGCATCATGACTATAGCTGATCACAGCAATATGCATAAGCTTATTTACTATTTCCTGACGCTTTGCCCGCAGCGGGTGTAGGTGCGGCAATAATATCGACCACTAAGGCTTTAACCGTTTGTTGCGATTGATTGTGCCACCAGTGAGTTAAGTCATGTTTTTCAAACACAATTTGCCCCACACTACGGGTAAGTGGAATTGATGAATCACTACGATACTCGACAACTTCACCTTGTAATATATAAGCCACACCGGGACGATATTGATGAGTATGCACAGCAACAGTAGCACCAGGCAGCATAATTAACTCGCGAACCCGTAAAGCCTTGTCATCAATAGAATCCAGCTCTTGTGCAAGCGGCAACTGCCCCAGCACTTTAACCCCGCCAATTCCTTGCGTTTGCTGTGCTGGTTTAACATTTGAAAAATGAGCAACAGCGGATAAGTCAGCAACTTCGCCTTGCGCTGATACGTTCTGAGATTGGCTACTAGAATTTTTATCCGCTAAGGTGGTTTGACAGCCGCCTAAGCAAGCAATACAAAGTGTTATGAGTAATGTTTTAAAGGCAAACAGTGGCATTTGGGGATCCATTAATTTTGAAAAGGGATATTGTTTTATTACTTATTTTAGTGCTCATTTTCGTGTTCATTCTCTTACTCAGTTTAGAGCTTGATTGTCGGCGCTAATTCTCAACGCCCAACAACTTACCTGCATGGATGCACACATTAACAGCCCACACCTGATCGCTTTACCTATAATATGCAGGATTACTTACCAAAATAAAAACACTTTTGATTTGACCACTGTTTAACTTGCTGCAAAATCATGAAATTAACTGGCACCAAAATTAAAGTGATAAAAGGTGCCAATAAAATACCAAAGCCTAACGAAACAGCCATGGGCACTAAGAATTGCGCTTGGCTGGATTGATCCAAGACTATAGGTAGCAAGCCTAAAAAGGTTGTTAAAGACGTTAGAACAACCGGCCGGAAACGAGTTGAGGTTACTTGCAATATAGCGTTATGCAAACTTGCTCCCCGTTTTAGTTGGTTATTAATAAAATCAACCAACACCACAGCATCATTAACCACCACCCCAATTAACGCCATTAACCCAACAAAGCTCATCATGGTTAAGTTAAGCGACATTAACCAATGCCCTCCCATAGAGCCAATAATACTAAATGGAATGACCGACATAACAATAAAAGGTTGGCTATAGGATTTAAATGAAATAGCCAATATGCCATAGATAATTAAAATGACTAACAGCAAGCTCCACTTGAGTGAATCCAAGGTTTTCATTAACTCAGTGCTTTCGCCTACCAGTGAAATATCAATAGTCGGATGTTGGATTTGCAAGTTCGCGACATAGTGGTTTAGCTGTTTATTTAGGGCATGAAGCCCAACTTTAGCATTCGATAAATCTGCGGTTATATCTATACTGCGCTGCCGATCAACACGAAAGATCACGGCTGGGCTATTTACGATTTGAAAATCAGCTAATTGCGAGAGTGGGATCAAACGATTATCAGGTAAATGAATCAGAAAACGTTCCAAATCGCTTAAGGACTTTCGCTCATCTAACGGTAAACGCACCATCACTTTAACTAACTGCTCACCACGCAATAAGCGTTGCACCTCAATACCATAGAATGCGGCTCGCACTTGCTCAGCTAACGCCACACGCGTTAAGCCCAAGGTTTTAGCTAGGGGAGTTAATTCTAAAAACAGTTCCTGTGAACCACTTTCGTAATTTTTCGCCACATCCTCTATGTAACTAAACTTTGAAAAATTAGTTTTAATTTTATCTGCAACAATTTCCAGTTCAGCTAAATCATCACCTCGTAAACGAATGTCGATAAACTTGTGAAGTTGTGCTGATTGCGCTTCAAACACTAGGCTTTCCACTCCCGGCAAAGAGCCAACTAAATCTCGCCAAGCTTGTTCCAATTGCAAACTATTAATATTGACACCATGCAGCTCTTCCGACAAAAGCTCAAAGCTAACCTGCCCAACTTGCCCTTGTTGTTCACTACCGATTTTCGCACCACTAACAGAAACAATATTGCGGATCACAGAATTGCCGCTTTCCTCATCTATGTAGCGCTGTTGCAACGTTTCAGCATGACGGCTAATGGTTTGTACATATTTATCCAAGGTCGAAAACTGTGTACCAGAAGGCATAGTAATTGTCGCCACGACTTTATCAGCGGTAATTTTAGGAAAAAATACAAACTTGTTTTCTCCCGTAAAAACCCCAGACAAAACAACCAATAAAAAACCAACAAATATAATTAAACAGTTAAATCGATTGTGTACACACCACTGCAAAGCCGGTTTATAGTAATGACCTATGCCAGCTTCAAATCGCTCGGCAAACTTTTGTTGCCAGCCTAATAAAGAGCGTGGGTTAGTAGAAGGGCGCAAACGCACAAATTTTAAACGCGAAGGTAAAACCCATTTTGATTCAATAAGACTCAATATTAAAACAGGGATCACCACTGCGGGGATCTGCGATAAAATCACACCTTGTGCGCCATCCACAAAAAACAAAGGCATAAAAGCCACAATACTGGTCAACACACCTAATGTAACAGGCTGCGCGACTTCTTTTGTGCCAGACACCGCCGCATGTAAACCGGTTTCGGAATGCTCCAAATGACTATAGACATTTTCGCCGGTGACGATTGCGTCATCCACCACCATACCCAGCACTAAAATAAAGCCAAATACGCTGACAATATTAATGCTAACCCCAAAAATCGGCATAATGGAAAAAGCGCCAATAAAGCTAACAGGCACACCGATGAACACCCAAAAAGCGACAGCAGGGCGTAAAAACAGGGTTAAAATAAGAAAAACCAAGATACCACCATAAATGGCACTTACCGCCAATCCTTCAAGCCGATTTTGTAAAATTTCAGCATGGTCACGCCAGTAGGCTAATTGCACTGATTCCGGCATTTGCGATTGTTTAGCCGCCACAAAACGTTTGACCATACGCGATAGTTGGGTCGCTTTTTGCTGGTCATTTTGCATAACATCCACAAACACAGCGGGCAAACCATTAAAACGCGTTTGTACCTGACTGTCCGCCACCGCGTCGCGGATATTCGCCACTTGCCTTAATTTAATCGTACTGCCGTTAGCTTGAAACTTAACCACCACATCGGCCAATTGCTGAGCAGTATAGGCTTGGCCCCTAGAGCGAATAGTAATTAACCCACCAGCAGCGTGAATATTACCCGCTGATATATCTTGCGCATTGCGCTGTATCGCTTGCGCAATATCTTGCAAACTAATTTGATAGCGTTGCAAATTTTCGTTCGACACTTCAATCGCTATCTCATGCTCAGCAACATTGCGCAGCACTAACATATTCATGTTATTTTGACTGGCTAACTCATCGCGAATTTGCTCGGCCGCGGTTAATAACATTAAAGGCGTTTGCTCGCCATATACCACCATGCTGATCACTGGCGCAAACTCGTTGCGGATCTGCACTAATGGTTTATCAATATCTTTGGGTAAGGTATTAATTGCGTCGATTCTATGCTTGACCTTGCTCAAAATATCATGCGGATCATAGCCTTTGTGCAAAATTGCATAAATTTGCACACCGCCTTTGCGAGATTCGCTAGCAATACTTTTAACACCAACAATATCTTTAATGGCTTGCTCTATATGCCGAGTAACCTTGAATTCGACATCTTGGGCACTCACTGCAGGGTAGTTAATTTTAACTTCGACTTGCGCGGGCTCTAAGTTGGGAAACACTTGTTGGGGTAAATTAAATGCTAATGACCAAGCGCCAGCCAATAACAGCGCTATCATCAATAAGTTAGAGGCAATGTCGTTTTTAGCAAACCAAGCTATCATAAGGCACTAGCCTCAGGTTTGGCATGAACAGCAATATCCGCTAAGTAGGGGTTAACTAACACATTTTTATCAATACTACTTAATGGCGTGACCACTAAAACATCTTTTTGCTGCAGGCCGTGTTTAATCACAGCCACTTCATTGTTGCGCCAAGCAACTTCGACTTCCTGCTGGATCAATTGATTTTCATCTTTAACCAAGAAAACAAACTTATCTTGATATAGCGCCTGCAGCGGTACTACAGCCACATTAGGAATACCAATACCATTAAATTTCGCATTAACATACTGACCAATTTTAAGTGCACGTTTATTTTTGTGTTGCTGAGCAAACGGTTCAGGTATTTGCACTATGACATGCAATTGCTGACTGGCTTGATCAATTTCACCTTCAGTGCGAATAAGCTCTGCTTGCCAATGCTCAGCCTGTCCCAATGTGGAATAGATATCAACGATAGCCAATGGCTCTGCGCTATTCGCTGATTCTTGCTCTAAACGGATTTTAGGCAATTCAACATAATTCAAATCGTTATTTTTTAAAGGTAAGCGAATTTCCAATGCATCAATTGCATATATCTCACCCAGTACAGCGTTAGCGGCAACAACTTGGCCAATAGAAACTTGCTTTTTTAAGGTGTGACCGTCGTAAGGTGCGCGTATTTCGGTACGCTGCAAATTTAACTTTGCTTTATCCAAAGCAGATTGTGATGACAATAGCTTAGCTTCGGCCGACGCCAGCTGCGGTTGTCGACTAACTAATTCCGAAGGCGGTTGTTGATTATCCAAATACCAATCAGCAATGGCTTGTTTAGCCAATGCCTGCTCATGCAAAAATTTTTGCTTGGCATCCAAATACCCTGCGTTAGCAACATTAACATTAGCTTGATAATCTCGTTTGTCTATCGCTATTAATAACTCTCCCTTCTTAAAAAAGCCACCACTGCGTAAATTAGGGCTAACGTAAGTCACCTCACCACGAACCTGGCTCACAACTTGACCTCGAGTTCGAGCTTGAACTCGACCGTAAGATTCAATAATAGGCGTAAAGGTTTGTAATTCGACCAGCTCAACCACCACATCTATTTTGGCTTTTTGCGGCAACTTAAAACTCTCATCTTGGCTATCAGTAAACCAATACAAGGCGATAAAAAAGCTGAATAAGGTAATAAGTACTAAAGGAAAACTGTCTTTCATTTGATATTAGGCCTTAATTGAGCTTGGGTCGCAGTTGACAGGAATTGCCGAGGCGAATCTACGTTTTCTGTTGCCGAGAACCATCCACCGCCTAACGCCGCAAGTAAATCTAAATAATCATTGAGTGCTCGGTAATGTAAAGCTAATCGATTAAGCTTGGCTGAAAACAAGCTGCGTTGATTGGCCAACATCGCTCGGTAGTTTATTAAGCCTTGTTGATACTGGCGTTTGGCTAACAAGGCGGATTTTTCAGCATTAAGGTAAGACTGCTCGTTAAGCGCAATTTCTTGTTGCGTTAACAAGCGCTGTGCTAACGCATTATGTACCTCGACAAAAGCATGGTATGTCACTCGTCCATAATTATTTTGCGCTTTAATAAACTCTAAACGCGCTTGCTCAACTTTAGCTTTGCGCTTGCCTGCATCAAAAAGAGGTGCAAATAAGTTGAGTTTTAATTGCCAAGATACATCACCAAGCGCAATTAATTTGCCTAAATCGTCACTCGATTCATTTACATTGGCGGTCAAACTAAAGCTAGGGAAACGCTCTTTATAGGCAATAGCGACGGCCGCTTGTTGCTTTAAAATAGTCAACCAAGCTAAATGGATATCCGCGCGCTGACTAAGCAACTCAGCTGGTAGCACTTGTGGCAGTTCAGGTGGTTGCTCAAGTAAAAGCTCAGGCAGAGCTTGCGGGCCGTTAGTCGGTAACAAAGCATGGATTGGATGGTGAGCAGGTAAACCAAACAATAGAGGCAATTCACGTTGCAGCTGTTTAACCCGTTTTTCAGTTTGTAGCACTTGGCTGCTAATTGCCTGCAAACTTGTACGGGCGTTATACACATCTAATAAATTGGTTAGCCCAGCTTGATAACGCAGTTCTATGCTCGACAACTGCTTTGCTAGATTTTTTTTTCTTAATTGCCCTAACGCTAATATTTGCTGATTTTGTTGCAACGAAAAAAGGGTTTTGAGTAACTTAACAACCTGAGCAAAATGTTGCTGGCGATAGGCAATAACTTTGCTTTGCCAGTCAATAACACTTTGTCGACTTTGCTCAGACAATTTACCCCAGATATCAAGCGGTAACCCTGATGATAAGCCAAGGTCATATTGTTTAACTCCATCATTTTTAGCCGCAAGGCCAAAAGAAGCATTCAGTGAAGGGAAAAAGCTCGCATCTTGAATATCAATGGCGAACTCAGCTTGCTGAATGGCTGCTAATCGATTAGATAAGTCCTGCTGCTGATTAACCCCAGTTAATACAAAGTTCGCCGACTCAGCTCCAATTAATTGCGACAACCAAGGTAAATGCTTTAGCTGGTAACTATTGTTTAACCTTGCTTGTTCCGTGGTCAAACTTGCTTGGGTTAACTCACTGCGTTGCTGCCAATCGGCTGGCACCGACAATTTATCATGTACCGTAATTGGCGGCTTATGACTGCAGGCTAACAATAGCAACAGCGTTAAAAAACCAATATAACGTTTTAATAAATAGATAATCCCAGCCAAGCCAATACCTCAGTTTAATTTCTGGCCGACAACGTAACTAGCCGTACATTAAGGCTAGTTCATTTTTTGGGAAAACCTCAAAAAAAGCTTATAAATTCATTGCGATAGCAAAACCATTATCAATAGACTTTAGTTATAAAAGTTAGGGAATAAAATTGCGAAAACTAAAAGGAAGCTTATAAACCCATTGCAATAGCAAAACCATTATCAATAGACTTTAGTTATAAAAGTTAGGGAATAAATTGAGGAAAACTAAAAGAAAGGAAATTAAGGTTGTATAAATTAAGCGCTGCAGTACAAAAAGTGAACCTAATCAAAATATTCCAATAACACCACTTTAAGACTGCAGCTGTTCAAAGCATTATTGGCGCTAAATACCACCGATGCGCTCGGCAAATACTTTATAGCGCTCAACATCTTCTTTTTTAAATAAAGGCTTACCTTCACCATCTTTATCTGAAGCGACTAACAAGCTTTCTCGCTCCAAACGCTCTACACGGATCTCTTGAATTCCTAGAAACTCAGCTACTTCTGATACACTCATCAGGCTCATATTCGTCCCCATTTGTTATTTTATTAAAGGAATAATTCTCAATTAAAGACCAAAAAGCGCAACATGAAAAGAACTTGTCGCAAAAAACCAACAAAAAGATAACAATTTTTAGATAGCAAAGCGAAACTTGCAGGCACTGAATTTAAATTTTAGCTAAGGAAGTCAATGATAAAAGAAAAATGAGAAAAGGGATTTGAAAAAGAAACGCAACTATTGAGCATCTCAAACTACGGACTTCTGCTTATTTATATAGTCAAAGCGATCAGGTTTTAGGGGCAGGTTTCTAGTTCCAGACGAAACCTAAGTACCTACATCCATGTAGGCAAAGCCGTCAAGCTTCGAATCCCCATGAGCATATGCTCTATTATGTGATTGGGGAGTGTAAGCGCTGACAATGAACCATAAGGCCTGAGCGAGAAGACTATAATTTACAACACAATTAGCCTTATTATAGGTGAATTAGGTTGTATTATTGGCGAGACTTGGTTTGTGAGCTCCCTACTTTTGCTTATTTTGTTCTTTTAGTAATTAGGTTTGCAGGCTCTGCAAGCATAAATGCTCGCCTACCAAACTTGATATTTTTAAATGGTTATTTTCGACAAAAGTCGGTTGATTATTTACCGTATTCAACGTTAGCAAATGTATTACGCTGAATAATTACAAAAAAACAGTAATGCTTGCTGGCCCAATAAGCCCAGCAAGCAACATACTAAATATAGTCAAAGCGATCAGGTTTTAGGGGCAGGTTTCTAGTTCCAGACGAAACCTAAGTACCTACATCCATGTAGGCAAAGCCGTCAAGCTTCGAGACCCCATGAGCATATGCTCTACTATGTGATTGGGGCGAGTAAGCGCTGACAATGAACCATAAGGCCTGAGCGAGAAGACTATAGTAAGATTAGTCGCGGATTTGACCATCCCCTTGCACAACAAACTTTTCAGTCGTCAAGCTTTCTAACCCCATAGGTCCATAGGCATGTAACTTAGACGTTGAAATACCAATTTCAGCCCCTAAACCTAATTGACCACCATCAGAAAAGCGACTAGACGCATTCACCATGACAACAGCTGAGTTAACTCGGCGGGTAAATTCGTTAGCTTTAGCATAGTTTTGGGTACAGATAACTTCCGTATGGCCCGAGCTGTAAACTTCTAAATGACTAATCGCCGCATCAAAGTCATCAACTACGCGTACTGCAATTTCTAAGGCTAAATACTCTGCATCCCAATCAGCTTCGGTTGCCGCTTCAGCGCCCTCAAAATAGCCAATACTTTGTTCACAAGCATGAATTTTTACATTTTTTTCAGCTAGGGCTTTCGCCGCTAATGGTAAAAACTGCTCGGCAATGGCTTTGTCGACTAATAAGGTTTCCAATGCGTTACATACGCCGGTACGCTGCGTTTTACCATTGAGCAGCAGCTCTAACGCCATATTAGTATCAGCCGTGCTATCAACATATAAATGACAAACGCCTTTAAAATGCTGAATAACCGGAATACGACTATTCTCTGTCACAAAGCGGATCAAACCTTCACCGCCACGAGGGATAATTAAATCGACATCATCGGATAACGTCATTAATTCATTCATTACAGCGCGATCAGGATCTGGCACGACACAAATCGCATTAGGATCGATATTTTGTTCTTCTAACGCTTCATGCAAACACTTAGCGATAACTAAGTTTGAAAACAAAGCTTCTTTACCACCACGCAATAGCGCAACATTACCTGATTTTAAACAAAGCGCGGCGGCTTCTGCTGTTACATTAGGACGCGATTCATAAATCATGGCAATAACGCCTAATGGAATGCGCATTTTACCTACGCGAATACCATTAGGACGAATATTAACGTTAGAGATCCGCCCCACTGGATCAGGCAACTGTGCCACTTCGCGTAGTGCGCCTGCTAAATCTTCAATACGAGCTGGCGTTAAGCGCAAACGATCTATCATGGCATCAGTCAGGCCATTATCTTTACCTGCGATTAAGTCTTTTTCGTTTTCCGCTAAAATCAGCTCAGTGCGCTCAATCAGCTTCTGCGCCATGGCTTCTAGCGCATCATTCTTTTGTTGCTGATTTAAATTAGCCACACTGAAAGAGGCTTTACGCGCTGCTTTTGCCATTTCGGCAATTGAAAAACTCATATTTTAATCCTGTTCCTATCGCTGGTTGATAAACCAACATTTTATTTAACTCTGCTCAGTAACTAAAGTGCATCGGTCACTATAAAACCACTAAGTCATCGCGATGGATCACCACATCACTTGGGCAATAACCTAAAATATCAATTATTTTATGGCTTTGCTGGCCTTTTATTTGCTGCAATTCATTGCTGTGGTACTGACCTATACCTTTGGCAATGAGTTTACCATCAAGGCTAACGATTTCTAAGGCGTCGCCTTTATGGAAATCACCTGTTACCGCTGTCACACCAATACTCAATAATGATGCGCCCTTTTTCTGTAACGCCGACTGTGCACCAGCATCAACTACAATTTGTCCCTTGCTTTTTAGGCCATGCTGTAACCAATGTTTACGGGCTTTTTTCGGTGACGCTTGGCGCTTAAATAACGTGCCGGTATCAACCTCGGCAAGTAGATCATCAAATACTCGGCTTTTCGTACCATTCACAATCAGTGTGTTTATGCCTTCAACCGTTGCTTTTTCAGCCGCTTCTATTTTAGTGCGCATACCACCCGTAGCCAGTTTGTTTGATGTGCCGCCGGCTAGGCTATAGATGCTTTCATCGACTTTCTCAACGACGGGAATTAAAGTTGCATCAGGGTTAGAGCGCGGGTCTTTGTTAAACAAACCATCAATGTCACTGCAAATCATGAGCATGTCAGCACTAGACACGAGCGCCACTAATGCGCCCAAATTATCATTGTCGCCGACTTTTAATTCTTTGGTAGTTACCGAGTCGTTCTCGTTTACGATTGGTAAAATGCCATTGTCTAACAAAGTGCGGATGGTATTTTGTATATTGAGGTAGCGTTCGCGATCAGCCAGATCGCCGTGGGTCACCAAAATTTGCGCACAAGGAAAATCAAAAAAGCGCTGCCAATTGGCCATCATTAGCGTTTGACCAACGGCGGCCATGGCTTGTTTCTCGGCCAACAATGGTGTGTCGCCATGCGCTATCAAACTACGGCCGGCCGCCACGCTACCACTTGAAACTAAAATAACTTCTTTGCCTTGTTGACGACACTCTGAAATATAACGCGCAATTGGCAACAGGTACTGGCCACTACAGCCATCACCATTGGGTGAAATTAATGCACTACCTACTTTTATGACGGCTCTATGCCAATCTACCGAAGCCATAACAGAATGTTCCAAATACCTAATAACGCCAAAGGGCGGTAATTATATAGGTTGCTACCATATTTTCACTCTATTTTCTGGCGCTATATACATACCATCACCGGCTTTAACGTCAAAAGCTTGATAAAACTCTGGGATATTAGGCACGATGCCTTTAACTCGATATTCGCTTGGCGAATGCGGATCGGTAACTAAACGACGACGTAACTCAGGTTCACGGTATAAACGACGCCAAATTTGCCCCCAGCCCATAAAGAAACGTTGCGTGCCACTAAAGCCATCAATTTCAGGTGCCGGCTTACCATTCAACGAGAGCAGATAAGCTTTTAATGCGACGGTTAAACCACCTAGATCACCAATATTTTCACCTAAGGTGAGTTTGCCATTAACTCTAACATCTCGAAATGGCTTATAGCCGTTAAACTGTTCGACTAAAGTTCTGCCTCTGGCTTGAAATTCGTTTAGGTCGTTTTGGCTCCACCAATTTTGTAAATTACCATCACCATTATATTTGGCACCTTGATCATCAAATCCATGACCGATTTCATGACCGATAACCGCGCCAATCGCCCCATAGTTAACTGCGTCTTCAGCTTCTAAATTAAAAAATGGCGGTTGCAATATGGCGGCTGGAAACACGATTTCGTTATTAACGGGATTAAAATAAGCGTTAACGGTTTGCGGTGTCATAAACCATTCGCTGCGATCGACAGGCTTACCTATGCGTGACACGTATTCTTGGGTTAGCCATTGGTTGTAACGCACAAAGTTACCGACTAAATCATCGGCTTTAATGGTTAAATTGGAGTAGTCTTTCCATTTATCCGGGTAGCCAATCTTCGGGGTGAATTTGCTTAATTTAAGCTTGGCCGCCTGCTTAGTGGCTGGTGACATCCAAGCTAGATTATCAATCGACGAATCAAATGCTTGGATTAGATTAGCCACTAACTCTTGCATTCTTTGCTTGGCTTCAGGTTTAAAGTGTTTTTCTACGTACAACTTACCTACCATTTCGCCTAAAACATCATCAGCACTGTCGACCGCTTTTTTCCATCTTGGCTTTTGTTGCTCTATGCCGCTAATCACCTTGCTATGAAAAGCAAAATGGCGATCGACCAAATCTTTATTCAGTAGCTTGGCTTTGCTATTTATCACATGAAAAGTTAAGTACGCTTGCCACACTTCGATTGACTCTGAGATAAGTAACTGGCCAACCCCTTCAAAGAATGATGGCTGGGCGACTATTACCGTATCAGCATGGGCAAAACCAACTTGCTCGGCAAATAGATTCCAGTCGAAGTTGGCGCCGAGCAATTTGTTTAGCTGTGCTTTTTCCAGCTTGTTATAACGTTTGTCAGCATTGCGGCTTTGCACTCGAGTCCACTGCACTTGCGCTAACTTGGTTTCAAGTTCAATAACTTGCTGCGCTGCCAATTCAGCTTGGCCAGTTTGGTTATAATTAGCTGAAACCAACATATCTTGAACATAAGTTAAGTACGATTGGCGAATTTTATTAAACTTGTCGGCATCTTTTAGATAGTAATCCCTATCAGGCATACCCAAACCCGATTGCAGCACATATAAGGCATTAACGGTTGATTGCTTAGCATCATTATTGACATACCAACCAAATGGCGTTTTAACGCCACTTTTATCAAGTAAAGCAAAAACCAGAGTTAACTGTGTGTGGTTAGTGACTTTTTGGATCGCTGTTAATTCTTGTTGAATAGGTGCGATACCTTTGCGTTCAGCTGTGGCAAGATCCATATAAGCGTTATAAAAGTCACCTAGCTTTTTTTGCTCAGAGCCAATTGCAGCCTCAGTATTACTAGCGGCTTGTTCGATAATCTCGCGCAATGCTAACTGCGAGTTTTCCACCAAGGTGGTGAAAGCGCCATAGTTGGATTTATCCGCTGGGATCGTGGTTGTTTTCAGCCAAGTGCCGTTTACATAGCGATAAAAATCATCCTGAGGGCGTATCGCTAAATCCATATTTTGTTTATCGATACCTGAACTAAGTTGAACTTTTTCCACTGACTTAGATGCCGATGTTTCGCTTTGCTCATTAGAACAACCGAGCAGTATAGTAAAAATGGCAATGTAACTAGACGTACGAAGAAACCCTAAGTGCTTGAACATATTGCTTAATAATTCTTATATTGGCGTTGCCTTGGATTATAGCTGAAGTTTTGGTTTGCTGACGATGCTTGAAAACTAGCTTTTAACTCTGCTCAGATAATATTATTTCGACCTTGCTGCTAAAACTGGTTAAAGTGTAGCTAAAAGCCATAGATAAAAAATAGCGATGAAACATAAAGTAAAAATTGAGCCAGCCGGTCTTGAATTTGAAGCTGAAGAATTTGATAGTATTTTAGAAGCCGCCGAAAAAGCAGGTATCGATTTTCCGTACCGCTGCCGACAAGGTGTTTGCACAGCCTGTGTTTGTATTAATAAAAACGGCGGCAAAGTTAGCTATGGTGATATGCCTCCGGTCATCACGCCTGACGAAGAAGAAAAAGGCTATACCTTTTGCTGTATTGGTCATGCATTATCTGATCTTGTGCTATATCACCCAAACATTGAAAAATAATCTAGTTTATATAGTCTTCTCGCTCAGGTCTTATGGTTCATTGTCAGCGCTTACTCACCCCAATCACATAATAGAGCATATGCTCATGGGGATTCGAAGCTTGACGGCTTCCCCTAAAACCTGATCGCTTTGACTATAACATTATTCTATTGGCAATTTCAGCGTTTTAAACACAGGTTGTAGCTCAGGTTCCTCTCTATGACTGACATAAAGTAATTGGCACGCCTTGCTTGCAATTAAACGATTGATGGCCGAAATCACTAACTGACAATTAGCCTCGTCCAAGCCTTGCATTGGCTCATCAAAAATCAGTAGCCTTGGTGCTTTAACCAAGGCTCGGGCAATTAACACTAAGCGCTGTTGCCCATAGGATAAAGATTGGAAAGGCAAATTAGCTAAGTGACCAATACAAAACCAATCTAACCATATTAATGCCTGATTTTTTTGACTCTGATTAACCGCTTGATAAACACCAATCGAGTCAAAAAAGCCCGATACCACCACGGTCAGCGCATTAACTGTCACTCGATAATTGAGATGTAACTCGGCACTGACTAAGCCATAGTGTTGTTTAATATCCCAAATGCTTTCACCCGAACCTCGCTGAAAACCAAATTGCCGAATTTGATTGCTATAGCATTGCGGGTGTTCGCCAGTTACCAACTTTAACAAGGTACTTTTACCTGCGCCGTTGCGCCCAAGAATACGCCAATGCTCTCCTTGCTTGATTTGCCAATTTAAGCCAGAAAACACAACATTATCACCATAAGATACACGGCCATTACAAAGCGAAAAAATAGGCTCATCAGAGTTAAGGGCTGGGCGCTCATATAAGGTATCAGGCAAAGGTTTAGCCGGCTTATTTAATTGTAACTTAAGCCAAAGGTTGTCTTGCTCAACTTGCTTTTTAGTTGCAGCAAGGGTTAACTCCCCTTCAGAAAAAAGTGCATAATGAGTAATAAAGGCCGGAATATCTGCCAATCTATCGACCAGCATAATTAATTGCCGTTGACCTTGGGTAAAGGTTTTAAGCACAGTTAAAATGCATTCTCGAGTATCCGTGTCGATGCCATCAAGAATGTCTTCCACAAGTAAAAGTTCTGGTTGAGCTAATAGTGCTCGGGCAAGTAATAATTTACGTGTTTCCCCTGTCGACAAGCAGCGAAAGCCTAGCGTCAATTTGTTTTCCAACCCAAGCTGCTTAGCTATGGGTAAATAAATAGTCGACTGAGGCTCAATTTCACTTAACATCTGCTCGACCAAAGTCCCGGGAGTGATGATATCCGTAATATCAGATTCATCTCGCTCGAGCTCTCGCAACACTAAGCGTTCTTGCTCAGCGAAATTAACACAAGCGACTCGCTCAATTGCCGGCTGTTGCTGTTTTAGAAAATCAATCAGGTTATCAAACAATAAATGTTTGCCACTATTGTTATCACCAAAGACCAACCAAGCCTCTCGTTTTAGATCCCAATAGCCTATACTTAAATTTTTCGTTTCTAATTGCTGAATTAACATTGGTATTTCGTTATGATGCGCGGCAATTAAACTAAGGCCTTACGAGACCCTAATGCAAGCCATTCAAACTCAAGTTATATCTATTTCGCCATTAACGCCATTTGTTTACAAGGTTTTATTAAAACCACAAACAAATTTAGCTTACGCCGCTGGGCAATATCTTATGTTGGTTCTTGGTGAAGAAGATAAACGCGCATTTTCTATCGCTAATGCACCAATCCAGTTTGAGAAGTCTGGTTTGTTGGAACTACACATAGGTGCTGGCAATGAAGATGGCTACGCAATGGGCGCGGTTAAACATTTACAAGACGCGTTAGACAATGACCAAACCGTGGTTATTGAAGCTGCGGGTGGTAACGCACAACTGCGGTCAGGCTCTTCACGTCCGGTTCTTTTAGTTGCGGGTGGTACCGGCTTTACCTACACCAAAGCCATAGCAGAAGAATTACTTGAAGAAGACGCGACTCAACCCATCACTTTTTATTGGGGTGTGCGCAGTGAAGACGCTTTATACGAGCTTGAGCATTGGCAAGCCTTACATAATGCGCATCCTAACTTCAACTTCATTCCTGTTGTCGACAACGCGCCAAGCCATTGGCAGGGTAAAAGCGGTAACTTATTAGAAGCGGTTATGAATGATGTTGAATCATTTGCCGAGTACGATGTGTACTGTGCGGGTCGTTTTGAAATGGTTGGTAAAGCCCGAGAAATGTTTTTAGAAAAAGGCCTAGTTCGCGAACAGATGTTTGGTGACGCGTTCGCCTTTATTAAATAACCTTCACTCACATATATAGTCAGCTCGAAGGGCGACTTGCGCGCCCAACTCCTACCCTGTTTAACGCTTGCGTCAGTAAGCGTATATTTACCAACTAATCAATTAAACTAAGCGCTTCGGCATAACCTGTTGTGCGATTCGCGCCTGCTTGCAATAAACTGGCTGGATCAACATTAGCAATATTTTGTGCCAAAGCCTGAGCTTGACTTGGTGTTAAACCTGACGGTTTAGCATTTGCATTGTTTGCCGTAACTGATTGTGTATTAAGATTGGCAAAAGCAGTTGATGTTTGAGAATTAATACTAATCATGGTGCGACCTCAAAAATAAATCAAAAAATTGACGTTTTAAGCGTATTGCTCGTTTGTTATTGATTAAAAGCAATAAGTACACCAACAATTTATATGAAATACATTTTGTGATTGAGGTCATTGTTAATAGACAAATGCAGTCGACAAATGTAACCGTTAAGAAAACGGGTGATAGAAAAAGCCAGGTCGAAATTTATTTAGACAATAGCAGCTAAGCTGCTTTGAGCTTGCTTTCTTTCTTGCCGCACCATTGCCGATTGTCTTAGATTTGCCACTTTTGTCAAAACGCCTAAAACAGAGCCCTTTAGCCAATATTTAAACCGATGCAGCTAGCGTACCCATCGGCCTAAAGACCGATCTTGTATTCAACGCCGGCTAATCAAGCTAGGCTGTATGTATTCAGCGTAATCAAATTGACAAGCCATAGGCCGTTTCATACCTTCGAACAAGGTAATTTTAATCTATAAGCTTTTGTGAAAAAGGCAGTTTTAAAGTATCAAGGCGAGCATTTATGCTTGCAGAGCCTGCAAACTTTTCTGTCCAAAAGAGCAAGACTACCAAAAGTAGGGGCTTGAAAGCCAAGTCTCGCCTACAGCAAGCTTATAACTTTTAGGTGGTTTGATGCTTGTTGCTTGAAATGCTGAATAGTTACACTAGGCTTAACTAATCTCAATACCTAAATTGCTGATCCCTTCTTCTAAAGCCTGCTCTTTAAGCGTTCGTACTATTTGACTATCAAAGTTTTGGATTTTTTCTATGCTGTCTAAAAACTCATTTTGGCATGCTATTTCCCACTGCATATGCGGGTGCTCTAGCGCTTCTTTACTGTGCTCAGCTTCGCCATTCATAATAAGCAATCGCTCAATGGTGCCCTGCGACATTAAACTGACGTAAGTTTGTTCTTTGCCAAGTTCCTGCGGTGGAGTCTGCATAATAGACAAAGTGGTAACTAAAGCCATTCCTGCATCGATTGCTGCATATAAACCAATACTGTCACTGTCTGTCTCTTCAGGGATTTCAGCTTCCACTTTTTCTTGGCGAAGTTCTAAATTAACCTTGGTTTTACTGTCATAAACTTGCTGCCAAATTACATCCAAAGCGGTGCGTAACACGCTAGGATCGCCTTGTTCGGTTAGCTCAGCGTATAAATTATAGTTGGGTAACATGCGCTCTAATAGCATGGCATTAAACGCAGTTTGTTGACGGCGATTTAACTCGCGAATTCGGGCAAAAGTAGAGGGTTTTGACATTAGTTAATGATTATTCTCGATCGTTTTGCGGATCATGACCACATTGCCAACAAAGGTCAAATGTTGCGGCGTTAGTTTCTTTACATTTTACACAAATCCAATCGTCTTCCAGCACTGCGCTATCGGCCTCCATCGCTATATGTCGCGCTTTAACAAAATCAGCCTTGTCTACCATTATCTCTACTTGCAATGCATCCATAGGTAACTCACCAACCGCACCACTTAACGACTCGCCACGTAAATGTGCGTTAATACCATGATGTTTTAGCAAACCAACTAAACAGTTTGCTTGAATTTGATCTGCCGCTCGGTAAGCGACAACCCAAGTGTCAGGGATGTTGTTCAAGTTGGCGTTGTGCATATTCAAATTTCAACCTATATTCTGTCAACCGCTCTTGGCTATTTTGCTCAAGTTCGATGTACTGCTGCTCAAGTGTGTGTATATGATTACGTAAGTCACGAATGGTTTCGCGCACTTGTTCTTCTTCATCTTGTTTTTGCTGTTGCTTAGTGTCGCGTGCTTTTTCCAAACGAGCATTAACACCCTCAAGCCATTGTACTTTTTCTTGGGTGTCTCGCAGGTTGAGCTCTATGGTTTGTAATTTTTTATCTTGCGCTTGGTTTTGCTGTTTATGTTCGGTTTCTTGTTGCTTAAGCTGCTGTAACAATTCATCTACTTTACCATTTGCTACCTGTAAGGCTTGTTGTTGCTGCTCGACATGCCGTTCACCACTAGCAATTTGTTCATGTAGCGATTGCAGTTCATGTTGATGAACTTGACTGTCACTGTGTAGTTGTTTTTCTAACCTATCAACTTGTTGTCGATATTCACTGGCAGTGGCAGACTGTTGGCTTTCAAGCTCAACTACCGTGTCACTCAGCAAGCTATTCTTCTGCTTAACCTCTTCTAACGTTTGCTTAAAGTTTTCCCGCGCTTCGTTAAACATATTCTGGTTATGTTCAAGGTCAGATGTTTTTCTCTCTAACAAACGTTCCATCGCCGCCACTTTATCAGTCGCTTGTTTAAGCTGCTGTTTAAGCTGGCGCTCTTGCTCGGCTAATTGATCTTGCTTTTGCAATAGCTCACGATTTTCTGCAATTAAATTAGCAATCTCTTTATTTTGACGATCTTGCTTGTCAGCAAAGTCACGCTGCTCATTAGCAAGGCGCTGCTCAAACTTCAACTGCTGAACTTCAGCTTGCTCTTGCACGCCTTCTAGCTGCATTTTTAATTGATGAGCTAAAGTTTGCTCTTCACGTAGTCGACTATTGCTTTCATTTAATTCACGGGTTAAACGTTCAGCTTCACTGTCGGTAGCTTGCTTAGACTGCATAGCCACCATGGCATTGTGTTCTAGTTGTTTGGAGAGCGCCTCGAGGTCTGATTGACTGGCAACTAAACTTTTTTCTTTGTCTTCAAGTAAACGAGTTAAGTCAATCACTTGGCGCTGCAGTTGCTGCTCCGTTTGCTCAACACCATGGGTTAATTCAGTTTGTTGCTGCAAGTCGTGACTGACATCGGTTAATGTTTGTTGCAAGTGACTGACTTGCTCGCTGGCTTTTTGCTCTTTTACAGAAAGCGACTCCACTTGTTTGCGTAACTCATAAATAAGCTGCTCTTGGGCATTTAACTTATCTTTTTGTTCATCAATAATAATTGATTGATTATCGAGTTTATTCAAGAGCTTGTGCTGTTCAGCTTGCTTTGACAATGATAACTCTTGGTCTAACAATTGCTGTTGCGCGCCTGCGTATTTTTCTTCCAACTCCTTAAATATTTGCTGTAAACGGCTATGCTCCTTTTCAACTTGAACATAGCGCTGACTTAACTGTTTATTTTCTTCTGTTGAGGCTTGCAGCTGTTGGAGGTTGGTACGAATTTGTAACTCACTATCTAACAAACTTTTTTGCTGTTGCTGAGCCAATTGATTGGTAATAGCAAACAAGTTTTCCATTAAACGCTGTTGATTAGATTCTGTTAGTTTTTCTTTATTGCTCTCTTGCTCAGCAAAAGCTAACCAAGACTCAAAAGCCTGTTGCGCCGCCTGCAAATCAATAGATAATTGCTCAGCTAAGTTACAGGGCGTAACGAGCTGCCCTTGCTCACGCAGTGACAATCCGGCGTTAATGACTTGTTCCTTTATCTCTGTCATAGTGATATTTGCACTTCATTGCGTATTCTGAGTTTTAACTAATACTAGTTTAGACCCAAGTTTATCAAAACCACAATAACGGTGAGCAACATCCAGAGAAAAAGTACAAGACCAAAGTCTCGCAATTGATAAGGTTCAACACAAAGGGGTTAATATCTTTGATTTGATAGTAGCGTTGAATGTAGAGAGTAGAGTTGAATGTAGAGAGTAGAGTTGAATGTAGTGAGTAACGAACAATGGCTAGGTTTATCAACCATCCGCAGGAAGAGCGCAAGACTAACGTCTCGCTTCCCCCGTATGAGCAAGCACGAAGTCTTGCTCACTAAAACATTATTGTCTGGCAGTTAAGTTAGAACTGAATTACAGCCAACTCAGTTCAAGTTCTTCTGAAAACTCTGTAACAACTTAGCTTCTTCTAGCATTTGCTCTTTTACATCAGCTTCAAAGTTCCAACGCTTCATGTTTTGATTCATGCGCTCTTGCTTAGATAAATCTTTAAATGCTTGATGAGTCGGAAAATCTTTAATAGCGTTGAATAACTGATAAAAGCCCGGATAGGTTTCTAAATAAGCGTCTTCTTGACCAGCAAAGTTATTTAACATGGTACAAATACGGATCGCCCCTTCAGACAATTCACACTGCTCTTCTCTAACCGCTTTGGCAATATAACGCACACTCTCTATTAAGTGCTTATTATTTGCCGCCTGCTTAGTTTTAACTTCATCAAGAAAGGCTTGTTCTTTTTTGTTCTGCAATTGCAGTTTAAACAACAATTTACCGGCATAAAATGCCAAACCAATAATCAGCAAAGCCCCTAGCACTATAGCTATCAACCAAAGGTTATCCATTACCAATCCTTGCCTTGCTCACTATTTTGCCAAGCATCGTATAGGTCTTCATCATCTTCAAAATCACTATCAATGCCTAATTTTTCTAATAAGTCTGCATGACGAGCCGTCATCTTATTAATTTTAGCAAGTTGCTGTGGCGATAAACTTTCATCATTTTCGTAGCGCTCTAATAAATCTTGTAATTCTTGATCTTGCTCTAGCTTAGCTAACTCTTGTTGCCATTGCTTTATTTGCGCATCATCATTAGATTCATTAACCAATTTGGCTTTAGGCTTAGTATCTGGCAACGGCTTTTCAGCTACAGGCTCAGGCCCTTGAGTGGTTTTCGTCGTGGCATGTAAATCAATAGGTTTTTTGCTACCCACTCGCGGATCATTTTGATTCGTTTGCCCACTGCCAATACCGGTTAATTGATTATCTTCGTCGGTGTTACGAGTACCCGCTTTTAAACCTTTGCGTTTTTTAACAAACAAACGTTTTTCTTTAACCGGTTTCGGTGTATCGGTTTTACGCGGCGCTAATTGGCCAATTTTACGAGATTTTTTTCTACGACTCATGATCTTTGCAGGACAGCTTAAATTGCTGGGCATTTTAGCCTAAATGTAAGGGATCGAACAGGATTAGACGAATTTCAGGCACAAAAAAGGCGACAAACGTCGCCTGCAATTCTAGTTCTGTCTCTCGACAGTGAAATATCGTTTCCAAAATTCCTTTGGTTAGCGTGACTTTCCCAGTCTATGATTTCCGAATGTTTTTAGTGCTTCCCTACTAATTTATACATTCTCGGTCGTCTTGACACTTTGTAAAATCATCCATGTTTCGCAATGTTAGTTGCCACCCTTAGCAATAATCAACCATCCGTGTTATTTATAATAAACTGCACCTTGCAGAGCGGGTACATCCTGTAATTAGCTTCCTTAGCCTGTAAATCCCATATTTCAATTAGTTGTATCGCTGTCCTAGCGAGTGGTTACACTTTAATCTAGGGCCTATTGCTTCACAACCACATATCTATATACGATAAGGTGTTATATTAATGCCACATTGTTAAGTTTATGTTTTCATTAAATTAAAATTTATATAAAGGGTTTTATTTGAGACTTTACGCACAACAAGGGTAGGCCTATATCTCACACACTTCGTAAGATATATCTCACAAGACAAGAAAAATGAATGTTAGATGAGCAAACTAAGTGTAAATTATCAGCTATATAGAGTGTATTCAAAGCGATTAAGACCAGCTAACGGTTAAGAACGCTGTGCAGCAATTAAGTTCAATTTAAAGGAAGTGTGATTAGCGGTGGGTTTGAGATTATGGGGTTATGGAAGGCCAACTTAATAAGCAAAAAAGCCGGATGTAATCCGGCTTTTTTCAAACGAAGTCAGAGAGACTAAGGTTAGTGAAGACCACCAACATACTTAGATAAGGTCTCGATATCTTTATCCGATAATTTAGCAGCGACATCGCGCATCATGCCGTTTAAATCGTTATCACGCGAACCATCTCTAAACGCCTTAAGCTGCGCAGCGACATAGTCAGCATGTTGGAATGAAATTTTCGGGAAACCCGCTAATCCCATACCGTTACCACGTGGGCCATGACAAGCAATACAAGCTGTTACACCACGCTCGGTATCACCACCATTATATAATTTTTGCCCTGCTTTAATGACATCTTCAGGTGTTGCACCTGGTTTTGGCTCTTGGCTAGAGAAATAAGCAGCTAAATCGGCCATATCCTGCTCGGATAATGGCATGGCCATAGCGCCCATAACAGCACTTTTACGGCCTTCACCGCCAGTAGCCGCTGACTTAAACTCTTTTAATTGCTTAAGTAAATAAGCCGCGCTTTGACCAGCTAAGTTAGGGTTGGCTGGGATCATGCTATTACCATCGGCTCCGTGACAAGCTGCACAGGTTGCAGACTTGGCTTTGCCAGCTTGTGCGTCACCTTGCGGTGCAGCATTGGTGTGAGCGGTTAAACCCAACAATAAAGAAAATGCGATTGCGATTTTTTTCATGGCTCAAATCTCAATTAAAATTTTTAAATCCTGATATCCGTGAAACCGTTATGAATATCGCTTAATGCGGCCTATTTTTATCAACTAACAACATTGACAGTGTGATAATGGCAGGCACCCTATTTAGTCAAAAATACGCTACTAGGCTAAGTTATAGTCGGCACGGTAAATTTTGCGCGCTATTCTTACACAAAACACGCCAAGACAAAACCAGCAATAGCAGGATTTAGTCGGAATTAATTGATCCGCGTTAAGTTTTTCCAGTTAGTTTTACCAATACACGCTTTAAGATACAGTTTTTGTTTAAATACCAGTAAACTATGCGCCAAATTTTTTAGCAACGCGATTTATTGAGCCAAGCATGATCCACTTTCAAAAAGCCAAGTTTACGACAAGTGCGCCAGATATAACTAAACTCCCTGCCGATTCGGGTATTGAAGTGGCATTTGCCGGTCGCTCGAATGCGGGTAAATCTAGTGCGCTGAATACGCTAACGCGACAAAAAAGTCTGGCTCGTACCAGTAAAACACCAGGACGCACGCAATTAATCAATGTATTTGATTTAGATGAAACGCGCCGCCTGATTGACTTACCCGGCTATGGTTACGCTAAAGTACCCGAAGCCATGAAACGTAAATGGCAAGCCGCATTGTCAGAATACTTGCAAGAGCGCGAATGCTTAAAGGGCTTGATCGTATTGATGGATATTCGCCACCCTTTAAAAGATTTAGATCAAGATTTAGTCTTTTGGGCGGTCGACTCTAACTTACCTGTCGTTATTCTATTAACCAAAGCCGACAAATTAAAACCAGGGCAGCGCAAAAAAACCGTACTAGAAGTACGCCAAGCCAGTAAAAACTTTGGTGGCAATGTTGAGGTAATGGCCTTCTCTTCACACAATGGCATTGGCTTGCCAGAATTAGAGAAAAAACTCACCACTTGGTACTGCCCACAAGACAACGAAGCCACTGACACCCCAGAAGCCTAAACCCTGCTAGTCATGGTGTTATAAAATAAACGACCTGATTATCTGTTCAGGTCGTGACCCTTATCACACAAAACTTTTTTATTTTTGAACTAGTTGAAAGCGCATCACAAAGGCGTTTAATTTGTTTGGTATATAACCGGCTATGGTTTAGGATTAACCATATATTAGATTGAAAAGTAACCTTTTAAAAACCGATTTTACGGTTACGTTTCAACATGACGTTTTTATATGGAGGCAGTTGTGTTACCTATTTATATCCGTCAATTCATTTTGCTTATTGCGCTAACCTTAGTTAGCTCACTATCTATAGCCGAGTCCGACTTTAAAGCCAAAATTGGCATTATGGTTTCTAGCCAAAGTAAAGACTTTCAAGCCAGACCTTTCCAACGCTTGCGGGCTGGTGACCAACTGCAACCACAAATACTCACTAAAGATAAAAGCTATGTGTATGTGGTGCACTTTGATAAAAGCACCGCCACCTTACTCAATCACGGTTCAACTAATCAAGCTACGACTCAGGTTACATTGCCCGATAACAACAACATGTATCAGTTAGACGGCAATAGTTCAAAAGAGAACTTTACCATTGTCGCCAGTAACAAACCGCTCGAGGCTATCGAGTCTAGTTTTAGTAATGCGTCCATTCCCTTAAAACAATGGAAAAAGCTCGCCAAATCACTCAGCAAAAAACCAGCATTAGAATTAGATTACAAACCTGAAAAACATATTGCCATGGCGGGTAATGTACGCAGCTTGGGCAGTGGTTATGCCGCCTCTGCATTAAAAGAATATGCCGGTAAAGATATAATCGTCAGAAATTATGTTTTTACCGTTAAGAAGTAAACAACAACTCAAAGCCATAGTTGCGCTATTTACGCTTGTCACACTGGCTGAAACGCTAGTGTGGCAACTGGCAAACTCATTTTGGACCCAGCTAGACCACAACTTAATTGATAAGTACTACCAACAAGCACTTGAAGATAAAAAAGCGCCCGCCAGCTCAGACCAAATAGTCTCTGTTGTTATTACCGACGCAACTTATCGATATATTGAAAGCAACTATTTAGATCGCCACCAAGTGGCCTTGCTGCAAAATTATTTATATGAATTAGGCGCGCAAGCCGTTATTTACGATATTGTTTTTGCTTTTCCAAGCTCTCCGGATGCCGACGAAGCATTAACCGAGGCGTTTGATTATACCGCTAACGCCTATTTACCCGCAGGCTTAGCTTACGACGCCACCAGCCAAGCTAAACAAGATTATTTACGCCCACACGAAATACAGTTATTACCTAAATTAGGTTTTAAACCGCAATTTAAAGACCAAACCCAAGCCTTTATTGCCAGCGCCATTACCACACAAAAGCCCGAATTTGCCAACGCAGCGGGAGGCTCGGGACACATTAGCTCATTTGTTGACCCTGATGGTATATATCGCCATTTAGCCAGTTTTATCAAAGTAGCAGACTATTATGTTCCGACTATTTCCTTGTCCGTATTTTTAGATGCGATGGAAATCGAAAAAGACAGCATTCAAGTCGAGCTAGGTAAACACATCAAAATCCCCGCTGGCGATAGCTTTCTTGAACAAGATATGTTGGTTCCTATCGATAACAACGGCTTAATTTACATCCCGTTTAGCAATCAATGGCAAAATGATTTTCCCAAAATAGAAATGCACAAAGTACTTGAGCTATTCAACGACATGGAAGCGCAAGAACAACTTATGGAGATTTTTGCAGGCAAATACGTGTTTGTTGGCGACATATCCACAGGGATCTCGGATTTAGGCTCGACCACAGTTGACCATGAAATTCCGCTGTTAGCCTTACATACCGCCATGTTAAACGGTTTTTTAACTAATACCTTTTTTACCAAACAAGACAATAACCTAACCTACCTGATTATATTAAGCCTACTTATCTTAACTGCGTTATTTGCCTGCATAAAAAACTCAGCATACCTATATGGTTTTTATGTCAGTAGCTTAATCGGACTGGTTTACTGGGGTTATCAATCGTTTACCGCCTTTACCCTGATACCGATTACCACAATAGCCATTAGCTACACCCTATTATTTGCGGGCTTAGTGCTATTAACCAATTTATTGCTAGCTAAAGATCAACGCTTTATTAAACAAGCGTTTGCCAAATACTTACCACAAAAAGTGGTAGACCAACTGCTGCTGTCACCCGATAGCCTGCGCTTAAGTGGTGAAGAACGTGTAGTCAGCATACTGTTTTCTGATTTAAAAGGATTTACCTCAATATCAGAACAAATGCCTCCGGCTGAACTGGTTGAATTACTCAATGAATACTTAACCGAAATGACAGATATCGTGCTAGAAGAAGGCGGGATCATCGACAAATACCTAGGCGACGCCATTATGGCCGAGTTTGGAGTGCCTGTAAGCCACGAACAACATGCCGAGCAGGCGGTTAAAACCGCGTTACGCATGCAGCAACGCTTGGCTGAATTACGTGAAGAGTGGCGCGCACAAGGCAAAGCCGAACTATACGCCCGTGTCGGGGTTAACACGGGAAAAGTCATTGTTGGTAACATGGGCTCAAGTCGCGTGTTTGACTACACCGCAATTGGCGACGATGTTAATTTAGCTTCGAGACTAGAAGGCGCCAATAAAATATACGATACCGAAATCATGATATCGGAATCGACCAACCGCCTATTACCACAAGACAAATTCCATACACGCATGCTGGATATGATCAAAGTCAAAGGCAAAACCCAACCGGTTAAAGTGTTCGAAGTTTTAGCGCAAGCAGAACACCAATTACCACAAGCGATCCAAAACTATCATTTACTTTATCAACAAGCCTTCGGTGCCTACCTGTCACGTAATTTCGAACAAGCGCAAGACTTTTTGCAACAAGCCCTAACCAACAAACCCAACGACTTAGCCGCGCAAAGCTTACTTAGCAGAATTGAAGATTTAAAAAACACCGACCTGCCCGCCGATTGGGACGGCTCCATCCAACTCGAACAAAAATAACCGCGGCTAATACAACTATGCCTCAAGGTATTTTAGAAGGTTGATTATGGCCCCTCGAGTTAAACCAGCCCAAATCATAGGCTATCTGATATTCCGTTGAGTACAGCCATTTCAGCTATGAACTGTAGGTTGGTCTTTAGGCCAATAGGTACGTATAGCAACGATTTAAAAATATCGGTCGCGGTGGATTCAAAAACGTCAAACTATAGTGTGATTAATCGTAGTAGCCATCTTTAAACAAAATAACACTCTCACAAACACTATTGGGATCTTCGTCTAAGTCAGGAGCATATCCTCCAAACCCTAGAGAATATGAGGTAAATGATTCACCTTCTAACTCAATTACGTTATCAAGAGACTTAAGAAGCTTTACAATATCTTCAAAGCTGGAAGTAATTAAATCAATACCCTTAAAGTTTAGTTGTGCAGGCTCACAAAACTCCAATGCCTCTACAGTTGAAGAGCTGTCGTAATATACAAACAAGCCAATATTTTCATAAAAATCACAAGGGTGCGCAGCGTTAGGAGTCCTTTTAAATGACTTATAAGAGCTGTTGATCGCATTTCGAGCATCATTCAACGACATTCCGAATTGAATCTCATCTATACCTATCAATGGCGTTACATTAAATTTCATTTATTTATCCAACTTATCGGTGTATTCCTGCATTTCTTTTATAGCAGAATCATACTTTGTTCCAAACTTAGATTGAACATCATTTACATCCATTTGCTGAGCTTCTTTAAATTGTCCATTATCAATCAATTGTTTCTGTTGCGCCCTATATGCTTTAGCTTCCTTAGAGTTCCCCCAGCTAGCTGTTTGCCTATGATCTGCCTTGTCCATAGAAATTGCAGGTCCTTTTTTTTTGGATAAAGGGCTTACAGAATCAGCAGGCATATGGTGTGATTCATTTCCTTTTACACCTCTCAGATGACCAAAATCATCATATATGACGGTAGTTTGGTTAAAAGTATGATGCAGTTTGGAAAGGGTTATGATCGAAGTTGGGAGATCGTGCGATAAGAATTTGGTAAGGCGAAAAAATCAGTCGATATTATCGTGGTAAAAACGTCATAACCTTGCCAAATCGTTCGATATTTAAATTGGCAAAAGTTATGACATTATTTTGGTAAACAACACTACAGTTAGCTAGGGCGCTTCGGAATAAAGACTAACTCACTCAATATCATTTGATTGATTAAAAATATCATTAACATTGATATCACTATCTAAGAAATCTGGAAAGGAAGGCACCAAGTTTAATATGGAGCCCAGGCTTCCTTTCGCCCGAACACAGCCACTACCGTCCAGCTCAAAAGCTTCCAGCTTTAATAACCCCTTATATCTAAAATCATTGAATAAAAAACCGTAATCGCTCGAACATTTAACAGAATAAACGGTCCCGTCACTTCCTTTGGAATATTCATTTTCAAGAACAAACATACCACCCTCACGATTAACCACTCTAAATAGCCTTATATCATTAGATAAATGGCTACTTCTGGATAAGCAAACATCATTTTTAACATCATCAATCTCTTCTACAAAAAGCAACTGCTCGTCACCTTCACGGATACTATGTGACGACAAACCAACCATAACAACTGAGATTTTCCTTAAGGCAACATCCCCCCTGAATTCATCCAATATAGAAACCTCATACTGAACAAACGAGCACTGATCTTCTAAGCCCGAGACATGATGAACTTTTTCAACTCGGCCAACTAGTATATTCGATGTAGCCGACAAATAGCTGTCCGTCGACACCATACTAAATTGAACATCATTAGATGCTATAGAGCACGACATAAATAAGATAAATGAAACGCTTAATAAAATTCTAATCACTGACAAGCTCCTTGACCATGCTGACTCTGGCAACGACTTAGGCCTCGATTATTTGAAATTGGGTGAGGCTGGTTAAATAGACCGAATTCGCTACCAGCCCTGTGATTTAGCTCATGACCAACATTAAAAGAAGCAAATTGCGCTCCCGTAAAAGTAACTAATGCAGATGTCGACAAAGCTCCATGAGCATTATGATATGAGTAACTTCCTTGGAACCCAATCGTTGCAGACCGGAATAAAGTAATCGCCCCAGATGATCTATTAGTTTGAGCATGCACAAAACCCATCTTCACACCCGCATTAAACAGAGCAACCACCTGTGAAGCATTAGCAGTTTTAAACTGCTTTAAGTTTCCAGTAGTAGGGTCAACAAACCTAACAAAGTATCTATCATCCAAAGAAATATTTTTCTCAGAACCAACAGCATTATTAAAGTTTTTAAGCCTCGATGCCGCAGTCCCCTCATTGGTAACGTCAGATACTCCAACCATAGAGCTATGCGCCTTTTGTACACCTTGTTCTGCTTTTGCAAAGTTCACTTCTATCTTAGCCCCGATTGCACAAACACCGCATGCCAATCTCATCCTTGCAAGCACTTTACTTTTTGCTAATTCTCGAGCCTTTTCCTCAGCATCTTCCTCTACGCCTTTTTTTGCAGCATCTTCTGTATCAGTACAGGCTTTGTCACTACTATTACATTCTTCTGCCGTAAACCCTGTAGGATCGACTAAACTTAAAGGGTTATTCAAAACGTAGCTATAGCGATTAAAGCTTTGGCTATTTTTAGGAGATTGAATAATTATATCAGGTGTTAGAAATCGACCAATTTCAGGATCATATACTCGGCCATTCATATGTACTAAACCTACATCGTCTAGTTGTTCATGGCCTGTAAAACCCTTAGTGGAAATATCTCGTAAAAGCGCAACATTAAGCGTACCTGTTGTCCAATTGCTGAGTTGTCGTTTTCCCCACGCATCAAACCTCATTCTGTCAACATAGTTACCGTTTTCATCTGATATGGCTTCAACTGAGCCTAAATGATTATGATGTAGATAATGTAAAGTTGAATTGCTCGCAAATTTAGTTTCGACCAAATAGTCACCAATATACACTTTTTGAATTCGTTGGTTACCACGAATCTGTTCTTGGTAATCATCAACGTAATAAGTGATCCCATCAGAATTGTCTTGGCGATATCGTTTTTGATCAGGCCCATACTTGAAATTGACATTATCAATTCGAGTTGGCTTGTTAAAAACATTATAGTCAAGCGTAGTTACCTGACCATTGATTAATATTTTGCTTTTAATATTGCCGTAAGCATCGTAACTGTATTTCGTCTCTCCTGCACTGGTAACGGCATGCACTCCCGCATTACCTATTTTTTCGTATTTAAGAACCTGATTTAATCCAATACTACTGTCGGTTTTTAGCGTTAAGTTACCAAGTTCATCATAATCAAAAAGTTGTGTGCGGATTGCACCTATACCATATGTGTTGGCTCCTGTAAGACGGTTCAAATCATCATAATCAAACTGTTCAGTTATATCCTCTTGTGACCACTGCCCTATCTCATGACGCATAGAAGAGCGTAGTCTCAAGTTACCTATCGAGTCAAATTGATACGATAATTGTTGAATGTTACCTGTGACACTTGAGCCGTCAGTTCCCGCAGCAAGTTTTCCTGTGGTAATATCGGCAACAAGACCGCTACGTTGGTTGTAGCTATATTCTGTTTTTACTTGATTGCCTAGCCAAAATTCAGTTTGCCGTCCTCGACTATCGTACTGATTACCAATAATTCGGAAAACTTGGTTAGAATCATTAGCATTTCGTGTTCTAACTAACTCTCCATTTGTATGATATTCATGCTTAACTTTTAATCCTGTTGGATATTCAACAGTCAATTGGCGACTAAAGGCATCATAGGTATAATCGAAGGTAGCTGTAGTCATGCCGCTTGCCGACACTACACGAGACTCGAGTCGGTTAAGAGCATCGTAAGAATAAGCCTCATGAAAATCGCCCCCCGTTGTTTTGCGGCTTAAAGTACCTAGTTTACCTTCATCCCAATACCAACGGTGAATTTTAGCCTGGCTATTGTAATTTTGTTCATACCTTAGCGTGTTTCTACCCAAGCTATCATAGCTTACTTCCATATATTTTTGGGCGCTTGTATCAGGAGCCCAAGTTTGTCGCCGTAGTTCACCATAAGCGTTGTATTCAAAATTAATTTCGCCTGCATCAGGGTCATTGATTAGCGTTTTATTACCAGCGATATCATATTCAATGGTAATTTTAGTATCTTGATCCTGATTTACAATGGTGCTGGTCAGGTTATCAAAACCATCATAACCATACTCCACTTCTGTTTGGTAGGTATCAGTTATTTTGAAGGTACGCCCCAAATTGTCATATTGCTCAAGCGTTGTTTGACTGGAAAGCTCTACACCGTTCTCATCTTTTACGCTAACTGTAACTCCTTTTGTAACGAACCCTAAGTAGCTCCCGTACGTCGTTGTTTTTGTTCCGCCATCTACGCCTACTTCCAGTAGTGGTCTTCCAACAACATCATAATTGCTCATTGTATGCCAATGCTGAGCCTGTACTCCCATAAAAGGAGCTGAAACACGATGCACATAACCATTGTCATAGTATTCGGTATCTGTACTAATAGGTTCGCCATTTACGTTATACACTTGCTCCCTAACTTTTCTTTGCAACTTATCAAAAAAGGCAATTGTTAAGGGTGCTCCAAGTTTGTCGTTCGTCGGGCTAGTCACTCGAATGGCTTTAAAGTATACACCTGTATCAGGACATACAATACCTGTGGCAGCATTATCGCAATAGTAGCGTATAACTGATATTTGAGATTCATCTGGCTTAACCGTTGATACCATGCGCCCTAAAAAGTCATAAGAGATATAGGTGGCTAGGTTATTTGAATACATTTTTTGTTCGATCGGTAATCCAAAGCGATTATCATATTTATATCTGGCCTCGTGCTGAGCTCCATTAATCACTAATTTAGGTAGACCTGCAGCTGAGAAGCCCAGTTCCTCATGCTTCCGGATAGAGGAAGAACTATGTTGCGTTGAAATATCTGCCGCAACGGTCTCGACACTCTCAATTCTACCTGCATAATCGAATGTTTTTGTTGTTATTACTTGATTCGCAGTTCCTTTATATAAAGTTTCGATTTCAACATCTAGTGTGCCCTGCTTTAACTCAACACTGCGAGTCGATGACTTGCCATCAATGGTCGTAGTGACAGTTTTACCGCCATAAAGTAGCCAATTGCTGGTATCCCAACTGAAATCACTAAAAGTAATATTTTTATGCCGCTGAATATTATTTATTACACTCGTAAAACTATGCGCACTTGATGCAAAACGATCTCCTTCAGCTACCGACAGGTGAGTTAAGTAGCCCTCTGAAGCATATTGATAAAACTCTTTTGAAGCGCCTGCGAGGTACCTATAGCCGCTTCCTATACTGTATTTTTCTGTGTGTCGAGTTTGAATTACGCTGGTCGTTGGCATATCTGCAGGTGTTGTATAATCCATATAGACATCTGCTTTCTCGGTTGAATGGAAGACTACTTGACCATTGTGTGGGAATCCCATGGCATACTTGGTTACTTCTGTCTGTCCTAAGTTAACCTTATTAATTGTAATTTGTTTAAACCCAAGAAAACCTCTGCCATGTAAATCTGAGATTGCATCCTGATACTGGTAATGCGACGCATTACCCAGTTTGTCGGTATAAGTATGCACAACACGAGTATTTCGATTGGCTCTTGAAAGTGGAAATTTAGGAGACTCTGATGAAGTTTGATAAAGCACGCGAAGATTATCAGGTGTGCGATCCGTCAATGTAGAATATTCAAAGCTAATTTTAGCCCCAAAACCGTCCGTAACACTTGTCAGTAAGTCTGGTTGTTCAACAACCTTTGTAAACGATTTGTTAATATTCTCGTTAGCATACTTTATTATTGCGTCAGGAAGCCCATCATGATTCAAGTCTCCTGTTAATGGAATCGAATCTCCAGGAAAAGCCCCCCACTTGAATAACGGCACGCTGGCTGATGAGTATTCATTTCCACCATTATAAAAAGGGTTGATCTCGGTAGGTGTTAATTTGCACCCATATGGATCCATTTCATTTGCGGCATAATAGATCCACCCAATTAGCACCGTAATAGATCCACCACATTTGCGGCTTATTGGATCCACTTTTGACCTAATTTCCCCCTCAGACTTTCGTTAATCTAGCGTATCTTTGATTGTTTTTTCAGTCAGGAGATAGGCATGGCAAACCGGAGGTTTGAAATGTACCAATACAGACAGATCCTCGTTCGCATGCGAATGGGAGATTCCAATCGAGCTATTGCCGATAGCGGCTTAGCTGGACGCAATAAAGTTAAGGCCATCAAGAAATTAGCGCAGGAACAAGGCTGGCTTAACCTTGACAATGACTTGCCTGATAACAACCAACTGGCTGAACTGTTGGGCGAGAAAGCACCAACCCCAACCACCACGTCTTATGTAGAGCCTTATGCTGAACAAGTTACTCGGTGGTATGAGCAAGGGATCCAAGGCACAACAATCCATCAAGCTTTAGTGGATAAATATGGCTTCAAGGGAAGTTACTGGTCAGTCAGTCGTTACCTTAAAGCCTTGTCACAGAAAGCACCAAAAGCGACAACCGTTATCGATTTTTTGCCTGGTGATACGGCGCAAGTGGATTTCGGTGCTGGCCCGCTAATCGTTGATACTCGTACCGGAGAGTTGCGTAAAAGCTGGATCTTTGTAATGACGCTCTCATGGAGCCGACATATTTACGCAGAGTTTATCCGCGACCAAAGCACAGCAACTTGGCTGGCCTGTCATCGACGGGCGTTTGAATGGTTTAAAGGTGTTCCCAAGCGCGTCATTATCGATAATCCCAAATGTGCCATCACTAAGGCTTGCTACCATGATCCACAAGTGCAACGCGCATACGGTGAATGTGCTGAAGGATATGGCTTTTTAATCGCACCTTGTCCTGTACGCGATCCTCAGAAAAAAGGCCGCGTAGAATCTAATGTGAAGTACATTAAGAATAGCTTTGTGCCCTTGAAAGACTTCCGAGGCTTAAGTGATGCGAACGCTCAGCTTAAGGATTGGTTATTGTCAGTCGCCGGTAATCGCAAACACGGCACCACTAAATGTCAGCCTCTTGAACGTTTTAGTGAGATCGAGCAAGCACTATTAAAACCACTCCCCGAGATCCCTCCTGAGCAAGCGGTCTGGGCTAAAGCTAAAGTTCACGGTGATGGCCACGTGCAATTTGAACATTGTCGTTACTCAGTTCCCTACACGCTAGTTCGTGAAACCGTATGGCTCAAAGCGACGGATAATATGATACGGATCTATCAAGAGCATGAACTCAAAGCGACACACCCTCGCTTATTTCATCAAGGCGGCCGTTCAACCGTACCAGAACATCAACCACCTGAGGCACAAGCTTACAATATGCGCGATCCTCAATATTGTTTAACTCAATCAAAACGTATTGGTGAGTCTTGCTACCTCTTTATTCAAAGGCTGTTTGCCAGTCGAGTATTAGATAACTTGCGGGCAGCCCAAGGTGTCGTGGGGTTAACCAAACGTTATGGAGATAAACGGGTTGAAGCGGCGTGTTTACGGGCTTTAACCTTCGATAACGTGCGCTATAGCGCGGTTAAACAGATCCTTGAAAAAGGGTTAGACCAACAACCCAATGAAACTAACGCATTCGATACCTTAAGTGACGTATACACAGGTGGTGGCCGTTTCCACCGCGATCCCAACAAACTTCTCCCTCATTAAATAACAAGGAAAAAACAATGATAAACCCAATTCCGGAACTCACCCCCTTACTAAAACAACTACGTTTATCAGGTATGACGGACTCGTTGGCCATGCGCAATCGAGAAGCCATTGAGCACCAGCTTAGTTACCCAGATTTCCTTGCTTTATTGATCCAAGATGAAGTGGCACGGCGCGATCAGAAGAAATACGCGACTCGGCTGCGCAGAGCAGGCTTTAGGGGGAACAAAACACTGGAAAGCTTCGATCTAAATGCCAACCCCAACTTGAATCGAGCTTATATCAATGAACTGGCCGACTGCCGGTTTATCGAAGAGCATGTTGCCGTCTTAATCGCAGGGCCTTGTGGTACAGGGAAGAGCCATTTAGCCCAAGCGATAGGCCATTGCGCGGTGAAAAAAGGCATTGATACACTGTTCTTCACGCAAGCTAAATTGCTTTCAAACTTACACGCAGCCAGAGCAACCAATGCTTACGAGAAACGATTTCAAGCACTAGCAAAAGTTGATTTACTTATCATTGATGACTTCGGTTTAAAGCCGCTGAAGTCACCTCAAGATGAAGATCTTCATGATCTGATAGACGAACGATATGAACAAAAATCAACGATCATTACCAGTAATTTAGACTTCAGTGAATGGGGACAAGCTTTCCCCAATAAATTACTTGGAGCAGCCACCCTTGATCGACTTAGACACAACGCCTATCGCCTGGTTTTAGAAGGAGAAAGTTACCGCAAATTACGAGAAAATAATGATCACACTGGACTAGGAGAAAAAAGCGAGAAATAATCACCTTGTCTGAGGGCAAAAATGACCGTTTTAAGTGGATCCATTACGCCGCTAATCACTGGATCTGTTAGGGTGCAAATCGACAGTAGGTGTAAATTCAAGTTTACCATCAATAAAGCCAGCTAACGCTACACGCCACACGCCTGCATCTAGTCCGATATCTTGCAAATAAAGAAGATCACTTAACCCATCATTATTGTAATCAAATACAGCTGCAGGTTGGTTAGTCCAGTGACCAGCGGTTATACCAATATCAACACTGTCTTCAAATCCATAACCATTATTAAGCTTTACATACCAGCGACCTTCATCCTCCTTACAGTAGATAATTACGATTGGGCATGAACCAATATTGTCAGGGAAATATTTAACATCATCATTTTGATTTGGCATACGGTGAAAAGCATAATCCTGTAATCCATCACCATTGAAGTCACCTAGAACATAATAAAGCCCTGATGCAGTTTGCAGTAATCCACCTCCAGCAGACAAATTTTTATATGCATTGTAGTATTGAAATCCCGTTTTATCTTCAGGTTCTTTAGATGGTAAATCATATGCTATTTCATATGGCGTTTTAAGATCCATCATGTGATAACGAGCATTGCTTCTTGGCAAAGCAATTCCGTCTGAACCGTTTGTGTATCTACTTATTAATCCTAATCTAATTCCATCAATAGAAGGTATGTGTCCAGTATAATCTATGATATTTGTATTGTAGTTCGGTCCTTCTTCGGGGTTACGCACCAACTCCAATCCAAAAACGTCCAGAATGCCATCATTATTTATATCCTCTAGAAAAGATTCTGAATACAGAGGACTGTTAAAAGCATTTCCTTGATGAAGGGGTTCACCATAAAGGTCTGACCTTTCATGCTGTAAATCAACACCAAGAGTCCAGTTGTTGCCTTGCAGTAGGAAATCGTCTAAGCCATCTTTATCAATGTCACTTACAATTAAATGATGGCCAGAGTGGATCTCCCCCCTATGGTATTCAATTGGTACTTCTCTGGCTTCACTTTTCTTATTTGTCTGATGGACTTTTCTATCACTTAGCAATTTACTTTGGTAATCAGGAAACCAAATCTCAACATCATCTTGCCTGTTTCTAGCATAATTACTGGTGTCTACTTTTTTGCGTTGGATTAATAACGCATACCCATTTTCGGTACGAAAAGGTTTCAACGACGCTATACGATCATTTCCATCACTAAAAATGCCACTTGTATCAAAATCTGACCTCTTGAGCGGTAACGAGCTTTTTTGCCAATTGTTAGGAATATTCAACGCCCAATCATCATCATCGAACGTAAAGCCACAGCCTGAATCATCACTTTTACCCCAAGCGATATGCCAGTCAGTCCAGCTTATTTTTGTTCTTCCTGGATTGGTTCCAAAATACTGCATCCAGTAGCCATTTCGGTAATAACCAGTCGTTACGGGACCACTCAACCTCGTAACGGGTGTACCTAATTCATTAACCCAGTACTCCTCATAGTTCTCCGTCCAAATAAGATCATCGTAACCGTCTTGGTTCAAGTCGATAATCTGGCGAATATCCACCGAGTGGCGAGTCAAGTTACCTTCAGTTCTATTAAAGCGTGGAGTATTCATTTGAGCCAAACAACTATTTAGACCCTCGTTGACTACAAAACCTGATCCTCCATTGCTGTACTCCATGACAAGCGGTAGTGTACAATTTGTGCCGTCGCACTCTTTCATTGATTCCAGAAGATAACGCCCTGTTTGAGGGCTACGCGTATGGGTTAGTTGGTACTCTCTGGCTAGGGAAGAAGCTGCGTAAGTCTTCACTCCGACTAAAATAGACTCATTATTTATGCGTTGACCGTTTTCAAAGCGGACCTCAATACCATCATTTTGATTATTGTTCAGATAACTAAATTTGTTTTTGTAATCAAATTCAATTCGACCGACACCAAGGTTAATTTTATCAGGTCTGTATGAACCATCATTATCAACAAGATACTCAACACTGTAGCCTGAACCAGCACTTGTATACGCAGAGTCAATGCCCCAAACTTTGTACACCTGACTTGCACCATCTTGAATCAAACCAGAATAGCGTTCAACAACGCCATTTCTGCGATTAACAATAAACGGGTAGTTACCATAACGATCAGCAACCACTCTAGTAAATTCGTCACCTTCTATGTGGTATGTGGCATTGCTAGCCCAATATTCTGCATCAGAGGCAGCCCCACCGGCGCCGCTTAGCAACAATTTACTGCCATCCAAGCAAAGTCGATCAGCTGCCGTTAATCTAGGGTTAGATCCTGCTGCTAACCCTTTTTCTGTTGCGAATGATTTGTCGCAACGAGTGATTGTTGATAATCCTGTTAACGTCCAACCATGACCAGCAATACAGTTTAAAGTCCTACTGCTATAAGTAATCGCTAAACTAGGGTTAATGCCATATTTTTTATACGGCAAATGAATGGGAACCGAGTATCTAGCAGCCCCTGATTGAGTTACGGCTGCAGTGCCTGAACTAGTGCCAACAAATTCTCCTTCTCCTAAGTTAGGCAAGCTACCAGAACTATCTAGAGGAAAACGGAATCGAGATGGTACATCATTACTTAGTGGTAAGTCTTGAATTGCTGAGGGATCCGAAGTCACGGTCTCAATAGGTCCATATTCAAAATCGTAAGTTGCCCACACTAGGCTTGCCATACGATAGTCATAAGTCCCTTGCTCTTTATTGGTAACTGTAAAACTAATGTCACTAGCACTTTCGGGACTATGTGTTAATTCCCACAATCCAATCACTCCATAATTGACTTACCAGCCAAACTGCAAACAACGGATAACTCATTGTTATAACGTGTAATTTGGGAATTAAGATTTTTATTTACACTGCTGAATATTTTTCTTGTGTCACGTCGAGATTTTTTGTTTGATGCTGGTATGCAAACATTCTTTCAATCCTTATCTGATATTGAGCGTTATCTTGAGCCTTGTCATCGTTATTATTCATTGACCTGTCAACATTGTGGTTTAGGTGGGCATTTAATTAGCCATGGCTTTATTTACAAACAGCTGTCTATGCATGAGCGTAAAACCATGGGCAAGCGAGTTGTTTGTTCTAATCGTTTCGGTCATTCCGGTTGTGGCCGTACCACTCAGTTAGTCTTGGCTGAATGTTTACCTAATCGCCAATACAGCGCTTGGCAATTGAGTGTGTTTATTGTGTTGTTACTGGCTAATGTCGCTGTGGTTAAAGCTTATCAACTAGCCACTGAACAAGTGAGTACCCGTCAGGCTTGGCGTTGGGTTGCCGCTTTAAAACGTAATATCATGCAGTATCGATTAAGGCTTAAGTCACCCGTTTCTGTTACCTCTTCTTGGCGTTGTACTCATCCTGTTTTTGCGACCCTTTGTGCACTTGTGAATGGTTTAACAGCACCCGTCTGTCTGGCGTTTCAATTATCCGCACAAACCGCCTTTATCTAACCTATTGATGGGGATGTCAGGGTTTATTACGGCTTTTTCATTATTCAATTTGCCACTTTATCTTCGTCACTGAGTTATTTCGTTGAGGGATTTCTTCGCCCCACATGAGAGGTCAGTCGGCTCCCACCTTGGTTTTCGCTACCCTCAGGTAAAACACAAGGAGAACCACTGAATGAAGATGAAAGCTAACAAGCCCCCATTAGAAATTAGACTGCAAGTGCTAAGCGCAGTTGATTATGCGCCTGGTAACAGTATTCGTGAGCGTATTAAGTCTGTTGCAACGCGCACCTTTGTTGATAAGCAAACCAATGTGGAGTATCAGTTTACTTGGCGCACCATTAGCACTTGGCATTATCGATTTAAGCGCAATGGTGTGACGACCTTGGATAATAAAACCCGCCGAGATAAGAACAGTTACCGTAAGGTGCAACCTAATGAGTTGGCCGAGGGTATTCATGAGGTATTGCCGTATTTAGGCCGCAGTAAAAATGGCTCTGTGCCTAAAATGGCGTTGTATCGACGCTTGTTAAGCTCGGGGTTATTTAAACGTTCGCAGCTGTCTCAAACTTCGTTTTACCGCATGGTTCGCAACCATGGCTTACTGGATAGTGAGCAGTGCCAGAAACTGCGTCAATCGTTCGCCATGCAGTTTGCTAATGAATTGTGGCAGGCTGATACCATGTACGGCCCTAGGGTTATCGATAGTGATGGCCATAAACGTAAAACCTTTTTAATCGCTTTCATTGATGATGCTTCAAGGTTAATTACCCATGCTGAGTTTTTCTATGCCGACAACACGGTCAATATGTGTGATGCCTTTCGCACCGCTTTGTTTAAGCGCGGCAAGCCCGAACGCTTATACTTTGATAATGGCAGTAATTACACCTCTAAAGAAATTCTACAAGCTTGTGTGCGCTTGGATATTCACCTGTCTCATGCCCCTATTCGCGATGGCGCGGCTAAAGGTAAAATTGAACGCTTTTTCCGGCGTTTCCGTGACCAGTTCTTAGTGGATAATCCTGATATTACCACCCTTGATGAACTGAATGATAAGTCCCATGATTGGGTAGAAGTCAGTTACAACAGTCAGTTTCACTCCGGTATTCAAATGACACCGCTCGATAGGTTTAGCCTCGATTTAAACCGCATTCAATTTATGGCCGATGATGAGTTTACAGAAGAAGTCTTCTTTGTGGAGCAAGACCGTAAAGTCAGTAAAACGAATGTTTTTTCCATCAACAAACAACAGTTTGAATGCCCAGTCGATTTACGCGGGAAAACAGTACAGGTTAGATTTAATCGTTCCGCTCAAGATAAGTTTATTGTCTATTATCAAGGCCAACGTATGGGGCAAGCCTCACACTTAGACTTACACGCCAATGCCATTAGACACTTGCGAGGTGATGTATGATTTCCAGTATCTTCGCTATCACGAAAGAGCCGTTTAATCGCTCAAACTTAGCTTTGTTATCACAACAGAAACACATCAGCGATGTCATTAAAATCCACGCCTCTCAAGGTGGGTTTTCCGTGATTATCGGTGAACCGGGTGTCGGTAAAAGTGTATTGCGCGAGCATATTGAACACTGGCATAACGAGCGCGATACCACGGTCGTGGCCATTTCCAGAACCATGCACACGTACATCAATATCCTTAAACAATTGGCCTTATCGTTTAAATTAGATGTGCCAACCAAAGACTTAGAAGCCGAGTTAATTAAAGCGGCCTATGAGCATATCCGCCAGCGTAAAACCTTGTATATCCTGATTGATGAAGCCCATTTACTCAATATTGAGGTGTTACGCAAACTGCGCTTGTTGTTTGAGAAGTTCCCCAAAAAGCACAACTTGGTGTTATTCGGCCAACCCGATTTATTACACTATCTATCACTTAACGTTAATGCCGATATTAAGTCGCGCATTACTTTTTCCCAATCCATCAAACCGCTGAATGATGATGACCTTGAGTGTTATATCATCAAAGAATTAGAAGCGGCCAAGATGGGTATTAATACCTTCGATAGTGCCGCTATTGAGGTCATATTGCGCTCCAGCAATGGTAACTTACGCCTATGTCGTAACCTGTGTTATGCCAGCCTTATCGAAGCCTGTCGCGAAGCCAAAAAGATTGTCACTATCAGCCACGTTAATAATGTGCTTATCCAGCCCCATTGGCGCAGCCATGAAGACTTAATTAAGCAACAGGTGGCATCATGAAGATCATGCAAACCACCCAATACCTAAGTGCGGAAGACGCCGAGTCCATCATACGATTCTTGGATGATATCCGCGAAATGCTGGTCGCAAGTTATGGTGAAGAAATACGCCAACATCATCGCAGTCGTTTAAAGTTGGAGAGATATGAGCTGAAAGATGATGAATAGTTAAATCTAATACGCCAGATCATCATAAAGCCAACGCCTGAGTTAAAACCTCGGGCGTTTTACGTTTGGTCATAGCGAAATTTTAATCATATTCAGATGACCAAAATCATCATATATGACGGCAGTTTGGTTAAAAGTATAATGCAGTTTGAGAAAGGTTATGATCGAAGTTGGGAGATCGTGCGATAAGAATTTGGTAAAGCGAAAAAATCGGTTGATATTATCGTGGTAAAAATGTCATAACCTTGCCAAATCGTTCGATAAATAATTTGGCAAAAGCTATGACATTATTTTGGTAAACAACACTATGGATAAAAACCCAATCTCCACCATTTTTTCTTTCATACAATTCCCAGTAATTATTCGGCGTAGGCCAGCTTACTGTGTAATTTCCAGAGCCATTTCCACCAAATTCTTCAATTGTCAAAGATGGAGCTTCAGCATAAGACACATTGGGAAAAATTAGGGCAATACTCAAAAAAATTAGAATAAATGTGTTGCAGTTATTGAGTTTTATTTGCTTTCTATTACTCAATGCTTTCTGCCACAAGTCTCTTGTAACTAGGCAAGCTACCTCGTTAAAAAGCAAAAGAGCTAATCCCTTAATCTTCATATTTTTTAATCCGTATGTTTTTGAAAACAGTTGCTCCGAATGGGGCAATAATAAGATAACACTAAATATACCCAATTTAGTTAACTATTTACAATAGATCATTTGAGTTATTTTCCCAACCCAAAAGACATCATTTTGATACTAAAATCACATCATTACAAACTATTGATATTTTGAGTATAAGGCTTTGGTGTAGCAGAGTGAGCTGTGTGCTACCCAAAAAGCACAACTTGGTGTTATTCGGCCAACCCGATTTATTACACTATCTATCGCTTAACGTTAATTGACTATATTAAGTCGCGCATTATTTAGAAGCCGCTAAGGTAAACAACATTTGGTCATAGCGAAATTTTAATCATATTCAGATGACTAAAATCATCATATCTGACGGCAGTTTGGTTAAAAATATGATGCAGTTTGAGAAGGGTTATGATCGGGATTGGGAGATCGTGCAATAAGAATTTGGTAAGGCGAAAAAATCGGTCGATATTATCGTGGTAAAAGTAACTGCTCCCTGCGTTACTCCCTTACCCTCCATCCATGGAGGGCAAAAACGTCATAACCTTGCCAAATCGTTCGATAAATAATTTGGCGAAAGCTATGACATTAATTTTGTAAACAACATTCTATTTAGCCAAACAGCATTTTTTAAAGGATAGGGATAGTTGTTGGCTTATGGTTTCAGTGGTGGTGAGTAAATCGTTGTGGCCTTGTTCGGCAGAAGCTGTAGCGACTATTTCGGTTGTTTCAGTATTAACGATACGCAATTCCATTTGCGCTTGCGGGCCTATTTTTAAATAGGTGCCAAATAACATGTATTGTGCGCCGAGTAACTTACCCAAGCGAATGCGGGTAGACTCATCAGCTAGTTGCGAACTACTGAGTTTTTGCTCATTTAAAATCTCTAATAACTTTTGCCGTTCGACAATGGTGATAGGCAGTTGGCTCAATGACGCAGTCAATAAATCAGGAACCAATTGCTCAATCATTTGCTTGGTATCGAGATCCATTTCCTGACCATAAACGGTAGAATCTATCGGCCAAATAGCCAGTCGCGCTTGTTGTTCAGCTTTGGTTGGTAAAATAAACAGTAGCAAGCTCAGACTAACAGAAACTGAGATGGCTAGTTTGCAAAGCAACTGACGAAATAGCATTTAAAAGCTCGCTTTTACTCTTAGGTTTTGTGACCAATCGCCTTTTTTCTCAATCGGCACAGCAAAAGCCATTTTATCTTGCACGCTGGCAATACGTAATTGGCCGTAATCAGGATCTTTTTTGCCTATAACTTTACCTTGAAATTTCACCTCTTGCGGGGCGCCTAAAACATTAAATAAATCACCTGCAAATACATTGTGATCGCGGCCTAAGTTAATTATCACAGTATCTTCCTCGACCATAGCAATACGACCTTGGCGTGGATACGCTTTGGCCATCGCCTCGGCTGTTTTTTGCGCTATGGTGGCACTGATCAGGGTTGGGTCAAACTCACCTTGGATCGTCTCAGTCACCGCTTTGATGATCTGGGTTGTTTCGGTATCAATTAATCGAAATGACACTAAGGTTTTGTTATTCATATAGTAAATATTACCAAAACTGATCACCCGAGCTGCGGTTAAGCGCCCTAACTTTAAGCGAGTTTGCGGATCCGCCAATGCCGATGAAGTTAGCTTAAGTTCATTTAAAATTTTATCAATCAGTGCCCTATCTACCACTTTAACATTCTCAACCCTTAATTCGCGTTGCATTTCTTGGCTAAGTAAATCAGCCATGCCGATACGCCCCGTTAAAGGCACTGACTTTTCTTGAAATCCCAATACAGAAATAGCAACTGGGCGGCTAGTCCAAGGGTCGCTAGTGTCTTGCGGCTGCGATTTTTGTTGTTCAAAGCGCGTTAATAGTTCTTTAACACTGTTGTCGATTTGCTTTTGGCGCTCCAGATCATTGCGCTCTTTCTGCTCTTGTTGGATCTGAAATGCTAAAGATTGTGCGATGCGGTCTTGGGTCGCAACATGTTGGTTAGCATTAAGTACATTTAAAGCCTGCTCTTGCTTTCCTTCGTCTCGTAATAAAGTGGCTAAATTAGTGACTGCGCTAACAGAATACTTATCTATTTGCATGGCTTGCTGATAGGCTTTTTTCGCTACTTCAGGGTTTTTCTCGCGATTAGCATTGCCTTTCGAGACAACCGCCAGCGCGCGTTGCCATGAAAAATCAGCCGTACTCTGTTTGGCTGTTGCACTATTTAAGTAATCAGAGGCTTCGTCAGCTTTACCTTTGGCGAAGGCTACGCGGGCTTTAACCAATAAAGCCACACTGCTTTTATCATTATAATCGAGCACTTCATTGGCAAACTCTTGTGCTTCATCGACTTTACCCTGCTCAAAAGACACAAGCGCTAAACCTTCAATACCACGTACATACATGGCTTCGTTTTCGCTGTCGGTTAACTTTTCAAATATTTTGCGGGCTTTATCAAACTGGCGTTTTTTCAATGCTGCATAGCCAGACGCAGCTCTAATAATGCCGGGCTTGTCTAACTCTTGTTGCTCTGCACGGGCTATTTTATTTTGCGCTAATGCGACAAATTGCCCTTTGGGGTATTTTGCTAAATAGGCGCTAAAATCATCAACACTTTGACTATCAACAATCGAGTTCCAATAGGCTAGCTCCACAGCTTCAGGCATAATTTTGCCATTGGTATCAAGCGGTAAAAAATAAAAATCAGCACCTTTTAAACTGCTTTCTTCACGCGGGCTTTGGCTGTTATTCGACTCATTTTCGACTCTTTCACGAGTGCGTTTAAATACTTGCTCAGCACTTAACCCCGGGACGCGTAAGCTATTCACTAAATGCGAGGTATATAAGCCATTGTCTCCTGCGCCATCACTAGCGGTTGCACCAGGGATAGTGGCATAGGCTATCAAGGTACCAGAAGGTGCCATCATGCGTGATAAACCATCTTGGCGCAGCGATGACGCGGTACCCGAACCAAAAGGATTATTGCGACAGGCGTCGAGCACAACAAACGCATTAGATAATTTGCCACCAGTAAAATTGCTCATGACTAAACTCACGTCAACCGCTTTGCTTTCCACGTCGGACTCGTCACTATATCCTTCGCCAATCGGAATTAAATAGTTAACGCCTTTAACACTGACGCCGTGGCCAGCAAAATAAAACAAGCCAGCTTCGACCTTACTATTAACTAAGCGCTGACCAAATTTACCTATCACCGACTCCATTTGCTCTCGATTCAGATCCGTGTACTTATCAACTTCAAACCCCAATTGGCTTAGTGTACTGGCCATGGTTTCAGCATCATTTACTGGATTCTTTAGCGGTGCAAATTGATAATCCGAATTCCCTATCACCAAGGCGATACGTTTTTCAAGCGCAACACTTTTTGCACTGACTAAGGCGCAAAACACCAACAATAAGATGTAGATAGGTTTGAATATTGAAGTTTTCATTTTCGTACCTTATTGCTTAATAAAAACATGGGTTCCTGACACTGTCGCGTCCACCGTGCCGGCTTGGTTGTCTGATACCGTAGTCATCATGGTCGACAACATAACACCATCGGCGTTATTGCCTAAAAAGTTGCCTGTGTAGGTACTCGCCTCGGCTGAAAACGAGCGACAACCAATGCAGCTACCCGATTCAAAGTTGCCGTTAAACCCTTGTGATAACACATTATCATCATAGGTTGTCGAACTGTTTAAACCGGCAAAGGAAATGTCACCTATATCAAAGCCCAACTCATTAAGCTGCACGGTTCGATTAACAAAATCGACATTAATATTGCCAGATACATTATTTAAATGGCCGCCGGCTGGAGTAAAAGTCGCACTGCCGGTTCCCGGTAATTGCCTAGTCCCTTCACCTATCATGTAACGCAATTCAGGCTGCAAGTTAGCTATGGTTTGACCTTCTTTGGTTAGTGAAAAAGCATTGCCATCGGCACTATTCCAAGCCCCCCATTGCACTGTACTGCCATCAGCTAAGGTTAACGAATCTATTACGCTATTACTGGCATTATTGCGCTGAGCGAGCAGCGCTTCTGAGCTACCAAAAGATTCCAATTCACCTTGCGCGGTATAACCTATATTGTCTTTGTCCACAGCATTCACTGAGGCTATAGATACCACTGCATTAGCGTTAACCAGTTGCTCGTAACTTAAACCAATCACATTCGGCGGTAAAAAGTCTGATTCATCACCGGCTTCATTACTGGTAAACGCTTCGCCAGGTTTATTTTCAGGGCGCGGCGCGTTTTCTTTAGTACCTACAACCACATTACGCCCCGCGGCTAAGGCCGCCATGGCTTTTGACATATCCACTTCAATTGACGCTTTACCGGCGCTAGCGGCGTTTTTGGACGCTTGCGTGATAGCGGCACGTAATTGCACCTTACCTTGCACATTGGTTGGCGGCATCGCGACACTTAAGTCACCGGCTAAACCAAAATCAGGATCAAGCTCTATGGCTTTTTCAAAAAAGGCCTTAGCCTCGGCAAACTTACCTTGGTCTTGGGCATCCAACCCCATCGAAAACATATGAAAGGCTTCAAAATTAGTGGTGTGAAACTTTTCAATTTTGCGTTTAATTGACGCTGGCAATTGATCAAAATCGACACCTAAGCCTTGTAACGCCGAGTACACAACCTTTTTTTGCGCAACAAAGAATTGGTTAATGCTGCCGGTCTCTTTTGTCCCGCCAATGGCTTGCTGAGTTGTGCTATTGATAATGGCACTCTCTAGGGCAAAATCCTCAGCTAACAGGGTATTGTTCAGTAACAGCAAAGGAACACAACAGGCTGACTTGGCTAACCATAGTTTGAACTTATTCATTGTCGACTCCAAAGTTACCGATTACGATATTCTCAGCTCGTATAATCCGCCCAGCTTTTACTGCGGCATCTTGCGCAACTAGGCCTGAGTCACTGAGTTTAATTTCGTTGGTGAGTTGCTGAACTTTTTGCCGCTCCAATACCTTTAAACCCGGTACATGGCTTAAATCAGCAATAATCATGGCGGCAATACCTTTAGCCAATACGTTGTGGCGCGGATCGCTATTATTGGCAAACGGCTGTACCGCGACCGAGCCCGGCTCAACCGGTTGTTGAGAAAGTTGATTTTCTAACGCCAAGGCGCGACTCACTTCATCTTGTAATTGGTTGGTCAGTAATAGGGTAACGATTTGATTAACGCCGCGATCTTTCGCTTGCTGTGGTGCGTCTTTTTGAAAATCTTGTAAGTGCTTTAAAGCCAAATCATTTTGTTCAATTTCTAAATAAACCAATCCCAAATAATAAGAAGTTAAACTTTCTGATGGCGCTTGTTTTTTTGCTTCTTGTAATAGATTTAACGCGGTGCGGTTATCACCCGCTTTGAAAGCCGCCATGCCTTTACGAATTTTATCTGCCAATTGCACTTTGGCTTTTTCGGCTGCGGCAAGTTGTGCAGTTTCAGTTAAACTATCCGGTTGTTTAGCCAACATAGTGGGCCGCTGACCACTATTATTAAATGGCATCCAGAAGGGTTTGTCTTGCATGACAACGCGCCCACCGGGATATTCAATAACTGCCTCGCCACCTATCACTTTGCCATAAATACCTTGTTTATCAGGGCAAGTTTCATCACAAAGCTTAATCACAAAATAACCGCCAACATTAATCAAATAATTATCGACTTCAATTTGTAACGAGCCGCTATCGCTCAATACGTTAAGCCCACCTTGAGTTAGTTTAATGTTAACTCGGGCTTTATCGTCGATACGCGCGGTACTCTCGCTATGCAATGTTACAATTTCACCTTTGTTAAGCAGTAATTGCGCGCTACCTATTTTTCCGGTTTGAAAAATAATACCAGAAGGTAAAGTCTCTCTGTGTTCTAGTGGCTTAGCTGAAGTTGTTGTCACTTGTTCAGCTTTTCCGGCCACCGATATTACTTGCACCGCATGGCTAGCTGGCAATATGCCCAGTACACTAACGGCAAATAAGGTTAGTAATTTTTTCATTTGCCTCTCCTAAAATAAGTATCTAAGTGACATAGATGCTGTGCCACGGCGATAAGGGAATATATCTCGGGTTGAATCATTTTCAGCCCAACTTAAGCTGGTGCGCCACAACCATTTTTTATTCAGTAAATAACTGTAATTAAGTGAGGTTTGCCACAATTCATCTTCACGAATATTTTTAAAGTCGTTAGAAAATGAATCGGCATAATCGGCAGTTTGATAAGCGAGATTAAGCGCTAAATTACTTTTGGCTGAAGGGGTTACACTGGCAGATAAACGTAGTGATTTTGTTTGTTTATCAAGGTCCACCCTTTGGTTTAAATTGGAATCTTGCGACCAAGTGGTACGCAACACCAACCTAGGTTTCCAACTGGTATTAAACTGTTTACTCAAACCTAAACCTAGGGTGAATACTGTGGCATCTTGACTACTAGAAGCATCAGCATGTTTTAACTCAGAGTATTGGGCAATACCGCTAGCTTCGTAGCCGCTTCCTAAGTCATAACGCGCTTCACCATTCCAAGACAAGGTATTGCGGTACTCGTTACCACCAACAAAAAACTTAGAGCCAGACAAAGTTAAGCGATACAGGCCAATACCTTTTAAAAAAGAAAATCCGGTGTAAGCTGCTAGCGTGTCAGTATCAAATTGCTGAGCTGAAAAATAATGCTTGGTGTCTAAATCTAATCCGGCATAAACCCCTAAGCCTCCGCCCACACGTCTTAAAAATTGACTGCCCAAAGTTAACTGCACAAAGCGACTGGGGTTTTCTTTGGCATCTGGATCGGTAATGGCCGTGCGCACCGCGAGATCAGGCGTATTAGAACCAAATTCGATTTCGTTGTTGTAAGTACCCGCATTAGAATTACTATCGTAACCTGCCGTTAATTCAAAATAGCTACCTGTTTTGTTGCGTTTACTGATCAAGCTATCAGCCTGCATAGCATCTAAATACTGCTGAATTTTATTACGTACATTAGCCGGCGGGTTGTAACGCAAAACAAATTCAAATTCTTGACGAGCTCGAGCATAGGCACCAATTTCGTAATAACCTTTGGCTAATTCTAATCGAGCTCTGTCATTAGTTGGCACCGCTTTTAAATATCGTTCCAGCGCTAAAATACCCTGAGGTAAATACCCTGAGTTAATGGCCGCTATACCATACAAATAATCAAAGTGCGGTTCACCTTGCAATAGTTTGTAACGAGAGCCTAGAACATAAGCCGCTTGATAATCCTCGGCACCTAACAACTTACGCATATCGTCATACACACTGGTTTTATCATCGGCAAACGCCAAGGTGGAGCTGATTAAAATTAACAGCGCCAAACTTGTCTTAAGCCAAGCATTCAATTTAACTGTCAATTGCCGAGTCAAATGGATGTTTTTATTTATCATTTTTATTCCTTAATTAGACTAGCGATTATTGGCCGTGGTCAAACCAAACAAATCACCCATACTCGTCGCACCGCTAACACTAACCATAGGCATACTGCGTAATTGGTCGATAATATCAGCCGACACCCCTTGCGAAATTTGTGTGACTCTAGCGCGAGTGATCGGCGTTGCTACCGCGCTGTTATCTGTTGCACTAGTTGGCTCAACCACAGAAACTTGAGCCGTCACTTCGCTATAGGTGGTTTCGGCTTGGCTAGTGACCACAGATTCCACTTGCTCTAACTCGTTATTAACCGTGGCGATCTCTTCAGGATCAATTTCAAGGAAGAAAGCCTGATCTTGCGGTTGAGACTGCCCCGTTTTATTAACAATAGGTTCTGGCAAAATAATCATATAACCGTCAAGGTATTCAATTTGATAGTTGGCGGCATTCCCTGTGGCAAAGGTTGCATTAGTCGGTGACAGTACTAGCACATCGCCACCAACCGCTGTGGCACTGCCGTCAGGGGTTGGCACTGTAACCGCTGCCAAGGTATCACCATTAACTAAGCCACCATCAGCACTTGAAAATCCAAACACTTGAGGATCACTTTCACTAGGAAAACGCACCACATTGTTCGCCAGAATGGATAATGGCCGTGGAGTAATAGTTAAACTGCCATTATTAAAGTTGACGACCTGATAATTAGCGGCCGTTAAATTACCAGCCGCTGGAGTAATACTGTATGTACCGACTGCGGTTGTTGGATCAGCACTGACATTAAATGTTGCATCACCACTTAAGCCAGCACTGCTCGCATCTTCGCCGTTAACAAAACCGCTAATCGCAAAACTAAAGTTTGGATTAACATCGCCATAAATTCGGCTAGCATCTTGCGCACTAATCGTCAGTGGTGCTGGGCTAATATTAGCCACAGTCGCTAAGCTAGTTTGCCCCACAACCTTGTAGTTAAGCGCATCGCTACCCGACATGACAAAATCACTCAAGGTAACAGGTTTATTGTTACCTACATTGGCATTGTTAAATGCCGCATTGTGACTAAAGGCTAAGTTATCACCGGCGATACGATCATCAGAGATTACGCTCGCATTAGCAGTGGTTAAGCCATCGTAAACCTTGTCAGTAGCACCTAAGGTTAAATTAAGATCTCGTGCTGTAATTGAGGCGGTCGAGCCAATAGAGCTAGCAACCAGTTGATAGTTGCCGGCATCCACACCGTTAAGCAACATATTGCTTAAGGTAACCGATTTATTGCTGCCAACGTTTTTATCGCTAAATGCAGCGTCAAACACAAAGCTTAAGTCATCACCAGCTATTCTATCGTCACTACTGATCACAGCATTGACGTTAGTATTGCCGTCATAAACTTTATCCGTTGCGCTAGCCGCTAAGGTCAAATCGCGCTTATGGATAGTCGCGCTTAAATCCGTTGTGAATGACGCGACTCGATAGTTAGGCGCATCTTGACCATTTAGATTAACCGCAGATAAACTCACTGCCTTATCAAGTGCCGCATTTTTATTGGCGAAACTGGCGCTAATATCAAAGCCAAGATCATCTCCCGCCACTCGGTTATCGCTAACAAGGTCAACCGTAGCCAAGGTGTTACCATCGTAAGTTTTACTTTGCGCCGACAAGCTTAAATCGAGATCTCGCTGACTAATGTTAGCTGTGGTGGTGGCCGTAGTGGCTGTCACATCATAGTTAGCACTATCCGCCCCTGTTAAACTGATCCCTGTTAAACTAACGGTTTTATCTTGCGCCGCTTGTTTATCAGAAAAATCAGCATTAACTACAAAACCCAGAATATCGCCCGTTATGCGGTTATCACTTATCACAGTCGCATTAGCATTCGTTAGGCCATCGTAAATCTTATCTTCTGCCTGAATTGTTAGGCTTAATGGTCGAGGTGTAATATTCGCCGTGGTCGCGACAAGGGTATTCGCTACTTGATAGTTATTCTTATCCGCGCCACTCAGCTCAAGATCAGTCAAGGTAACGGTTTTATTATTGGCGGCATGTTTATCGTTAAATAAAGCACTCAGGGCAAAAGTTAAATCATCCCCCACCACTCTATCGTCAGAGACTACATTAGCCGACGCTAAACTTGTGCCGTCATAAATTTTATCTAAGGCACTAATACTCACTAATAAATCACGAGGCGTAATATTAGCTGATGTCGAAGCTGTGGTATTTAACAAGTTATAATTACCGGCATCCGCACCGCTAATAACAATTTGGCTGTAGGTGATCGCTTTGTTATTGCCAACATTTTTATCGGCAAAGTTGGCGGTATTTGCCATGATAAGTAATTCGTCACCCGCTACGCGATCGTCAAATGGCGTGACGACGGCTGAGGTTGTGCCATCATAAATTTTATCTAAGGCATTAATACCTATGGTTAAGTCGCGCGGGGTAATGCTAGCCGTAGCCAACGCAGTGGCATCCACTGCAACATTATAGTTACCCGCATCAGCCCCTGTTAGGCCAATACTGGTTAAGGTTACGGCTTTATCTTGGCTTACGTGTTTATCGGCAAATTTAGCCAGCGGGTTAAAGCTAATATCGTCACCCGAAATACGATTATCACTGACCACATTAGATATTGCCGTTGTGCTGCCATCGTATATTTTATTTTGGCCTTCAATAGTCACCAGCAGATCACGCTGGCTAATATCGGCACTTGTGGTAGCTGAACCCGACACATATTGGTAGTTACCCGCATCAGCACCGGATAAGGCAATATGAGTTAAGCTTACGGTTTTACCACTTGCGGCATGCTTGTTATCAAACTCAGCCGTTGGTACAAAATTCAGCTCATCACCAGCAATCCGGTTGTCACTGGTAATATTGGCAACCGCCGTGGTTAAACTGTCATAAACTTTATTGTCTGCCGTTAAGGTAACCGTAAGTTCTCGTTGCGTTATATCGGCAAAATCACTTGCTGTTTGATTAACAATATAATTATCGGCATCAGCGCCACTTATGCTAATACCGCTGAGAGTCACAAGTTTATTAGTTGCGGCATGTTTATCATTAAAGCTAGCATTACCGACATTCAGGGTTAAATCATCGCCTGTCACACGGTTATCAGTTTGGCTGACACTTGCACTTGTTGTACCGTCATACACCTTGTCTTGCGCGGTAATACTAACATTTAAGTCGCGCGGTGTTACGCGCCCTTGGCCAGATGCAGAGCTCGTTATCAAGTTGTAATTAAGCGCATCAATTCCAGCCACTTGAATATTATTCAATGTAACGTCTTTATTCTCGCCAACATGTTTATTGGCAAATAGGCTGTCGTCACCACTTAAGGTTAAGCTATCACCGGCAATGCGATCGTCATTAATGGTGATATTAGCCAGTCGAGTTCCATCATAGATCTTGTCGTTTACCGTAATACTGGCACTTAAGTCTCTTGGCGTAATACTGGCTGTGGTGGTCGCACTAAAGTCTGTCACTATATAGTTAAGCGCATCATCACCGCCAAGTTCAGCGGTAGACAAGGTAACTGTTTTACTTTGCCCGACATTTTTATCATTAAACAAGCCGGTGCTGACAATAGATAAATCATCGCCATTAATTCTGTCATCGGCTGTATTAACAGTCGCTAGGGTTGTACCATCATAAACTTTATCATCGGCGCTAATGGTGACATTGAGGGTTCTTGGTGTAATAGAAGCCGTTGAATGCGTAACCGCTTGATAATTGTCGCCATCGCTGCCGCTAAATAAGTCACCAACCAAGACCATGGCTTTGTCTGTACCGACATTCTTATCGCTAAACAAAATGTCTAAATCATCCACCGAGCCCACCGTCACATCGTCGCCATCAATCACAGAGCCACTAAGCTGCGCCGCTTCAGTAAAGCTAGCATCGCGAGTACCATCATAAATTTTATCTGCCACACCCACTGTCACTAACAACTCTTTACGATTAATGGTGGCTAAGTCTGTGACATTTTGGCTAACAATATAATTACCAACATCAACCCCTGTCAGTGCAATATTACTTAAGCTAACTAGCTTATCTTGCCCAGCGTTTTTGTCTGCAAATGCGGCATCGGCGCTAATGGTTAAATCATCACCAACAACTCGGTCGTCACTCAGACTAAAGATGACACTTGTCGTACCATCGTAAATTTTATCTTCGGCATTTAAGCTTAAAGCCAGATCTTTTGGCGTGATTGCCGCTGTATCGGTTAAATTAGCGTTAACTAAATTATAGTTGCTCACATCCGCACCGGATAAGCTGACGTTGTAACTTACTTGCTTGTTAGTGCCGACATTTTTATCGGCAAAAACCGCATCGCCTAATATTTGAATATCATCGCCCACGACAAGATTTGAATTGCTGTTATATAACGCGGCATTCGTTCCGTCATACACCTTGTCTAAAGCGTCAAAGGTAACTTGTAAATCTCGCACACTAATAGTCGCTGTCGAATTGGCTATTTGCGTGATGACATTATAATTACCGGCATCGACCCCAGTTAACACGAACTCACTGATCGACACGGCCTTATCTACTGCAACATGCTTATCACTGAAATTAGCATTACCGCCTACTGACAATTGATCGCCAACTAACCTATCATCAGTTGCGGTAAATAACGCGGTCGTAGTCCCGTCGTATACTTTGTCTAGGGCATTAATACTGACATTTAAGTCGCGCGGCGTAATATCAGCCAATGCGGTTTGCGCGGTGGCGATACGATAGTTAGCCGCATCATTACCACTAATTTGAATATTAGATAAAAAGACAGCTTTGTTAATACCGGCATTTTTGTCACCAAAAGCGGCTGTCGCGCTTAGGCTTAAATCATCACCCGCGACTCTGTCATCACCAGTGATTGTCGAGGTTGTAGTGGTATTACCATCATAGATTTTGTTGGTCGCGCTGAAATCGATATTCAGTGCGCGTTGGCTAATATCGGCACTGGCGTTAGGATTGATCACCACTTGATAATTATTAGCGTCATCGCCTGACAGTAAGACATTACTCAAGGTGGCCGCGATACCCACTCCAACATTTTTATCAGCAAAAACAGCGTCGGCCGCAAGGGTTAAGGTATCACCGACAACTCTATCATCAGCAAAATTGGATGCTGAGCCAGTTGTTGTGCCATCGTAAACCTTGTTATCAACTTCAAATGTTACTGCTAGATCGCGCTTGGTAATATTGGCAAGCGCGGTGGGATCGCTCACCACATTGTAATTACCCGCATCAGCGCCCGTAACTTGAATATTGCTAAGCGTAACGGTTTTATCCGTACCCACATGTTTATCACTAAAGCTAGCCTCACCGGTGATCGTTAACTCATCACCCAGTATTCTGTCATCACTACTAATAGTGTTAACCGCCGCGGTTGTACCATCGTACACCTTGTCGTCTGCGTTAAAGCTAACATTTAAATCACGCGCGCTAATGTTCGCAGTTGCGGTTGCTGTCGCTTGGTAATTAGCGGCATCGCTACCCGTTAACAGATCGCCAGTAATAATTAAGGTTTTATCAAGCCCAACATTTTTATCGATAAACTCGACGTCTATGCTGGCCGCTTGATTTAAGGCAACATCATCTCCGTCGATAAACGAAGCGCTAAAGTTAACCGAACCACTGATCTGCGCACTGGTTGTACCATCGTAAACTTTATCGCTAGCGCTTACGCCAGTCACGCTTAAAATCTTAGGTGTTATATCGACGGTTGCACTGGCTAAACTATAGTTAGCGGCATCTGTGCCGCTTAGGGTTAGTGAGCCGGTTGTTAACACCTTAGCTTGACCAACATGTTTATCAGCCATGGTTGAACTACCACCAAGGCTAATCACATCACCTTCGTGTATATCGTTTAAGGCTAAATTGCCAAATTGCACGTTAATGCTGGCATCATATTCTTGGCTACCAAACGCTGGGATGGCTTTAGGGGTAATATCAACCTGACCGCTACTTAAGCTGTAATTACCCGCATCCGTACCCGCTAAGCTAAAACTATCTAGGGTTAGGGTTTTGCCCGTTGCCACGTTTTTATCTTGGGTTAAACCTGTACCCGCAAGAGTCACATCGTCATTAAGTACCAGCCCGACAAAGCCTAAGTCATTGGCCGCAACGAGAGTGGTCGCATCATAAACTTTAACACCGGCTAAACTTAAATCCTTAGCTGTGATATTGGCGGTACTGGTAAATGACGTTAACACAGAGTAATTGCCCGCATCCGCACCCGACAAAGACACATTAGTCAGCGCAACCGTTTTATTGCTAGCGACATTTTTATCAAGAAAAGCCGAATCGCCATTAATGGTTAGGCTATCACCCAATACCCTATCATCCGTTAAATTAACCACGACGGATGTTGTGCCATCATAAACCTTGTCTTGCGCATCTAGCGTTACTAGCAATTCACGTTGGGTTATATCTGCAGAATTATAAGTTTGGCTGACATTAAGAAGATTGTAATTAGCGGCATCGGCCCCCGATAAGCCAATATTATTAACCGTGATCGTTTTATCGACACCGACATTTTTATCAGCAAAAGTCGCATCGCCGCTAAAGGTTAAGTCATCCGAAGAATAATCATTAAACGAATAGAGCGTGACTTGAGCATCGGCGCTTGTGCTGCCATCGTAAACCTTGTCAATCGCACTAACCCATACGGTGAGATCACGCGGTGTTATATTCGCGGTATCAGTTAAGTTAACATCGGCTAATACATAGTTAGCCGCAAGACCGCCATTTAAACCGTTAGAGAGTTGTCCGCCCGTTAAGGTAACGGTTTTATCTGTTCCAACATTGTCATCTGTAAAGGTGGCTGAGCTACTAAAAATACCTAGCGTTTCTGTACCAACCAAGCCATCAAGCGAGCCATAGTTAAAGCTGGCAATATTGTTGTTATTGTACACTTTGTCATTGGCGGTAAAGTCTAATAAGGTGACGGTTTTAGGTGTAATCGACGCCGTGGCGCTTAAATCAGTTACGCTATAATTACCGGCAGATAGACCACTTAAACTAACATTAGTAATACCAACCCGTTTATCATTCGCCACATTTTTATCAACAAAATTGGCGATAGCGCCAGACAGATCCGCGCTGACATCGTCACCTGACAATACGCCAGAAATAGTGCCTATTTGCTCGACTGTGGCACTGGTTAAACCATCATAGACCTTAGTGCTAACCACAGCGTCACTTAAGGTTAAGTGCTTTTGATTAACGGTTAACTGGCCGTTGTCTGTCGTCAGGTTATAGCCGTAGTTAGTTAAATCTTGTGTGGTATTCACCGTGATAGCATGAATGCCAGCATCGTGGCGGCCTTGGCTATTGACGGTTGGTTCGCTTAGCGTAACGGCAGAGATACCCGCCACACTTAAGGTATCTGTTACACCATCATCTGCCACCAAACCGCTTACTTGATAAGTAAAGGTTGGCACCGTGTCGCCATAGTTAAACGCAAAATCATCTGCGGCAATATCAACCGTCGGCTGACTACGATAGAAAATATGATTACCCGCTAGAGCCCCATTAGCTGTTGTTTGATCAACATAAGTCGTGTTGTAAATACGCGGGGCAGCGCTAGCCGCGACACCCACTAAGCCACCTTCGGTGCTATCTTGCCAATGGCCGGTATAAATCAACCAGCGGCCAGATGATGAACTCACAGCATCAGCACCGTGATTATTCTGTAAATTACCTTGCAAGGTGGCTAATAACACATCGTCGGTCGCACTTAGCACCCCATCCAATACCAAGTCACTGCCGGCTGCTGGGCCTAGATTTTCCACAACAATACTTTGTGCAGTGATGTCTCGTAGACTGATTGCACCTGAAGTGTTGTCATTTAAGCCATCACCATCAGCCAACAACACATGAACAGCGCCCGTTCCGGCGTTTATACTAGTGCCACTGGCCATACTAATACCGGCTGCGCCCGTATCACGCTCGCTAGCAATAACACCATCTGTGGTGGTGGCATTGGCTTTAAGTAATACATCACCATTTGCCGAAGTTAAATCACCAAATAATGCGATAGTTCGGCCAGCCATAAAGCTAATATTACCGCCGTTTGTTCCGCTCACCACTAAATCATTCGCTAGCGTAATATCGTTGTTAGCTTGCAAGGTAATATCTGTACCGGCACTTAAAACCGAGACTAAGCTTTCAATCGACACACTGCCGGTCGCGGATTGGTCGTCAGCAAAATTAAAGCCATTTAAATCAACCGATGGCGGACCAAACAAGAATACGCCGCCAGTATTGTTGAGGGTAAAGCCTGAGCTTAAATCACGCCCAGGTAACCCCACTGCTATTTTGTCGCCAACGCCGTTTAATGCTAACGCAGCACCAAATCGGTCGTTTTGCTCAACGGCTACATTAAGGTTACCCGAACCGGTATAACCACGGCCAAACTTACTATCTAAAGTTGGGCTGGAAAAATCACTGTTAATGAAGTCATAAATATAAACCGCACCACTATTGGTGACAGCGTTTAAATCACCATCATCATATTGCGCACCGATAGCTAATACATTGCCGTCGTTACTTAACGCTAACGCACTACCTAGTGCATCATTACTGTCTAAAAACGTAGCCAGATTAATATCGTTAGCCGTTGTATAATTCGCTCCTAGCGTCGAATTTAAGCTAGCGCCAGTGAAACCTGTACTGGCAAATTGATAGAGATAAACCGCACCGGCATCTATTGTCGCATTTGCGCTACCATCATCACCCGTTGCGCCAACCGCCAATAACAAGGCGTCGTTTGACAACGCCAAGGCAGAGCCAAACTTATCGCCATCCTCTAACCCTAAGTTAATATCTCCTGAGGTTTGATAACCACGCCCCGCTATCCCGACTTGATTAATACCGGTAAAGTTATCACTGGTAAATGTATATAAATAAGCGGCGCCAGTATCGGCAGCTGCATCATTAAAAAAGCCATCATCACCTGTGGCACCTACCACTAAATGCAAACCATTGCCAGATAAGGCCAAAGCGCTACCAAAATTATCATTGTGTGATAGGCCATCAACCGTTAAGTCTTTACCGCCAGCGTAATCAGCACCCAATGAGCCTAAACGCTGTACCCCACTAAAATCACTGTCGCTAAAGCCAAATAAATGAACCGCGCCGGTATTAACAAAGTCGCCACTCGAGCCATCATCAAATGGTGCACCAACCGCGAGTAAGCTGGCATCAGATGACATCGCCAATGCAGAGCCAAACCCATCGCCACTACGTAAATTAATATCTAAATTATTACCACCACTAAAACCCTTGCCGATAGTGCCATTTAGACTGGCACCACTATAGGTATTGGCGGCAAAACTAAACAAATGCACAGCTCCGTTATTGGCCGATTGCGCTAAATAACCATCATCTCCCGATGCGCCAACTGCCAAGCGGGTAAAGTCATCGTTTACGGCCAATGCCGAACCAAAAGCATCTGCGGGATCATAAGAAAGCGTAGAAAACGCCACTTGTTTGGCAGACGGTAACAAATGCCAATCGACAATTTGCTCGTTACTATAAGCAAATAAGTAAACTGCGCCGCCACTGCTGACAGTGATATCCGAGCCCGTCGCGCCCACAGCTAAGCGTGAGCCATCTCCACTCAGCGCCAAACCACTACCAAAGTAATCAGCGCCAGCCAAGGATAAGTTTAAATCTTGCGCCCCAACATAGCCCTCACCCAAAGTAGCGACATGCTGACCATTACTAAAAGCTGAATCGGCAAAATCAAATTGATAAACAGCCCCTGAATTACCACTATAATTATTACTAAAACCATCGTCGTATTGCGCGCCAACAAACAAACGACTGGCATCATGACTTAAGGCGATAGCCGACCCGAAGCTATCATAGGTATCAACTTTGCCATCTAGGTCGATATCGTTATCACCTGTATATCGCACGCCAACAGAACTAAAGTGACTCGGTGAACTAAAACTGGTATCAGCAAAGCGAATCAAATGCACAGCCCCAGATTCAGTTGCTAAATCGTCCGCAGCATCATCACCAACAGCGCCAATAGCTAAACGGCTGCCATCCGCATTAAGCGCTAGCGCACCACCAAAATAATCGTAACTATTTAAGTTAGCACTTAGGTCTAAATCATTATCTGCCGTATAGCCATGCCCGATAACACCAGTTAAGCTTGGGCTAGCAAAATTGCCATCAGCAAAACTCACTAAATACACAGCCCCAACATTACTTGTCGTATTACCGAAACCATCATCCAAGTGGGCGCCAATAGCCAAGCGCGTGCCATCTTGACTTAATGCGAGTGCTGACCCTAATTCGTCGGAATAACTAATATTGTTAGAGAAATCGAGATCGCCCGTTCCAGTATAACCATAGCCAAGCGTCGCTACATGGCTTGTATCGTTATATTGATTGTCACTAAAACTAAATAAATACACAGCTCCTGAGCCACTGCGCGTTTGGCTAAACCCATCATCTCCGGTTGCACCAACTGCCAAGCGATTACCTATTCCATTAAAGGCGACTGAAGTACCAAAATAATCGCTTTGCTCTAGGTCTAAATCAAAGTTTTTGCCGCCGCTATAGCCTTTGCCAATAATCGCTTGCAACGAAGCGCTAGCTTGACTATTGCTGTTAAAGGAAAATAAATAAACCGCTCCGGTATTAGATAAACCAGAAACTTGATAGCCATCGTTTTGCCACATACCGACAGCCATCAAGCTAGCGTCGTTATTTAAAGCGATGGCCTGTCCGACTTGGCTAAATTGCTCACCTATGATGTCACTGGTTTCATTGTCCAATGATAATGAATTGGCCGTTATATAGTTTTCACCTACATTACCGATAAGCTCGGCATTGGAAAATGCCAAATCACTGAAGCGCACAGAATAAATCGTGCCCGACTCTGCATTATTATCAAATGCGCCATCATCCCCCGTTGCGCCAACAAATAAGGTTTGGCCATCATCAGATAGCGCTAACGCCGAGCCGAAATAATCTGAGTTGCTAAGGTCAATATCCAAATCATTTAAGCCTTGGTAGTTAACACCTAAACTTGCAACTTGTTGTGCATTAGCATAATGACCATCACCAAAATTAAATAAATAAACGGCGCCAACATAGCCATTTTGATTATTCGCCCCATCATCACGCGGAGCGCCAACCGCTAAGCGACTGGCACTGCCGTTTAAAGCAACAGAACGACCAAAATGATCATCACCATCTAAATCTAACGATAAATCATGACTGGCTTGATAACCTTCACCTATGGTGCCTGTGTGAGATGGAGTGTTAAAATTACCATCAGCAAAACTGATTAAATAAACCGCGCCTGAGTCGTTAGCGCCGGTATTTTCAAAACCATCATCTAAATAAGCACCAACAACCAAGCGCGTCGCATCATTACTCAATGCTAACGAGGCTGCAAAACCATCGTTATAATCCAGCTTGCTACTCAAATCGAGATCATTAGCGCCTACATAACCGGCACCTATCGTCGCAGTGTGGTTGCCACCACCAAAATGACTGTCACTAAAGCTAATTAAATAAGCCGCTCCTGAAAAGCTAGGTCCGGTATTGTTAAAGCCATCATCTTCTCTAGCACCTATCACCAAACGACTGGCATCAGCACTTAAAGCGACAGAAGAACCAAAGTAATCATGATTGTCGATTTTGTCAGATAAATTAATATCTAAGGTATTGGCGTAGCCTTCACCTATTGTCGCTGTATGCGAGCCATTACTAAACGCGGCATCGGTAAAACTAAATAAATAAACCGCGCCGGTATTATCAGCTTGATTGCGGTAACCATCGTCAAATTCAGCGCCTACCGCCAAACGATCGCCCGTGGCGTTTAAAGCAAGCGCAGAGCCAAATCTATCATCCGCATCTAGGTCGAGATTAATATCTTGCGAGCCTAAATATTGATGACCGATATTACTGATTAATGTCGCGCCTGAAAAATCGCCAGCTTGCGCAAATTGGAATAAATGCACCGAACCTAAATTATCTTCAAATAAGTTACCGCTGCCACTCACGCCCTGCGGCACACCTAGCGCCATCAATGTTGCATCCGCATTAACCGCAACCGCAGCACCTAAGGCTTCAGTTTGCACCGAGCCACTACCATGCACAATAGTATCTAATTCGGTAATGATGGTTGGATGTTCATCACCTATTAACGAGTTAACTTCACCTTGCGAGAAAGCCGTATCATTAAACTCGATTAAATAAAAACTACCCGCGGAGCTCGCATTATTTGCAAAGCCATCATCACCTGGTGCGCCAACCACTAAACGGCGAGCGTCACCACTTAAAGCCAACGCCGAGCCAAATAAATCATAAGAATCCAGTTCAAGATCAAGGTCTTTACCTGAAACGTAAGCTTCACCGATGGACGCAGTTAACAAACCTGAACCAAACGAGCCATTAGCAAAACTAAACAAGTGCACAGCACCGCTACTTTCACTCGCCGAGTTTGCCAAGCCATCATCACCATTGGCTGCGACAACTAAGCGGCTGGCATCATTGCTTAGGGCGACCGCCTTGCCTAGGTTATCGGAAAAGTTCAGTTGGCTACTGATATCAATGTCATTATCACCGTCGTAACCATGACCTATCATGCCTGTTATGACAGGCAAGCTAAATGCAGTATCTGAGAAGCTAATTAAATAAACGCCGCCACCAAAACCGGTATTATCTTTACCATCATCGCCGATAGCACCAATCACTAAGCGACTAGCGTCTGAGCTAAACGCCACTGCCGAGCCAAAATTGTCGGCAAAATCTAAACTAATGTTTAAATCATTATTAACAATATAGCCATTACCTAAAGTCGACGACAAATTACCCGAGGCAAAAGCGCTATCTGCAAAGCTAAACAAATGCACGGCGCCATCATTGAAAGCACCTGTATTATCAAAGCCATCATCACCCGTTGCCCCAACCGCTAAGCGACTTGCGTCATGACTCAAGCTAACACTCGCACCAAAGTTATCTTCAGCTTCAATATTTAGCGCCACATCAACATCTTGACCTGTGTTGTATTGTGCGCCGATAGTCGCAACATGTTGTCCACCAGCAAACTGCGTATTGCTAAAGCTAAATAAATGCACAGCGCCAGCATTACTAATATCGTCATTGGCACCATCATCTTGCGGTGCGCCAACCGCTAAACGCGAACCGTCAGCATTTAACGCAATACTACTGCCAAAGCCATCTGCTACGTCAAGATCAAGCGCCAGATTATTACCGCCTGAGTAGCCTTTACCTATAACCCCTTTCAAAGTGGCTCGGGTAAAGTCATCGCTGGCAAATTCATATAAATACACCGCACCGTAGGACAAATAATCCAACGTAGCACTACTAGCATTCGCAGCACCTATCGCCATTAAATTACCTAAGTCATTTAATGCAACCGCAGAGCCTAATGAATCCCCCGCATAATGGCGCGTACCACTGATAAAGGATTGGCTATTAAAACGATTAGCTCCATCATAACCGCTGCCTATAATTAGGGCTTGGCTAGCGTCGGAAAAATCAGTATCGCTGAAACTAAAGCCGTATATTTCACCTGTTTCTAATTCTTGATTATTTAAGCCATCACCATTTAAGGCGCCAACCATTAATCGAGATGCGTCACCATTCAAAGTGACAGAATAACCAAAGCGGTCAGCATCTAGGTTGAGATTATAGTCTTTCTCGCCAACATAACTGTCGCCAATAATAGCGATACGACTGCCTGAGCTAAACGCAGTATCACTAAAGCTAAACAGATCGACTCGGCCGGATGTAAACGTAGCAAACTCAAAACCATCAGAATCCGGTACGCCTACCGCTAAACGACTGGCATCTGAGCTTAACGCTACAGACCATCCCAAATAATCAAAGCTATTGTTGTCGATATTAATATCATTGGTGCCAACATAATTCTCACCTATAGTGGCAGTATGGGTCGCCCCCGCAAATGCGCTGTCCGTAAAGCTAATTAAATAAACCGCACCGCCAGCCGTACTGCCTGAGTTTTCAAAGCCGTCGTCATATTTAGCACCAATAGCTAAGCGCGTAGCATCGGCACTCAGCGCAAGCGATGCGCCGAAATAGTCATTACTATCTAAGCTAGCTGATAAATCCAAATCGCCTGTAGCTACATAACCTTCACCTAAAGTACCAACATGTGACACACCGCCAAATTCGGTATCGGTAAAAGTAAAGAGATACACAGCTCCCGGATCATCAAGTGTATTATTAAAGCCATTGTCACGCTCGGCCCCCACCGCTAAACGATCACCCAAGCCATTAAGGGCAACTGATGCACCAAAGTAATCGGAAGAATCTAAACTGAGATTGAGATCTTTAGCGCCTGAATAACCCTCACCTAAAGTGGCTTGATGTTGGCCATTGCTAAAATCGCTATCGTCAAAGGTAAATAAATACACTGCCCCCGAATTAGACGAGCCACCATCGCCATCATCCAATAACGCGCCAACCGCTAAGCGACTGGCATCAGCATTAAACGCCACTGAATAACCAAAATAGTCGTAGCTATCTAAATTTAGCGCAATATCTTTACTACCCACATAACCGCTGCCAATAGTGGCGGTTAAACTCGCGCCTGCAAAGTTGCCATCGGTAAAGCTGACTAAATGCACCGCGCCATAGCCGCGATCATTAACATCAAAAGGACCGTTAGGGTTAAAGCCATCATCTTCTGGCACGCCAATCGCTAAGCGCGTAGCGTCATCACTTAAAGCTAATGCTTGCCCTAAAAATTCACCATAAGCACTTTGCGAGCCATTAAACTGCCGCATACTAATCACGGATAATGGCTCGTCAGTTATATCTGCACTTAAAGCCAAAAATTCATCGGACTGCGTCGTACTTAAATCAAACAGTAGCAAGTTATCCGCGTTATTGGATTGAGCACCTATAGCCAAACGCTGGCCATCGGCACTTAAAGCCAAAGCACTTGCTAATTCATAGGATGCATTAAGGTGGATATTGATATCATTAGTGCCTATGTAGCCTGCACCCAAGGTTTGACTGAGCGTGCCCGATGCAAACGACGTATCAGCAAAGTCTAAAATAAACGCCGCACCTCGATTAGAAAATGCATTTTCAAAGCCATCATCGTAGCGCGAGCCTATCACTAATTTGCGACCATCAGCACTTAACGCCAGTGACGAGCCAAAATAATCGTAATTATCTATCTGCTCACTAAAGTCAATATCTCCAGTGTTACTATAGCCGTCACCTATTTTACCCACCAACAACCCATCACTATAGCTGGTATCGGTAAAACTCAGTAAATAAACCGCGCCGCTATCCCAAACATTATCACTCGCGCCATCATCTAGTTGGGCACTGACCACCAAACGATCACCCACACTGTTAAACGCCAAACTATAACCAAAATAATCGGAAGATGATAAATGTGCAGACAGATTAATATCGTTAGTGCCTACATAGCCTGAGCCCAATGTCGCAATATGATTAACTGCCGCGAAATCGCTATCGCTAAAGCCAATTAAATAAACCGCCCCGTTGCGATAATAACTATTATTTAAACCATCATCGTATCTGACCCCAATCGCCAAGCGTGTGGCATCGGCATTAAAAGCTAGTGCGCTACCCAAATTATCATAGCTATCAAGTACCGCACTTAAATCTAAATCATTACTACCTGTGTAATCTTCACCTATTGTCGCAAAGTGACTTGCGCCGCCAAAAGAGTTATCTGTAAACCTAAATAAATAGACAGCACCAGCATTAGTATCATTGTTATTGGCGCCATCGTCGAATTGCGCGCCAACGGCTAAGCGATCGCCACTGGCATTTAAACTAACCGCAGATCCAAAATTATCGTTAGCATCGAGCTGTGTGGTTAAATCGAGATCTTGACTACCCACGTAGCCATAGCCTAGGGTGCCAATCAAGCTAGCTTGTGTGTAATCATTGTTAGCAAACTGAATTAAATGTACGGCACCGTAATTTGAGTCTGCATAATTGTTAACCCCAAAGCCGTCATCGCCCGAGACACCGATTGCCAATAAGCTAGCATCGGCATTAAACGCAATCGCATCACCAATATTGTCGGCAGACCAGTTTACATTATCGACCAGATCAAAACTTTGTGACGCCGCCGCTTGATAGTCATCCCCTATACTGCCGCTTAAACTGGCTTGGCTAAAGCTAGTATCGGTAAAACTAATTAAATGCACAGCGCCAAAGTCAGATGTATTACCCTGACGACCATCATCACGATTAGCGCCGACCACTAGACGCGACGCATCTGCGTTTAATGCAACTGCCGCACCGAAATAATCATAATTATTAAGATGGCTGGTTAAATCTAAATCACCTGTTGCTTGGTAGCCAAAGCCGATTTTTCCTACATGAGCCGCGTTATTAAAATCACTGTCGCTAAAGGTAATTAAATGAACCGCACCTGAATCCCAGTTGTTACTCGCGCCATCATCACCGTAAGACCCAACAACTAGTCGGCTAGCATCGGCATTTAAAGCCAGTGAATAACCAAAGTAGTCACTATTGGCAATGTGATTACTAACGTCTAAATCACGTGTGCCGCTGTGATTTACCCCTAACGTGCCACTGTGAGTGCCGGAAGTAAAATTGCTATCGGTAAAACTAAATAGGTAAACCTCACCACTATCGCCTGCTGCATTGCTGGCTCCAGCACCGCCATACGCCCCCACCGCCATCCGTGTGCCATCACTATTTAAACTAATGGCTTGGCCAAAGTAGTCATAGCTATCGAGTGATACTTGAATATCATTCGTACCAATATAGTTATCGCCTATGGTTGCAACGTGACTACCGTCCGTATAAGCCGCATCGGTAAAGCTAAATAAATAGACTGAACCTGATTGATATGAACCACTATTATTTAGGCCACGATCCAATGGTGAGCCAATGGCTAAACCACTACCATCTTCGTTTAACGCAACAGCTGCGCCAAAGTGATCACCACTATCTAATTGCGCGACATCTACATCTTTACCCGAGTTATACCCATCGCCTATCGTGGCTAAATGCGCAATATTGCTAAATGCCGCATCAGAAAATCTAAATAAGTAAACTGCTCCGCTATCTGTACTCTCGTTATCGAAGCCATCGTCACGCCGAGCTCCCACCACTAAGTTACGATTATCACCACTTAAAGCGATAGACGAACCAAATTGATCATTGCCATCTAAATCAATATCGAGATTGTTAACCCCGCTATAGCCTTCACCTAAAATTCCAATCAAATCGGCATTGGCGAAATTACCATCAGCAAATTTAATTAAATACACGGCCCCAGTATTGGCGGCTAAATTATCAAAACCATCATCACCACTAGCTCCAATTGCCAACAGAGTAGCGTCGTCACTTAATACAACGGATGTGCCTATATAATCAGAATCATTGTTGGTACTGCTAGAGGCCTGATATTGATACGAGACTTGATTAGTTAAACGCGCCACTAACGAACCACTATTAAAGCCCGATGTAGAAAAGTTAAAAAAGTGCAAAGAGCCAGGGCTAGAACTAAGTGAGTTGTCTTCAACCCCATTAACCGCACCGGCTACCACCCGAGTCGCATTACTATTAACCGCGATGGCTGAACCAAAATTATCATTTTCCCTTAAGAGTAAATCCAAGCTATTAGTATGGCTGTAATCAACCCCTAGCGTTGCGCGATGATTTTGCGAATAACTAAAATCAAATAAATAAATCGCACCTGAATTACTTAATACGTTAGATTGGCCATCATCCCCTGGCGCACCAATTAACCACTCTGTAGCTGAGTCACTAACAGCTATTGCACTACCAAAAGCGTCATCTGCGTCCAACACTGAACTTAGGTCAATATCATCCGTACCTGTGTAACCTGCTCCCATCGTTCGGTTAATGAAGGGTAAACTAAAGGCACCACCACCAAAGTTAATTTGATAAACCGCCCCTGCATCAGCCACACTATTGGCGGAACCATCATCACCGCTAGCACCAACCAATAAAGATGTAGCCGCACTGTTAAGCGCTACTGCCGCACCAAAGCTATCATTACTGTCTAAGCTAATATTGAAATCATTGGTGCCTGTATAGCCACTGCCTATTGTTCCTAACATTGTTGCGCTAGCAAAACTGTCTGCGCCAAACGTCAATAAGTGCACAGCCCCTGCACCACTAACACTATTGTCTTGCCCATCATCGCCTTGAGCGCCAACCGCTAAATAGCCCGCGCTATCACTCAACGCCACAGAAGAGCCAAACTGATCAAATGCCTCTAAACTGACATTAGCCACCCCCGTATAACCCGCACCTAGGGTGCCAATATGCTGACCACCGGTTAAATCACTTTCGGCAAAGGTAAACAAATACACAGCACCGGCATCATTAATGCTGTTATTTAGGCCATCATCTCCTTTCGATCCGATAACTAAATGTTCGGCAACATCATCAAATGCCAACGCGGAACCAAAATTATCTTGGGCATCTAAGCTAATATTAATGTTGTCGCCACCAAGGTAACCTTGGCCGATCGAACCAACTAGTTCGCCACCAGAAAAGTTACTGTCGGTAAAGCGATATAAATGCACAGCACCAGCGTTAGAACGGTTGTTAGCCGCGCCATCATCACCCATGGCACCAATTGCTAGTCGGCTAGCATCTTCACTTAGTGCCAATGAACTACCTAGCTGATCACCATCTTGCATTTGGGCTGTGGTGGCTTTCCATGCATAAACGCTTTCTAAAACGGCCTGATACTGCCAGTTTGATAAATCATCACTACTGCCAATAATAAGGTTTTTGGGATCCAGTAATAGTTGCCCGCCTTGACCAATGTGTACTTGGCTTAGTTCGGCTTTTTTCAAATCTTGGCCAGACGATATTTCAACCGCACCACCTAACTGGGTGCCCGCAGCACCTTGAGCATCGATTTGGCCAAGAAAGGTCGTTTCGTCATTAGCCCAAACAACAGCAGTACCGCCTTGACCTTGACTAGCGCTAACATCAATTTGGGTACCGTCGTTAATAAATACGCGACTTGCGTTGGTGAGCTCGGCTTGATTTTGCCAGCGTTCAACAAAGGCTAATTCAATCTCTTCACTATTTTGCGTATTGTTTTTGCCACCTTGAAACTCCCCGCCAATGCGCACTAAACCACCTTGCTTAGCACCACTTGCGTCAACACTGGCGCTTAGCATATGAATACTATTTGCGGTTACATCAACTTGCCCACCATTGCCTTGTTGGCCGGAAGCTAAATACTTACCTGATGACGCTATACCAGCCGCCGCGGCAATATGTAACTCGCCACCATTTTGCTGGCCACGAGCATCGACTACGCTGGAACTGCTTTCAATAATGCCACCAGCCGATGCGAGCTCTATATGCCCACCATCACCGGTATATCCTCGGGCAGTAATACTTTGCGCTAAAGATAAACGATCGCCTGCAACCACATTAACTGTGCCGCCTTCGCTACCATCAACACTAATGTTGCCACCCAAGGCGACGGCATTGGCTTGAATATGAATATGACCTGCTTGTGCAGAATCAGCGCCATCAGCACTTAATTCACCATCCGACGACACCACATCGCCCATTAGCCAAATTTCGCCATTTTGCTCGACAATCGAATTGGCGCGAATAATGCCATCATTATTAACAATGGCGCCGACTGTGGATTGCGCTGACTGAGCGTCCATGCGTACGGTACCTGCGGTGGCAATAAGCTCACCACTATTAGTCACTTTAGCGTCGTGCGCGCCTTGAGTGATAACTGCGCTGATCAAGTTATTGCCGGTAATATCGACAGCAACTGCGCGGCCAGAGGCTAAAATAACCTCGCCATACGGCACGTTAATAGCACCGTTGTTTTCCACTTCACTACCGAATAATGCCGCGTAACCACCCACTGCAACATTAATATCAGCTTCGTTACTGACTTTACCGGCAAGCTCACTGGTAAAATGATAATTGCCGTTAGCAAAATCCGCTTGCGATAAGTCCAAACCAGACGCCACAATCCCGCCGACATCGACTTGCGCATTTTCAGCAAATAGCACACCTTGGGTATTGGTTAAAAAGACTTGGCCGTTACTGCTGAGTTTACCGAAAATGTAAGAGACATCGTGACCAACAACGCGATTCAATGCGACGGCATCTTGCCCCGGTTGCACAAAGGTAACACTGGCATCTTTACCTATACTAAAGCTTTGCCAATCTATGCCTAATTTTTGACTGGTTTGATTGATCACCATGTCGCTGTTGTGCGAGTGGATCGCGCCTTGACCCACTTTGATTTCGCCTTGTGTCGGCAAGGTCGATTTATCAATGGCAATTGGCGCGACATTTTGCGCAATAGCTTGATAATTAACCGAGTAAGCGGCGGGTGTCGTTAAGGCTTGATTGGTTTCAGCTAAGGCAGATGCACTAGCCAGCAGCGAGCTAACTAACAAGCTAGGTGCTAGCATGGCCGCACCAGGCTTAGTACGACGGTTTTTTAATTCAGATACAGGTTGCCAGTCTTGGCTTATATGATTCCAGACTAGTCGATAATTGTTGTTCATGTTCTTTCTCCTGCCAGAGCCTAAAACGTCGAACTTAATTGAAAATAAACAAAAGGATTGCGCTGTTGATCGAGCGGATCACTTACAATGACTTGATTATTGGCAACGGATACATCTTCATGAGAACTATTACTGTGCCAACCTATACTCAAATCAAGCATCAAATCTCGGCCTTGTTGCCATTTAGCACTCAGTCCTTGCCCGCGTAGAATACGCGCGTTACTTACTAATGTTTTGTGAGCTGGTGTTTGCCAAGGATCAGCAAAATATCCCCCCTCGCCAACTTCATGAAAAGCAGACAAGGTTAGTATTGAACCTGTCATTAACCAGCTATACCCAAGCTCAGATGTAAAAATAATCGCCGTGTCCATGCTAGCTTCACCCGGTTTGAATGAGCGCATGGTGTATGGGCCTGTCATGCCAAACTTTTCCGAGCTATCTAAATTATCAAACGCGTGCTGACCAAATAAACGTAAGTTAGTAAACCAGTTACTATTCAAACGCTGGCGATAGCTAACATCAGCATTAAGTTTGTGAAAATGCCTGTAGGTTTGATTAGTATCGATCCCGTCATTGTCACCCGGTGCCGGGTCTATTTCACCGCCAGCGTAATCTAAGCGCGAATATAAATAATACCCGCCCCAAAAATTGCCTTGTCGGGTATAGGTTAATCCCAGGCCAATTTGCTGGCTTTGCTTATTAGATGTGCTGACTAATGAGATAATATCTTGCAGGGTTTTATATTGGTAACTCACTCGTAAAGTGGCATTGTTAGCAGTAGAGCGGATAAGCGGTAGGTTCAACCCTGTACTGGCAAATATTGCGCTACCTCGCGCGCCCAATGCATCAAACGGAGCCCCGAGCTCATAAGTTAATCGACCAATACTAAAATCAAAATTAGCCCCCTTGCCATAGGGGATGCGTGTTGTCACCGAACCATTTACAAATTGGCCTTTTTCTGCCACTTGTAGGTTTACTAAAGTATTATCACCATAACCGAATACATCCTTTAAATGAAAACGCGCAGCTAACCTATGTTCACCAACTGATTTACTACCATGGTTATTAAAAGTGACACGGCTCGTTAGTGGTTCATCTTCAGCTACCGTCACTATCATGTCCGCTGTACCGGGACGCTGACCTCGAGCAAATGCCGCCCGCGCGACAACACCAGGAATGTCATTTAACAGCAAAATGCGCTCTTCGACTTGGGCTTGATTTAAATCGGTTTTGCCCGTTAAGTCACTGACATAGCCACTGATCACGTCATTTTTTAAGCGTACGTCTTCCGCTGTCACTAACTGGACGTTGCCCACTTTACCTTCTAAAACAGCGATTTCGATAATACCGTCAGATACTTTCTGCTGCGGCAAATAAGCATAGGTTAAAATATAACCTTGCTCTTGATAGTAACGGGTAATAATACCGGTCGCTTGGTTTAAGCCATCGACATCTAATTTTTGATTAGTCCATGGCGCTAACAAGGGCAACAATTTGTCTGTTGCAATGTGAGTGTTGCCAGTAATACGAAATTGTTTTACAGCAATTGAAACGCCTTTAGGTAAGGAGAGCAAAGGTCGAGGTAGGTTTTTGTCAACCACAGCTGATTGTTCAGATTGTTGCCGCTGATTTTGACTTTCAGCTTGCTGAGAATCACGCAACAGATCACCGGCATTAGGCGGAGCCGCCGCGCGAGCAAAAAAACTAGGTAAAACCGAGCTGACAAGCAGACAACATAACAGCTTATTTAACTTGGCTTTTCGTTGGGTGTTTTTGTTTGAGGTAAATGCCATTTTTAAGCCTTTCCAAACCCATTGAAATTCCGTTCATTAATCCTTTAAGGTTAGTTGACGATTATGAAATTTAGTAGGTAGATCTGCTGGTATTTTGTGCAATTTATTATTTTTTTTTGAACGCCCTTATCTTTATCCCATATAGCTATATAAAGAAGCTAAATCTTGATTAAAAATAAAGAGTTAGCTTTTTTAACATTCCATCCTTTGTAGCAAAAAAATATAAAAAAACACGACAATAATCTGGAAATAATGCAGAGTTAGCGATATACCCAATGCAAGCTCAGCTAGACCAATAAAAACTAGTACCTTTTCAATTTAATTTTGATTAGTTGAAAACATTGGTGATCACTTTCACACTGAGCGCGAAGCAGTCGAAGTGTCGGTAAATTAGAAAGTAATAAGACTTCGACAAGCTCAGCCTGAAGTTGTTTATTTAATCTAAATATGGCTAAAAACATTACTAGTGATAGTAAATTATGCGAGTGATTCAACTGATCATTTCTTTCTGGAAACAGTACTAGTTATAGAGTAATTAACAAATAGGATTTCATATGACTAAAAATATCGCAGTGGTTTTATCCGGTTGTGGCTACCAAGACGGAGCCGAGATCCAAGAGTCGGTACTCACTTTATTAGCCATTAACCAGCAAGGGGCAAACTACCAATGCTTTGCGCCGGATATACTTCAATTGAAAGTCGTCGATCACTATCGACAACAAGAAGTATCCGAATCACGTAACGTATTGGTTGAGGCTGCGCGCATAGCGCGTTGTGATATAAAACCTTTGACCGAGTACTCAGCTAACGACTTCGATGCGATTATCTTTCCTGGTGGGTTTGGTGCAGCGCTCAACCTATCTGATTTTGCCTTACAAGGTCCTGACAGCTCAGTTAATGCCGATGTAAGCGCAGCCATTAATAATACTTATCAGGCACAAAAGCCTATTGGCGCGTTATGTATCGCTCCTGTATTACTGGCTAAATTGATCACTGGAGCCAAATTAACCATAGGCAGTGATCAAGCAACGGCTCAGGCAATAGAAAGCCTTAACTGTACGCATGAAAATACAACACATGGCGAAATTGTGATTGATAAAGAAAACAAGCTTGTTACGACACCTTGCTACATGCTGGACGCCAATATAGGTCAAATCGCAGACGGTGCGAACAAATTAGTTCAAGCCATTTTAGATCTGGCTTAAAAAGACAAGCTTTGAATTAAGCTTAGGTGTGCCGACTATGTCAGGGAATGCAGGAGTTTTCTGGTAAGAGTCGCGACAATATGTCGCGCCTCATGATGCACCGCTTTGGCATCTAACCAATTGATGGCCAGTTTAGGTTTTGTGGCATCGGGTTTAAATGCCGGATCGAGCGCTTTCACACAGAAAATGGCTAGCCAGACCACACTCAACATCGCCACCATACGCACAATAATACGACCAAGGGTACGGAAAATGTTTGCGATATTAGTTGAGTTGTTCATGGTAACCTCCTATGTGATTGAACAATACATACTAACTGAGGGAACAAAAACAAACTACCTTTGCTACGCTTATTTTATAGGCAATTTTTGTATAATGATCTGGATCATGGATCTATTAGATATTTTGAATATATCCGCAAGCATTTAGCGAGAAGCAATATTGACTAAACCAATTGAAGTAAATATCACAAACGAATACATTCACATACAAGTCTCAGGCGAAAACAACTTTGAAAACTGTAAATTCGGTTGGCAAACCTTAGTCGATACCTGTCAGCAAGCACAACAATTTCACTGTTTGGTTGAGGGCTACATGGATAATCCATTACCCACCATGGCGGCCTACGACCATGTACAATTATTAAAGGATGTGGGTTTAACCAATAAACACCGAGTGGCCTATGTCGACCACAACCCAAACACTTACCCTGCCGCCAAATTCGGCGAAACTGTGGTACACAATCGCGGCTTTTACAATATAAAAATTTTTAACAAGGTAGATGATGCCTTAAGTTGGTTACTTAGCCATTAACTATAGTCTTCTCGCTCAGATTTTATGGTTCATTGTCTGCGCTTACTCGCCCCAATCACATAATAGAGCATATGCTCATGGGGTCTCGAAGCTTGCCTACATGGATGTAGGTACCAAAAGTAGGCGCTTTAAGCGAGGGGCGAGAGCACGGATGCGGTAGCTTTGACGGCTTTGCTTACATGGATGTAAGTACTTAGGTTTCGTCTGGAACTAGAAACCTGCCCCTAAAACCCGATCGCTTTGACTATAATTCCTGTGTCGAGTGAGTCGAATGTCTAGGCAACGCCAAGGATATAATCGACGCGGCCAGCAAAAAGCCACTAGATAGCCACAAACATAAGGTTAAACCACCAATCTGAAATGCCCAACCAGATAAAATAGTGCCAATTAAACGCCCCATGGCATTCGCCATATAATAAAAGCCAACGTCTAACGATACGCCATCATCACTGGCGTAACTGACAATTAAATAACTGTGCAAAGATGAGTTAATGGCAAACAACACACCAAACACCAGCAAACCGCCAATCACAATATACACAGCAGATAACTCAGCCATTAACCCTAAGGCGATTAACGCTGGTGATAAGGTTAATAACGCGGCCCAGAAAAACGCACTTTTGCCATCGGGTACTTGACCTGATTTTTTGCCGGTTAAGCTAGGCGCAAAAGCTTGTACACCACCATAAGCAATTACCCATAAAGCTAAAAAGCTGCCAACCGCAGTATGAGACCAGTCCAATTGACTGGCTAAAAATACCGGCAGGGCGATCACAAACCAGATATCACGCGCGCCAAATAAAAACAGTCTTGCGGCGGATAACATATTAATGGCTTTACTCTTAGAGAACAGATCTTTGAACTTAGGCTTGTTTTTCGCTTTACCTAAATCCTTTTTCAAAACCATTAGGCTGGTAATAAATACTAAGGCTAAAGCGATAGCCATAGCGGCTATCGCGCCTGTGAATCCTAACCAAGTTAGCAAAGCGCCACCCATAAAAAAGCCAACACCTTTAAGGGTGTTTTTTGAGCCGGTTAATATGGCAATCCATTTAAATAACTGACTTTCAGCTTCGCTAGCCCCAGTATCTTTTGGGAGCAGGGTTTTCACCGCGCTTTTGGCGCTCATTTTATTTAAATCTTTAGCGATCCCCGACATGGCTTGCGCAGCCATCACCCAGATCACAGTTAACATATCCGCAGGCACCAGCAACATAGACAGAGCTACAATTTGCAAACCCAAGCCAATATTCATGGTTTTATTAAGCCCCAAGCGCGCGCCCAGCCAACCGCCTAGCAGATTAGTCACCACCCCAAAAAACTCATAAAACAAAAACAAGCTGGCGATTGCCAATGCGCTATAACCTAGCTCGTAAAAATGCAAAACAACCAACATGCGCAATGCGCCGTCAGTTAAGGTAAAAGCCCAATAATTACCGGTAATAAACAGGTATTGGCGAATATCTTGCGAAAGATTAGCTAGCATGGTTAGAGTCTTTAATCAGATAATTTTTATGTTGTTCTGTATTCATTGGTAAGTTCTGCAAGCATAAATGCTCGCCTACAAGCTTAAGCTAACGCATTGAGCTTAGCTTTTGCTGTTGACCAGCCACCAAGATGGCTGGCAGGCTCTGCAAGCATAAATGTCAATGCCGTTAACTTAAGCTGACGTAGGTTGGCGCTGAGCTTGCGAAGCCCAACACAAGCCGCGGTTTTGTTGGGCTTCATTCTTCAGCCCAACCTTCTATGAAGGACAGGAAGTCAATACCCAACCTTTAATTTATAAAAATCTCTTATGCTCTTTCTTCAAACCATAAGCTTTTTCCCATTTTTGAAGTTAATCAATTGCCCAGATTAATTTATTCGTGCTACTCAACATCAAGTGTGAGCGCAACCACCTTCTATCCGTTCCAGCCCTAAGCTGGCTACCTCAAACTGCATTCGTATGTGCAGTGAAATCTGGTTGAAGGTGCCCCTTCTACAAAAACGGTCAAGCTTGGCTTACCAAGGTTGGGCACGAGCACCTTCTCACAATCGTTAACGTTAATTCCTTATGTGTTTGTTGTCATTTGTGACTGCCTCTGTGCAATTAACCTTCCGTTAATTGTGCACCCTCGGGAATAACACCATGCTCAAGGTAACGCCACAGAGCCACTAATAATTTTCTCGCGAGCGCGACTATTCCCACTCTTCGCATCCGCTTGCTGCCTTTGTCAAAGCGCTCCTTAAACCATTGACTTAATTTGCTGCCTTTTTGGTAACGTAACCACAGCCAAGCAAACTCTATCATGACCTTGCGCACCCGCTTATTGCCTGCTTTACTTATTCCCTGTTCGCGTTGGCTGTCTCCGCTGTCATAAGGTGTTGGAGTTAATCCCGCACAACTCCCCACTTGCTTAGCGTTTTTGAAATCTCGCCAGCTAAAAAATTCTGCAACTAAGTACCAACTGGTTTGCCATCCTACGGCTTTGAGTTGCATCATTTGCTCTATCTGTTTTTCCATACTGCCGTCTTGGGCTTGGGTAACTCGCTCTTTTTGTAACGCTTCAAGTTCTTTCACTTGATTATCTACCATGACATAGCGCTCGTATTCGCGTTGTAATTCGTTCTTCGTATCAACTGGAATGTCATACCCCGTGACGGCGCCTTTAAGTTTAGGCAGTAATGTTTTTAAATCTTTTATGTTTGCTAGCCGTATGCCATGCAGAAAAAGTAAAGATTTTATCCTTGTTGAATGCGCCCCTCGCTCTTCGATTAATCGCCCTCGTTCGCGTTGTAATCGTCGTTTATCTTCTTGCTCAATAGTCGGGACTCTAACAGGCCTCATTGCCGTCAAATCACCTGAACAATAACGAATGAGTAGTCTGTTTAAGGCTTTTACGTCCACACCATCACTTTTGACTTGGCGTTGACGCCGATTCACTTCAATAGCGGCTGAGTCAATCACATAATTGGTGATATTTTCTTTTTCCAATGCTCTGTGTATCCAAAACCCATCTCGACCCGCTTCGTAACAGCTAAAAACCGGACAGTCTGGTGTGCATTTTAGTTTTTCTTTTGCCAGTTCAATTTCTGCAAGTAGGCTATTCCAATCACCAGCATCAATCGTTTTCTGTCTGAGCTTAACTTTATTACTAAATCCTAGCTTCCAGCTTTTTGCACTTAATTCAAAAGCAAGGTACAAAATATTTGAATTTGCGTTATCTTTATCTTGAAGGACAGTATTCATCTTTATTCACCTTTTTTGGTTTTGTCACCTTAAGGTTAGTCGATATACTGTCCTTCATAGTTTCTACCAGAAATCGTTGGCAGGCACTGCAAGCATAAATGCTCGCCTACAGATCCATCTGGCCGACAATACGCATGAGCTCTGCCGTACGGTTTGAATAACCCCACTCATTGTCATACCAAACGTATAATTTAACTTGAGTGCCATTGACCACCATAGTCGAAGGTGCATCGATAATGCTTGAACGTGGATCAGTACGATAATCAATAGACACTAAAGGTCGGGTTTCAAAACCCAGAATACCGTCTAACTCTCCTTCTGCAGCCTCTTTTAATAACGCGTTTACTTCTTCAATTGTCGTTTCACGTTCAACTTCAAATACACAATCGGTTAATGAAGCATTGGTTAAAGGAACACGCACCGCATGGCCATTTAACTTGCCTTTTAGTTCAGGAAAAATATGGGTGATCGCCGTAGCAGAACCTGTTGTGGTTGGAATTAAACTTGAACCGCATGAGCGTGCACGACGTAAATCTTTATGCGGCGCATCAATAATGGTTTGCGTATTAGTAATATCGTGAATGGTTGTCATTGAACCATGCTTAATACCAATGTTCTCGTGGATCACTTTAACCACTGGTGCTAAGCAGTTAGTCGTGCAAGATGCCGCAGTGACAATACGATGCTGCTCTCTGTCATATAGATTTTCATTAACGCCAACCACAACATTCAAAATCCCGTCTTCTTTAACCGGAGCTGTCACCACTACGCGTTTAACACCTTGATCAAGATAAGCTTGTAGCAGTTCCTTTTTGCGCATAACGCCTGAAGCTTCAATCACCACATCACAGCCCGACCAATCCGTTTCAGCAATAGTCTTGTTTTGGGTACATTTAATCTTTTGTTCACCAACAATAATTTCTTCAGCGGAAAATTCAGCATTGTGCTGCCAACGACCATGAACAGAATCAAAATTAAGTAGGTGAGCTAAAGTTTCGGCATTACCAGCGGGATCGTTTATCTGCACAAATTCGACATCTTCCCACTGCCACGCCGCACGAAGTGTTAAACGCCCCATGCGACCAAAACCATTAATACCCACTTTAATTGTCATTTATCTGTCCTCTGTCATTGTTTACATGCTATGCATTATCTTGTTTCAGGTTTTATACCTGATAAGGTCAAGGTCTGTCACTTATACACAAATATTAATTAGTACAAACTGACCAAAAGTAGATAGAAAAACTTTACTAGGCGGTAGTACTCAGTACTTAAAAAAGTATCGCCTTTCCTGCAAAGGCAGGAACCCAGTGTCTTTTGCTTTAACCTTACTATGTTTATCCAACAAAAGTCGCTAGATCCCCGCATGCGCGAGGATGACGAGTGTATTTACCTATGCCAAGGTTATAAAATTTCAACCCATTAACGTAAAAAATCGCTTCTGAAACTTGTGATCAAGAGACAGGGTCGAGGTAAGCTGATGTAAAACCTGCCCTAGATCTACCTACAACCTTATATAACAAAAATCATATATAAGGTAAGCGTAAGATTCAAAGAATATTTGATGAAGGTTTGATAACCAAAAGCATAAGATCAAAAAAGCCCGGAAATCCGGGCTTTTTTTATTCGAATAAAACTAACGCTTAACTTAAGTCAGCAATCACGTCATCAATTAACGGAAACATATCTGGTTGATTGAGTGCTTGTACCGCTTTTAAACGCTCGATACTTTCGGCCACTGTATTAGCCGTAAAATTAACGTGACCAACCTTACGTTTGGCGCGAACATCTTTACCGTACCAATGTAAGTGGCCACCTAAATCAGCCACTTGTAAACCTATGGTTTTCTCGCAGCCAATTAAATTGATCATGGTAGTCACACCTGGGGTATCAGTTGTGCCTAGTGGTAAATCAACCACAGCGCGTAAATGATTTTCAAACTGACAGAACGATGTGCCTTGCATAGTCCAATGACCCGAGTTGTGCACGCGAGGAGCAATCTCGTTAACCAATAACTTTTCGCCAACTTGGAAAAACTCAATAGCCAATACACCACGATAATCCAATTTGTTGGCTAACGCTTTAAAAGCAGTTTCCGCTTGTTGTTGTACCGCTTCCGACACTCGAGGTGCTGGTGCTAACGAAACCCGTAATTGACCTTGATAATGCAGATTTTCCGCTAACGGGTAACAAACAATTTCACCGCGGCCATTACGTGCGCCGACAATAGAAACTTCACGATCAAATTTAGACTTTTGTTCTGCAATTAACGGATTGCGCGCAAAATCATGTTGAGCCAATTGCGCTTTTACATCGGCTAAATCGGCAGCATTGTTGATACGAAACTGACCATAACCGTCGTAACCATCTTTACTGGTTTTAACAATAAGCTCAGGACCAATATCAGCAAACGCTTTATCTAATTGCTCAACTTGGTAAATGGCATGATAAGCACAGTTATCAATACCTAACGAATCAAGCAAGTTCTTTTCTTTAATTCGATCGCCACCGGTTTGAATGGCTTCAACCGAAGGATAAAGCTTACCAGTCGCGTTTGCTTGCTCAAGGATCTCGGCAGAAAGATGTTCAAACTCAGCCGTTATCGCATTTGCTTGGGCAAAAGCGTCAGAAACAGAAAGTGGTAACGGATTCTTTTCAACCGGATGCACAACCGTGTTAGCAACCGGATCAACCGCCACCACTTTTAGACCTAGCGGCGTACCCGCTAAATACATCATTTGCGCTAATTGCCCAGAACCGAGCACCACTATCATCATACTTCTGGTAACTCCAATGTTGAGTTAGCTAAAACGGTTTCCGTTTGTTTAGTACGGAATTCAATAATTTTTTGTGCAACATCTGGGTTAGTGGTGCCAATAATTTGCGCCGCTAACAAACCTGCGTTTGCTGCACCCGCTTCACCTATGGCTAACGTACCAACCGCAACACCTTTTGGCATTTGCACAATTGACAATAACGAATCTAACCCGCTCAACTGGCTTGAACGTACAGGCACACCCAATACAGGTAAATGCGTATGTGCAGCGATCATACCTGGTAAGTGCGCTGCACCACCCGCACCACCAATAATGACTTTAAAGCCTTTATCGGCCGCACTTTCTGCGAATTCTGTTAATAAGTTAGGTGTTCTATGCGCTGAAACCACTTGCGCGTGAAATTCAACACCCAGCTCTTTTAAAATAAGAGCGGCTTTTTGCATAGTAGGCCAATCTGATTGCGAGCCCATGACAATGGCAACTTCTGCCATAATACACCTCTGTATCCTTAGATCCCGACTAACTTTTCGCCGGACATTTGATTAGGAAAAAAGGCGGATTTTAACCCGAATTACTGCCAATAGGTAGATGAAAGTGAGTTTCTAATGAAATTTTTAGTTCTTATTAAGACTCCAACAATTATAATCAGTAGAGTATAATTAAATAATTGAAGCCTCTTTAATAACATTGCTAATACTAATTAAAGAGAATAACACAAACCCTCCCCCTAGTATTAAAGTTGAATTTATCAAAATAGTAGAACCTGACTTTTTCTTTAATTTATAACTTCGATAAAGAAAAAATATTCCAAATAATAAAGTGAACGATGAACCAAAAACCCATCCCCACGCATATGGCGTTAATTGCTCCATAATAATTTATTCCCATTAAAAGCCACTTAGTTCAGTAAAGTGGCTTTGTGTGTTTTTACATTTTATTTCTTACAGTAAACTCTCGCTTGTCTTGGTGTGTATATCCCCCAAGTGATACCACCCAATAACCCATTAAGAAATGACATATGCGATTCAACCTTTGCCACTTTATCTGCTCCACCACAAATGCTTGCTGCATCCATCTCCTGAGTCTGCCCTAAACCACTAACGAAAAAAGCCTGCATTTCTTCTTTAGTTGCTTCCTTACCTGCACCGCCATTTATATGGTAGGTTTGAGTTGCACATCCAAATAAAGAGGCGCTTAAAATTAATATGGCCAATTTTTTCATTATTTTCTCCATTTCCCCTATTAAGTTAATATTATCAAGGTAGTGTGGGGTCAACACCTCAATGTATCGTATTAACTGCTTACCCAAGCATTTAATACAGCTGAACATCTTGCTATAAAAAATTATAAATTGAGTATCGACTACAAATCACGTCAAATTCAATAAAAATTATATATTCCCTTTCTTATAATACTCATCAGCCAAACGACTCACGCCTAATCCAGCCGATTTACTAATTTGGATCTGCACCGGAATGCGCTCTTTTAGCGCTTCAACATGACTGATCACACCAATCATTTTACCGCTGGCGTTGAGTGCATCGAGTGCGTCTAATGCAATATTTAATGTATCAGCGTCTAGGGTGCCAAAGCCTTCATCTAAAAACAGTGAATCAATGCTGGTTTTGTGGCTGACCAAATCCGATAAAGCTAAAGCTAGTGCTAAGCTCACTAAAAAGCTTTCACCGCCGGAAAGGGTTTTGGTATCACGCTCTGTATCAGCTTGCCATGTATCAACAACTAATAATTGTAACGAGGCGTCCTGCTTGCGTTTAAGCAAATAACGGCCATGTAAACGCTGCAGTTGGCGGTTGGCCAAATACACCAGGTGATCTAAGGTTAACCCCTGCGCGAACTTACGGAATTTAGCGCCATCTGCCGAGCCAATTAAACTATTTAAATGCACCCAGTCGTCGTAGTTTTGCTGTTGAGTAGCCAATTGCGCTAACAAGCTTTGCTGTTTTGCTTGCGCTTGTTGGTCGGCAGCCAATTGGCTGGTGAGTTGTCCGAGTTGATTATTTTGTTGTTTGTTTTGTTGGCTTAGCGTCTCAATCGCTTGTTCCACTAATTGCAGTTCATTTACCACATCAAGCGTCGGCTCGTCGCTATCTGGCCAATTTAATGTTTCAGGTCTGTTTTGTTGATGACTTTGTAAATCTTGCTCACCTTGCTTCATTAACGTTTGGCTCGATTGCAAAGCTTGATCGATTTCTTGTTTTAATAAGGCCAAGCGCTTTTGTTCTGATTCAGGAAGTAACGCCGCTAGTAACGCTTGTTCATCAGCAAACGGGCTTTGCTCAAGTAGCTGAGAATATTCTTGGCTAACATCATTTAGTTTGGCATCTTGCTGTTCGATATGTTGTTGAGCATGATGCACTTGCCCCTGCAATTGCTCTAACTGTGATTTAAATTCAGCTTGGCGTTGCTGTTCAGCCTGTAACGCCAACTCAGCTTCTGCCACTTTTTGCCTATCTTGCTGGCGAATTTCCACCACGGTTAACCCAGCAAACAAGGACTTTCTTTGCTGCTGCGCTTGCTGTAATGCTTGGCCATTGCTAGCGATCTGCTGGTCTAGCAACAATAAGCTTTGCTTGATCACATCTAGCTGCTGCTGATGTTGCCCGCATTGTTGTCGGCTAATTTCTATTTTTTTATCCAATTCAGCTAACAACTTTTGTTCTGCAACTAAGACTTGCGCTTGGCTAACTAAAACGTTCACCCCTTGTTGCAGATCGTCAAATTCGGCTTTTAGCGCTTGCTTTGTAACAGAAGTCAAAACACCAAGCTGGGTTTGTATATCGCGCGCTAATTGCTGAGCTAATGCTTGCAGCGAGGCTTGAGTGGTTTGTAACTTTTGCGATACCTGCTCGCCTTGCGCCAAGCAGCTAACCAAGGCCTGCTGTTTTAACTGATGCTGATTTTGTAAATGCTGCCACTGGGTTTGCAACTCAGTCGCTTTTAACAAGCTGTTTTGATATTGCTGTTCGGCAAGATTTAACGCTTCAATATAAGACAAACAAGTCTCTAAATTGACTTGCTGCTGAGCAATATAATGTTCGATAGCGTCAACATTGCTTAGTACTAAATGACTAGCGTCGTTCAATGGTGTAACTAGCGACTGCCAATCTTGTGCGGTTTGCTCTATTTGTTGCTGCAGCTCGGCTAGGTGAGCTTCTAATTCTTGGACTTGCTTTTGCTGCTGGGCTAAGCGCTCCTTTAAACTACCGCCTTCTAACTCGAGGGCGTTGCGTTTGGCCTCTAATTCATCCAAACGCTGTTGATTGTGATTGATATTAAGCTGCTGATACTCACCAACGGCAGGATGCTCGATTGAACCACATAAAGGACAAGGCTGATCCGCTTGCAGCTTGGCTCGCTCGGCCTCTAGCGAGGCGATTTGTTGCTCGCGTTGCACCAGCAATTTTAAGTCAGCAGCATGTGTTTTTAATTGCTGATACTCCTGCCTTTTGCTTTTTAATATCAACTCAATTTGCTGATTATCTGCCAGCAGTGTTTGCAACTTGAGTTGCTGCTGCTCGCTTTCTTTACGCCGTGCTTGTTGCTGCTTGGCCAGTAAGGGTAATTGATGCCAAACCTGAGCTTGTTGCTGCAACTCTTGCTGAATTTGATTAAGTAAAAGCTTATAACTAGCCACTTGTGATGGTTGGCTAGGTTGCTGATCAAGCAAACTAACAAAAGGGGCAAGCGCAGCTAAAGTCTCAGGTAACTGACAAGCTGTTATCAACTGTTGTGCCTGCTGCAAGCTGGTATTCTGCGCCAACTCAAACTGCTGACTCGCCTCTATGGCTTGTTGCTCGGTTTGAGTACTGGCTTGCTTTAACTCAGACGACTGCTTGTCCAACTCACTCTGTTGCAAGGTTAACTGTGTTACCTCTTGCTGCAAAGCTTGCATTTGCTTGAGTTCTGATTGCCAAGTCGCGCATTGATTTAACAACGCTTGCGGCTCGGGCGCGGTTGCCAACTTACTTGTCACTTGCTGATATTGGCTTTGCTGTTCGGTCAGTTGCTGGTTTTGCTGCTCAGAGGCGGTTTGTAATTTTTGTTGTTGAGTTAGCTGTTGTTGTTGTTCTTGCTGTAAACGCTGCTGCTCCGCGTTAAGTTGATTGAGTTGCTGATCAAGCGGAATAACTTGTTGTTCAATAATAGTATCGTTAGCCTGCTGCTGGTGTTTCGCCGTATCCAACCTTGCTTGTTTGTCAGTTAATGTTTGTACAAAACCCTGACTCAATTCTTGCTTTTTTTCTAGCTCGGCAATCCGGGCTATTTGCTGCTTTTTACTATCAAATACATCTTGTTTTAAGCTTTTATGCTGTAAATAAGTTGCTCGGCATTTTTCTGCGGGTTCACTTGCCGCAAGACGTTGTAAGTCGCCTTTCGCACTCTGCGCTTGGCTTTGCGCTTGGTCAAAACTTTGTTGATACGCTTGCTGTTTAGTTTGTAACGCTTGTTGCTGGCTTAACCATTGCTGTACCGTTTGCTTTTGCTTGAGTTGCAAGCGGCTATTGGCTTCATGCTCTGTCAATTGCTCGACTTGCGACACTAATTGCTGGCGTTCCTCCTCACTCATCAAGGCGACAACCGACAGTTTTTCGTTAAGCACATTGAGCTGCTGCTCTGCTTGCTTGCGCTGCTCATGCACTTGTTGGGAGATCAAACCATAGATTTCGGTGCCGGTTAATTCTTCGAGTAATTCAGCTCTGTCATTAGCATCGGCATTTAAAAACGCGGCAAACTGACCTTGGGATAACAACATGGATTTGGTGAAACGCGCAAAATCCAAACCGGTTAACTCCGCAATTAACTCGCGTTTATCATTAATTTTATTGGTGAGGATTTTATCATCGCTAACTTGGGCTAGCTCCACTTGCGGGGCTTGCAGCTTACCATCAACTTGGCCGCGCGCTCGGCGCTGGCTCCAAAATGCTCGATAAGCTGTGCCTTTCACTTCAAATTCGACTTCAGCCAAGCTTTCGGCGGTATGGCGTGTCATGCACTCATTACTACTGGCCGACACTTTTAAGCGCGGTGTTTCGTGATAAAGCGCTAAACAAATGGCATCCAGAATACTGGTTTTACCCGCACCAGTTGGCCCTGTGATCGCAAACAAACCGTTACTAGCAAAGGGCTCTTGGCGAAAATCGATTTTCCACTCGCCTTTTAGTGCATTGATATTTTTAAAACGCAAGCTGGTAATTTTCATCGGCTTGCCTCCAATTTATCTTGCGCACTTTGTTGCTCGACTTGGCTAAAGGCCTGCTGAAAACAAGAACGTAAGCGGGTTAAACGTTGCGGCTCGCTAATATCTTCTAGGGCTAAACGGCGTTCAAAAACATCATTAACATTTAATTCAGCTAGGGTTTCTTTGTCTTGCTGGTTAAGACTACTTTCAGCTTGAGTTCGGGCGCGGCGGATCACTAACACTTCTACCGGTTTATCAGCACATAACGCTTGAATACGGCTTTGCAGATCATTCAAATAGTCTTGACTACTGACTTCAATATCGAGCCAAGTATTTAGCCCCTGTTCATCATCAGCTTCAAATTCATTAAGCCGCGCTGTAATCGTCGCCAAATCACCTTTAATCACTTGCATCGGCTGAAACTCAGGTACTTCAATGGCCTGCACCTGAGTTAACTTACCCTCAGCGAATTCAACTAAATTAACCGATTTAGCGCGATTCAACTCATCAAACGACAGGGCAATGGGTGAGCCGGAATAATGAATATGCGCCGATTTTGCAACGGCTTGACTGCGGTGAATATGCCCTAGCGCAATGTAATCCGCATTAGGAAAAGCATTGGCCGGAAACGCATCCAGCGTACCAATATAAATATCGCGCACTGAATCAGAACTCGTTGCGCCAACTGTGGTTAAGTGCCCCGTCATAATAATCGGCACGTCATACCCCAATTTAGCTACGCGCTGCTGGGCAGCTTCAAACAAGGATTGATAATGTTCAGCAATGGCTTGCTGTAAATCCTGTTGTTTTTGTTTAGCCGATATACTCGCTTGGCTGCGCTGAATGTCGCGCGGCCGAATAAACGGAATAGCACAAACAATAGCGCCAATACTGGTCATAGCCTTTAAACTGGTTTGATAAACACTATCTAATTCAACAATTTGCGCTTGGGTATGCTCAAGGTTATCAGGCTGTACATCCGCTATTAAGTGGGTATTTAAATAAGAAAATAACTGCTTAGATTCATTCAGCATGGCGACTGAATCATGATTACCTGCCAATATAACCAGTTGGCAGCGGTAACGTTGCAGGGCGACAACAAATTGATTATACAAAGCGCGGGCATAACTCGGCGGCGTGCCTGTATCAAAAATGTCGCCGGCCACAATAATGGCGTCTATTTGCCGTATTTCGACTTGTTCTAATAACCAATCAAGAAACGATTTGTGCTCTGCTTCACGGCTTTTGCCGTAAAAAGATTGACCTAGATGCCAATCAGACGTGTGAATTATTTTCATAGATTTTGTAAGTGCAATCGAGTTTACGCTGCAAGTGTATTATATTTGCTTGAACTTTTATGTACCTTGTTTAACGAGGTTCAAATAAGCAAAAGCTTTTAGGTATATTGACAAAAATAGGGACTGTTTATTGTTTCTTACTTTTTATATAAGAGCGGATATACGCTAAAACATTGTAATAACCATCTTCAGATTCAATCATGTCTATTGGCTTTTGATTATTTAAATACGGATTTTCTTTTTCAAGCCATTTAAATAACTCCCCAACTTTCGGCATTACCGGTTTGGCTTCATCTATTATTGATTGCAGCCGCTCTGGTTGAGCATACCAAGATAAAGGTTTAACACTAGACTTTCTCTTACCTAAAATGACTCTTGGTAATTGACTGCGCTTTAATTCATCTTCATTTATACATTCCCGCTTCCAGTGAGCCAACTGAATCAATTCCATGTTTGGTTCCCTCGCATCCCATCTCGGGATCACAACACCTATTTTTACAGCGGTATGCTTTCTTATCATTTCCAATGAGGTTGCTATATCTGTGTCATTTGTAACAAAAACTGCATGGTCAATTTCACCCGTAATGGCGTCGTGATATGCCTGTAAAGCCAAGTTAACATCTGTCCGTTTTTCTTCGATTTTCCAAATTTTGACGGTTTGACAATCTTTAGGCGGGATACTGTCATCTAGAGGATCAACCAACTTAGCATGGCTTTTTACAATAGAATAATACCCTTTAATGATCTCAATATTATCTTTGAGGTGATTTTTAAGTGCGGTGTGATATTTTCGTTGAGAATCAACTGAGTCACCTGCTTTTGCAACCTTCTCTGATATATCTGCAGTAAAATATTTTACGGCTGATTGTGTCGCTACTGAGGTGATTTTGTTTGTTGAACCTGGAATTAAAACGTACGGCAATACGTTATCAAAGAAAAGCTTATGTAAATCTAACCACTTATATTTTGAGCCTTTAAGCCGACCATAATAAAGGTTATACCCATCAATATAAATGCGTGTCCTTAATTGCAAATTTAACTCATCCATTTTTGAGCTGCAAATATGAAAAAACCGACTTTCGTCGGCTTTTTCCCCCAACCTCAAGGCGGCAATTCCGCACCGGAGAAAGGGTCAGTTGTTAAAATAAGCATATTGTTTTTATTATCGGCTGTCAACGAAAACGGCTAGTCTTATTATTGGTTTTTCACCCCAAAATTCAAAAACAAACGCCATTATCGTCAACGGCTAATTTCGCTTTAAATACTCAGGCTGCGCGAAAAAAATTAAACCGCTAACAACAGCGCTAATAGCCCCTGTTATCGCGAGCAAGGCTGGAATGGTAAGCTGCGCGACAGATAAAAGTACAATGGCAAACACTGCACTCACCACCATAAACAAAGCATTAATAATGTTGTTAGCTGCAATCATTTGGGCGCGTTGTTCTGGTTTTGCTTCTCGCTGAATATAAGCATAAAGCGGCACTATGTATAAACCACCAAAAACGCCGATTAACAGCAGATCCAACATAATATAATAGTTGCGCCCAAAGCTTAAAAACTGACTAGCATTTTGCACTTGTCCCGCTAAAAAGCCGTAATCTGGAATGGCCCAGTAAATATGTATCGCAAACAAGGTTAACCCCAAAGCACCTATGGGCACTAAATTCAGTTTAACTTTTCCTTGCGACAAACGACTACACAAAATAGAACCAAGGCCTATTCCAACAGAAAATATAGCTAACAATACTGACACGACTTGCGGCGATGACTGCAAATATTGCTTAGCTAAATTAGGGAATTGGGTAAGAAATGTAGCCCCATAAAACCAAAACCAACTGATCGCCAAAATTGCGATAAAAATCGACTTTTGTTGGCGGCATTGCTTAACTACTTGCCAACCTTGCTTAAAGGGAGAAAAAGTCACTTCCAGCTCTGGTGCAATCGGCGCTGCATAGGGAATTTTTCGTGCCGCCAAATACCCCAATAGCGCAAACACAACAACCAACACCGCTGCTACAGTCGCTCCGCTACTTTGCGCCATAATGACACCGGCTAACAAAGTGCCCAATAAAATCGCTAAAAAAGTGCCCAGTTCAACCAAGGCATTACCTGCAACTAACTCGTCTTTTGCCAAATGTTGCGGTAATAAGGCATATTTAACGGGACCAAAATAGGCCGACTGACAGCCCATTAAAAACAACAACAGCAGTAGCAAAATAACTTGCTGGGTGAGTAACGCAACCGCGGCAATCGCCATAATGAAAACTTCGAAAAGTTTAACTCGCCGAATATAGGCCGATTTTTCTAATTTATCGGCTAATAATCCAGCATGCGCTGAAAAAATAAAAAATGGCAAAATAAACAAACCGGCCGCTAAATTAATAATTAAATCTGAGCCAATAGGTAAGTTAGCTGCCGACATAAATGCGACAAGCAACAAAAAGCTATTTTTATAGACATTATCATTAAATGCCCCCAACGCTTGGGTGCAAAAGTAAGGTAAAAATCGGCGCTGTGAAAATAGAGAGAAGGTGCCTTTTGTCATTATTATTTTCCCTTGGCAAAGATGCGCTAACTATAGCAAGCTAGGCCAACAATGTCGCGACTTGAACAAAGCGAATAACGCTCCTGTATTTGTTAGTCTGCAATCAAATTGCCCCATGCTTTCAACCAAACTGTCACCTAGTGAAAATCTAACTTTCATGTTTGACGCGCTATAGTTGCCAAATCTAATTTGGTCACGCGACACAACATTAAAACTGATAGCAATTCATTAAAAAGTAAAGACAAATTGACTAACTGGCAGCCTGCAATTTACCAACTAAGCTTAAAGCTTAAGGTCAGCGTTATTTTGCGCCTTTTGGGTAAAACAGGATATATAGATAACCTATATGGAAAACAACATGCTCTATACAACAACAGAACACCTAGCAAACCAAGAAATCATTGAAACCCTCGGTACTGTCACAGGCAACATAGTGCAATCCAAACATTTAGGGCGCGATATCATGGCTAGCCTTAAAACCTTAATTGGTGGCGAAATTGCAGGCTATACCGAAATGTTAGTCGAAGCACGGCAAGTTGCTGTGCAACGCATGCTAGATGAAGCGCAAAAAATGAATGCCGACGCTGTAGTCGGTGTGCGATTTACTACAGCCGCGATCATGGAAGGTTCATCTGAAATTTTAGCTTTTGGTACGGCGGTAAAGTTGAAATAGACAAATCGTTGGCTAATAAAGCCTAACCTTGTAGGGTGGGGTTTACCCCCACCAAGAAAATGGTTATTTGGTACACTGGGTTTGCTGGCATAAAGCCAGCCCTACAATAACAATATCAAGGGTGGGGTTTACCCCCACCAAGCAAATGGTTATTTGGTACATTGGGTTAGCTGGCATAAAGCCAGCCCTACAAAAACAATATCAAGGGTGGGGTTTACCCCTACCAAGCAAATGGCTATTTGATACACTGGGTTAGCTGGCATAAAGCCAGCCCTACAATAACAATATCAAGGGTGGGGTTTACCCCCACCAAGCAAATGGCTATTTGATACATTGAGTTAGCTGGCATAAAGCCAGCCCTACAAAAACAATATCAAGGGTGGGGTTTACCCCCACCAAGCAAATGGCTATTTGATACATTGAGTTAGCTGGCATAAAGCCAGCCCTACAAAAGATTAGTAATACCTCAACTCTCTAACCTTGCCCCAAAAAACCCGATAAGAAAACGCGGTATATGCCAATATAACGGGGATAACCACAAGCGCGCCGTACAATAAAAAGCGTAAAGATTCAGGTGCTGACATCGCCTGCCAAATGGTAACTTTACCGGGCACAACGTAAGGATAAAAACTAAAAGCCAAGCCATAAAAACTGAGAAAGAAGATAGTGACAACGCCCGCAAAAGGCATCCAACTCATAGCATCATTTGCTAAAGGCATGCGTTTTAATAAATGCTCTATCACCACAAATAAGGCAAAACAAATCAGCGGTAAAGGCAGCATAAGCATGGCATAAGGCCAACTAAACCAACGATTAAGCACATCAGGGTTGATGATTGGATTTACAACCGATACCAAGACCACACCAGCAAAACAAGCCCAACCCGCTTTTTGCGCCCAACGCACCGCTTGTTTTTGCAGGTCATGTTCAGTTTTCATCACCAACCAGCAAGCACCGATAAATGCGTAGGCGGCTATAACACCAACACCAGCTAAACAGGCAAACAGATAAGCTTCGATTGTTGTTGTAAAGCCCATAACATACATGCCCAACATATAGCCTTGGGTAAACGCAGTTAAAATAGAGCCGGCTTTAAACACGCGGTTCCAGGTTGGCTTGTGGCTAAATGCGGCTTTGGCTCGAAAATCAAACGCGACGCCACGCATAATCAAGCCCACCAACATAATGGCCGCAGGAATATATAAGGCTTGCAGAATAATATTGTGCGCACTTGGAAAGGCAATAAGTAGTAATCCGACCGCCAATACCAACCAAGTTTCATTGGCATCCCAAAATGGACCAATTGATGCGATCATAATATCGGCTTGTTGGTCATGCTCGGTTGCCAATGGCAATAAAATACCTACCCCTAAATCATAACCATCCAATATTGCGTACAGCAGAACGGCAAGGGCGGTTAAGCCAGCAAAAATCAACGCTAAGCTATCTGGATCAAACATGAGCGACCTCCAATTCTTTTTGGGTAATGGTTTCAATGCTTTGTGTGTCGGGAATTTCTTCAACTTCAATTGCACGCCGCGCCATCACAAATACCGTATGCAAGTAAGCGATTAATAAAGCGCTATAAACCGTAAGGTATAAAGCCAAAGTAAAGCCGACGTTGGCAGGTGCAATATCCGTTGCTGCTTGTTCAACCGTTAAAATCCCTGACACTAGATAAGGTTGGCGGCCTATTTCGGTAACATACCAACCTGCCAAAGTTGCCACCCAACCTGAAAAACTCATTGCCACTAATACTTTTAATAACCAGCTAGGTAATGTATCTGCCCGCCATAATTTGTAGCGGCTAAGCATTGCGATAATTAACATTAAGAAGCCCAAGCCAACCATAATCCTAAAAGCATAAAACACAGGCGCGACGGGTGGGTGCTGACCTTTAAATTCATCTAAGCCTTTGATTTCACCTTGTGGATCATGGGTTAAGATCAAACTCGCCAGATTAGGGATCGCCACCTCGAAATGATTGGTGCGCTGTTCTTCATCTGGAATGGCAAACACTAGCAAAGGTACGCCCTTCTCGGTTTGCCAAGCGCCCTCCATCGCAGCTACTTTTTGCGGTTGATGTTCAAGCGTATTGAGGCCATGCAGATCACCCACAAAGACTTGTAACGGCATTAATACACAAGCGACGGTAATCGCTATTTTTAAGGTCAGTTTAGGGGCGCGCTTTTGATCACCGCGCAAAATTCGATATGCACTAATACCCGCCACTAAAAAAGCCGCGGTAATAGCAGAAGCCAATAGCATATGGCTCAAACGATACGGAAAAGAAGGGTTAAAAATAATCGCCAGCCAATCGATAGGATAAGCCACACCATCTCGCATTTCATGCCCAGCTGGGGTTTGCATCCAAGAGTTCAAAGCCAGTATCCAAAAGGCTGATAAGCTGGTGCCAAGCGCCACTATTAAAGCCGATACTGTGTGTAGCCATTGCGGCACTCTATGCATACCAAATAGCATAATGCCAAGAAAAGTTGCTTCTAAGAAAAAGGCAGTCAGCACTTCATAACCCAGTAATGGCCCGGCTATATTACCCACGGTTTCCATAAACCCAGGCCAGTTAGTACCAAACTGAAACGACATGGTAATGCCAGATACCACACCAAGGGCAAACGTTAGGGCGAAGATCTTGACCCAAAAGCGATAGGCGCGCATCCAAACCTGATCGCCACTCAGATCAAACCTTAATTTGAAATAGAATAAGAACCAACACAAGGCGATGGTGATAGTGGGAAATAAAATATGAAAACTAATATTAGCCGCAAATTGAATGCGAGATAACATTAAGGTGTCGGGTAGAAACGTATCAAGCATGATCGTTCTCCATGTCAGATTTAAGAAACCTTTTGTTTGTATTGCGGCTTACCAATGTTAGACGTGTTAGCAAGCGGCAATACAATGCGCTATTAGCCTATAACTGCGCCATGCAACAAGGCATTGGTTGAATCTTTTGTAGGTCGGTCTTTAGGCCGATGGGTACGCTAGTTACATTGGTGTAAATATTGGTCAGCGGGTTCTTAGTTCCCGATAAATCTTAAGTACCTGCAATGGCGTTGCAAGCATACAAGATTTTGTTCCCGACAAATCTTAAGTACCTGCATCCATGCAGGCAAATGCTCGCCTACAAACAAGCATAGTGAGCCAATTAACATAACAACTATAAATAAGTGGTTTATTTAATTAGCTTGTCTTTAAATTCAATCACCTTGGCAACCCCTGAGCCTAACTTCATTAAGGTATCGAGTTTTTCTGGGCTCATTCCTTGTAGCTCACTAGCCCAAGTTGTTAGAGATTCTAATAACTCGTGGATCTCGTGCATCTTACCTTGCGCGTACGCTTCTTGTTCATTGGCAGGCTTATCCAACAAGTTATCTCGTAATAAAGATAATGTTGGATCGACCTCACGCTTACGGCGTTCTTCAAACACACGCAATGCCATTTCAAAGATAGAGCCAGCCGGCGCATAGTATTCTTTACGATCTTTGGGTTTGTGGGTTACTTGGATCAAACGCCAAGACTGTAATTCTTTAATTCCCATACTGACATTACCGCGTGAAATATTAAGTAATTCACTGATCTGCACTGCATGCAAGGCCTGTTCGCTAATCAACAGCAAACCATACATTTGGCCAACTGTGCGGTTAAAGCCCCAACGACTGCCCATTTCTCCGCAGTGCATAACAAAAGATTCTAGTTTCGGTGTCAGTATCATGTTTAAAGATTCTAAACTTTCAATATTTTCTGAAAGTTTAGAATCTTTATTAATTTAGATCAAGAAAAACTCGCCGAAAGTTTGATCATTTAACGAGAAAAAAGAATTAAGTCAGGATTTACGCGAGATTGGGATGTGTTAAAAACCTTTCATGTGCATACGTATGTTGTTAACGCATACGTATGCTACATGGTTATTTATTAACCACGGGAGATTATAATGTTTTACACACTGTTAGCGGTTTTCTCTATTTGAATACTTGTGTAAGCCGCTTAGGTCGAATGAAATGCTGCACACACACTTTATGCGCGTACCAAACAAAATGAGTTTGTTTGCAAAAGCCTTGTTGCCTGAGAGGCCTTTTAAAAAAGCTAGATCCTGCTACGATGCCCTGTAGTGATTTATTCTTTTAAAAGTTTGGTAACAAGTTGCGCTTTTTTATTGGCATGAACACTAACCGTAAGCTTTACGACGCTCAGTCACTAACCGCCCCGCAATACCCCAATTATCAGTATCAACTTCGTCAATGATCACAAAAATTGTTGATGGGTCTTTATCTAATACTTGCTGCACTAGATTGGTCGCCCCAGCCACCAATTCAGCTTTTTGTTCTGGAGTTACACCTTCATTGGTAACTTTAATATTGATATAGGGCATGCTGCTTCCTGTTAAATTACGACCGAGAAAATCGAAATGGCAAAGCGTTATATAGCCAATAACCTTGGCTGGGTTGAAAATGCCATAAACGTTCGGCTGCTGGATATTGTTCTGGTTGTGGCGTTTGCCAGTTAACCCAAGCTTTACCAGTCATACTCAATAGATGGCCATTCTCAAAGTCGACAAATAGTAAACCGGCTTTACCATTGCTTTCTATATTACCTAAAGTACTGAACATATGATTGCCAGCATAATCGGGAATAGTCAGTAAGCCAGAATCAGCAACCTCAACAAAGCCGGGTTCACCACCTCGATGTGAAACATCAGCGCCATTACTAGCGAGATCTAATTGCTGCTCATCAACAAAATAGCTGGCCACAAAAAAGGTATCTGCTTGGCGAATTAAGGCTTTGCTGGCTTTATCCAGTTGCTTAATAGCTTGTTTACGAATAGGTTGACGTTCAGTGGTAGGTATCCAACTTAGCTCTCTTAGCTGAATATATTTAGGACAATTACCAAAGCTTTGTATGACACTGAATGCCCACTGCCAACCACTATCACGCTGCAATTCCGCTACTAAACGGTTGCGGCGTTTGGTATGCAGCTCTATGCCTAACATGCCAACCCGCTGACCAACATCCAAATATTGCAGCTCATCACCTGCAATTGCGGAAGCTTCAATATCAAGGTGCTTATTATCAGGTGCGAATATAAACTGACCGTTTTTTTGTCCTGTCAGCATAGATGCCCAAGGTCGGCCTCTAACATCAACATGCCCTAACAAGATAAACGGCAACTGTTGATAGAAATCACTATGTTGCTGTGGCATAAAATCACGAATAACTCGCGAACCTATATCTTGCATTTGTTGCTCAATACCAAAGGCCTGATGGATCTTGCGCTCGCCGGCATGAAAGGCGTGTTTAGTGCTCATGGGGGACCTTTTTGTAACAAACCTTGTAAGCATAAATGCTCACCTACAACGGGTTTTACACCTGCAAACAGCTCGCTATACAAAGCGTAAAATACCAGCAGAAATAAATTCTGCCCTACCCCAAATAACCTTAAGCAGCCAAACCTACAGCTGATTTTTGCATTGGTACAAACCCCGGTAGTGCTTCAAAGCGAGCTAACCAAGCTCGAATATTGGCGTAATCTTGCAACGACACGTCGCCCTCAGGTGCGTGTGCGATATAGGTATAGTTAGCCACATCAGCGATCGTCGGTTTATCACCAACTAGCCAATCTTTACCTTCAAGATAAGCCTCCAACTCTGTTAATACTGCATGCGCCATAGTGATAGCTTGCTGATGATCCATTTTGGCACCAAACAATGTACATAAACGCGCAGCGGCTGGGCCATACGCCACTTTGCCAGCCGCCAAAGACAAGAACTGTTGCACGCGTGCCGCTGCGGCGGGCTCTTGTGGCGACCATTCGCCCGACTCGTCATATTTGTTAGCCAAATAAAGTAAAATCGCATTTGAATCCGCTAGCGATAAATCACCATCATCAATCGCCGGCACTTGGCCAAATGGATTTTTAGTTAAAAACGCTGGTTGCTTATGTTCGCCGCCCGGTAAATCAACATTAACCAGTTCAAAGTCCAAACCTAATAAAGATAAGAACACATGCACGCGATGGGCATGACCGGATAAAGGAAAGGTATAAAGTTTAATAGCCACAATTTATTCTCCCATAGCTTCTAAAATTAAGTGTTTGTTTGAATTGATGTCTATTATGCGGACTATGGATTTTCGATAAATATTGATAATATTGAATCATTGTCAACATAACGTGTTCAATAATGGATACTTTAGACGGCCTAAAAACCATCATTGCCGTAGTCGAAACTGGCTCATTTACCGCTGCCAGTGAGCGCCTGCAAATGTCAAAAGCCTTAGTCAGCAAATATGTTGGCGAAGTGGAAGATAAGCTCGACGTGCGCTTATTTAACCGTACTACCCGACGTATTTCATTAACCGAGGCTGGCAAACGTTACTATCAGCAAGCGCGCCTAATGCTCGACCAATATGCCAATATGCTGGATGTGGTTATGGATGAACAGGTGAAACCCAAAGGGTTACTCAGAGTCAGCTGTCCGGTGACATTAGGTGAACGTACTTTGGCGCCACTACTACCGCAGTTTATGACGCAATATCCCGATTTAAAAATCGACTTACTGTTGGGCAATAGACCAGTTGATATGATTGAAGAAGGGATCGACGTGCGGATCCGCTCTGGCATTTTAGAAGATTCCAATATGGTTGCCCGCCATATTCAAACTTATCCTTTGTACATTGTTGCCTCGCCTGACTACATCAAACAGCACGGCGCACCACAAACGCTCGCTGAATTAGAGCAGCACAACTGCATCATAGATATGAATTTTAGCTATGGCAATCACTGGCCAATTATTGATAAGCAAGGCGAACGACATTCGATAAAGGTAAAATCAACTCTATCGTCAAATAGTCCAATGGCGATAGCTGAAATGGTGGCAGCCGGTGCGGGAATTGGCTTGATTGCCAGTTCAATCATCCATGAAGATGTCACTAACGGTCGTCTAGTACAGGTAATGAACGATTATACAAGTGACCAATTTGGCCTGTATGCCGTGTACCCACATCGCAAGCATGTTTCACAAAAAGTGAAATGTTTTGTCGATTTTTTAATGGAAAAACTAGCAGAACAACTAACAAAAAACTAGCAAAACAACTAGCTGACATTTGCATGCCAAATAGCCAGAGCCCGTGACTTTAATTGTCGAAAACAATTTAAACCGACAATAACAGCAAGTGTCCGCCCCCCCACAAAAGCGGACACTTTTCCACTGTCCGCGGACACCGAACACAAACCCACCAAACCAAAAACTCATTTAAATTCAACCACATAAAAACATGGCACATCCTCTGCTCTATTAGTTTTAGATCCGCAAATTCGCGTATAAAGCTAATAGGAGCTAACCATGATCCGCGATACCAGCCAACAGGATGTCATTAACCAAGCGAAAGCTAAGCCGCTATGGCGTCGCGCTCTACCTTTTGTGATAGCGGCAATCGCCAGTCTATTCGTGCTTAAACACTTATGGGCGTGGAATACCACTGAATTTGTGATGAGTCGCGATGATATTCAGTTGGCAACGATTGAGCGTGGCACTATCACTAGAGAAATTAACAGCCAAGGCAAAATTGTTGCCGCCCATGCCCCCATTATTTATAGCCCAGAAAGCGGACAAATTAAGCTACTTGTCCGCCCCGGACACAAGGTCGAAAAAGACCAACCGATAGCTGAAGTCACCAGTGTCGAATTAGCCAATGAGCTAAAAAAGCAGCAAGCCAATCTTAAGAGTTTGCAAATCGACTTTCAGCGTCATTCCTTACAAATGAAGCGTGATTTACTGGCACTAGAACAAGGTAAACAACAAGCCAAAGTGGAATGGCAAGCCAGCGAGCGAGAAATGCAGCGCGCTAACGATTCTATTGGCGACAAGCTGATCAGCCAACAAAACTTTGAGCGTGCCCAAGACGCCTTAGCTAAAGCCAACTTAGCCTATCAACATGCTAAGCAAGATATTGAAATTCAAAGAGAAAGTCTAAGCTTTGAAAATCAAACCAAAGCCTACCAAGTTGAATACCAACAAATTGTTGTCGACGAACTCAAGCAACGCATTCGGGAGTTACAAATTCGCTCGCCAGTCGATGGCATGTTAGGTAACTGGCTGGTTGAACAAAGCGCACAAATTCAAATCAACCAAGCGCTAATGACTGTCATTGACCTGACTCAGTTTGAAGCAGAACTGGCGATCAGCGAAAGCTTTGCCGACGAACTCGCACTAGATATGCCAGTCAGTTTGTCCGCTGCCGGGCACCAACTAAACGGTCGCCTTAGTGCAATCTCACCAGAAGTTAAAAATGGTGCTGTCGCCACTCGCGTCGCGTTAGACAACACAGCCCAACTTGAACTTAGACAGAATCAACGACTCACCGCCACCATCACCTTGGAGCAAAAGCCCAATGTGCTAATGGTGAAACGCGGCCAGTTTGTCACCACCAGTGGCGGCAAGTGGTCGTATCGACTTGAGCATGATCAAGCGGTACGTACCGACCTTGTCACTGGCATCAGTAATTTAACCCATATAGAGATCGTATCCGGTGTTAAAGAAGGCGAACAGATCGTAATATCGTCTTTGCAGCCGTTTAACGATTTCAACACTGTATTAATCAGATAGAGAGCATAAGCCAAAGCGATCGGGTTTTAGGCAAAGCCGTCAAGTTTTGAGACCCCATGAGCATATGCTCTATTATGTGATTGGGGCGAAAAACGATGACAATACAGCATAAAATCTGAGCGAGAAGGCTATTTCAAATAAGGAACTTAGCATGTTAACTATGCAAAAAATTAGTAAAATCTACCAAACTGATTTGGTCGAAACCCACGCGCTACGTGAATTTGATTTAAATGTTGAAAAAGGCGAATTCGTTTCCGTTACCGGCCCTTCGGGTTCAGGTAAAACTACCTTCTTAAATATCGCCGGATTGCTAGAAACTGCCAGCGCCGGTAACTATGAATTAGACGGGCAATTGATTAATCAACTTAGCGATAAAGCCCGCTCCAAACTACGTAATGAAAAAATCGGTTTTATCTTTCAGGGCTTTAACTTAATCCCAGATTTAAGCCTATATGAAAATGTTGAAGTACCGCTGCGCTACCGAGGCCTAAATCGCCAAGACCGTAAACAACGTATAGAACAAGCATTAGAACAAGTTGGCCTCGCAGCCCGCATGAAGCATGTACCGAGCCAATTGTCCGGTGGACAACAGCAACGCGTAGCGATTGCTCGCGCGCTAGCTGGTCAACCGAAAATCCTATTTGCCGATGAGCCAACCGGTAACCTAGATAGCTTAATGGCACGCCAAGTCATGGAGTTGCTTGAGAAGATCAACATGCAAGGCACTACTATCGTTATGGTTACCCATGATCCTGAGCTCGCCCGTCGCGCTGGGCGCAATATCCAAATAGTCGATGGCCAAGTGTGCGACTACACCTTTTACCAAAAACAAGCGGTATAAGGAGTCAGCTAATGTTTTTCTATTATCTACGTTTAGCCTTGGTGAGCTTACGGCAAACCCCGGCAGTATCAGCACTTATGCTGTTAGCCATCGCCATAGGTATCGGTATTTCGATGACAACCTTAGTGTTGCACACCATGCGCTCCGCCGATCCGATTCCGCATAAAAGCGACAAACTAGCGGTTATTCAGTTACAAAGTCAGGGCGTACACGCCAACTTTGGTTCATCGGATAACCTGCACAAACAGCTTACCTATCACGATACGGTCGCTATGTTAGAATCGGATATTCCCCAGCGTAGCACCGCCATGTATCGCGCAGGCCTAAAAATTGAAAGTTTAGAGCCGGGTAAAGAACCGAGTAAAAAAGCCGTGTTACTCACCACCAGCGACTTTTTTAGCATGTTTGAAGCGCCTCTGTTATACGGTCAAGCTTGGGATGCTAAAGCCGATGAATATGCGGAAAAGAAAACTGTAATTGGCCGCCAGCTTAACCAGCAATTGTTTGGTGGTGAAAACAGTGTTGGCCAGAAGATACTCATTCAAAACAATATTTTTGAAATTGTCGGCGTGCTGGATAACTGGCAACCTGTACCTAAGTACTACGACACTATTGTCGGCGCCTTTAATCATACCGAACAAGTATTTGTGCCCTTCTCTCATGCCCGCGCCAACGAGTTAGACACATGGCATAACAACTGGGGCAATGTCGAAAGCTGGAACAATGAATCTATCAATGTTTATCAGCAGTTTTTGGATTCGGAGTCACATTGGCTGCATGCTTGGGCTGAGTTTGAATCTGAACAGCAAAAACAAGACTTTGCTACTTTTATCCAAGGTTATATTGACCAGCAACAACAGCTAGGTCGCTTTGCCAGAGAAGACGCAACTTATGATCTAAAAGACGTAATGACTTGGCTTAATTACCGCAAAGTTGTCGGCACGGATAACTATATTCTTCTGGTGCTAAGCTTCTTATTTTTAGCTGTGTGTTTAGTTAATACCTTGGGCTTAATGCTAAGTAAGTTTTTACGCCGTGCTCCAGATGTTGGTGTGCGCCGTGCGTTAGGCGCTAATCGCAGCCAAATCTTTATCCAACATCTCGTTGAAGTAGGCGTACTCGGCCTAATTGGCGGTTGCTTAGGCTTATTGCTCAGCTACTTCGCGTTAAATCATCTCAAGCAATATAACAGTGAATATCAGTTACTAGCACAGCTCGACGTACAGATGATGTTGATAGCTCCCGCTTTAGCTATTGGTGTGACCTTACTGGCTGGTGTATATCCGGCTTGGCGTATTTGCCAAACGCAACCCGCACGTTATTTAAAAAGCCAATAATCGTCGAAAAGGAAGTTTACCCATGAATGTATCCAGATTACCTATTTTGCCGATAATCTCGGCATTATTACGCCATAAAACATCTGCGATTATTATTATCGCGCAGATCGCTTTAACCCTAGCGATTGTTAGCAATGCCTTATTTATTACTCAAGAACGTGTCGCATTAATTGAACGTGATACAGGCTTAGATGAAGACGTATTATTTACCATTACCGTTTCGCCAAATAAAGGTGAAGCGGATCCTATTCGCGACTTACAAGCAATTCGCGCAGTGCCGGGCGTTGAGAATGTTACTCTGTCTGATTCATTGCCGCTAAGTGGCGGCGGCAGCACATCAGGCTTTAGATTAACCACAGACAATGATCCAAACGCCAAAAGCGCTAATGCCAGTATCTTTTTTACCGAGCAACACTTTGTTTATACAGCAGGCTTAGAGTTGGTAGCAGGACGCAACTTTAATGCCGATGAAGTTACGCTAATTGAAAACCAACGCCAGCTATTTAGTGCTGAGTTTAATGTGATCGTCACCCAAGCATTTGCTGACGCCTTATTTGAAAATGGCGACGCCATTGGCAAAACCATTTACCAAGGGCCTATTCCAGCGAAAATAATCGGTATTGTAAAAACGCTGCATGGTTACAGTCCTAAATGGGGAACGGCGGAACGAACCATGTTGCTTAACCATATCGTCTTGTTTGCTCCGCAAAAATATCTAATCAGAACCAATACCAAAGGTATGCTGGCCGTAATGGAGCAAACTAAACAAGCATTACGTACCGCCAACCCTAAGGCCGTGATCAGTGAACCTAAGAAATTTAGCAAGATGAAAAACGACTATTACTCACGTGATTATCTGTTACGCAATGTGCTAATGACCTTGGTTGTTGCCCTATTAATGATTACCGCACTCGGCATTATTGGCATGACCTTGTTTAATATTAATCGCCGTATAAAACAAATTGGTACACGCCGCGCATTAGGCGCTAGCAAACAAGATATAGTGCTGCACTTTATGCTAGAAAACCTTATTCTATTGTTTACCGGAATAGTACTAGGTATCGCCTTAGCGATTGGCTTAAATAACCAGTTAATTCAATACTTTGAAGTAGCGAAATTACCGGTCGAACAATTATTATGGGCGCTGTTAGCCATATTGTTTATTGGCCAAGCAGCGACATTTTGGCCAGCACTGCGCGCCGCCAATATATCGCCAGCCATCGCAACCAGAACGGCTTAATTGTATTCGTTGTGGGTGAGGCTTTAGCCTTACATTCCGTGTGCAAGCTTTGTAAGCATAAATGCTCACCTACTATTTATACTCACCCTGAGCGAAGTCGAAGGGTCGTGTGTATCTTAGATAAAATGAACCCTTCGACTGCTTCGCGCTCAGGGTGAAGATAAGTATTTAATCTTGATTTAGGTACAAAAAAACAACAGGAACCACTTGTGACCAAGGATAAAATTCTAATCGTTGATGATAATCCAGATGTTTGTCAGGCATTGGATCTACTGCTGGATATTCACGGTTATCAAACGGTGATCTGTAGCAATCCTGCCGATGCGGTTAAAGCCGTGATGTTTCAAAGCATTAGCTTGGTGATCCAAGATATGAACTTTAGCCAAGACACCACAAGCGGTATTGAAGGTCGTGAATTGTTTTATCAATTGCGCGACCTTAATCCTGATCTGCCAATTATCCTAATCACGGCTTGGGCGCAGCTAGAAACCGCGGTTGAACTAGTCAAAGACGGCGCAGCCGATTACTTAAGCAAACCTTGGGATGACAGTAAGCTGTTAACCAGTATTAAAAATCTGCTAGAAATGCTGGAGCTAAGACAACAAAACCAGCAATTGCATCAACAACTGACAAGCACTTCATCCAATACCCATTCAGATCAGCCTAATCTATGTGGTTTGATTTTTGCCAGCCAAGTGATGCGCAATTTAGTTGATATGGCAGTGCAAGTTGCCAAAGCCGATATTCCAGTATTAATCACAGGCGCTAACGGCGCAGGTAAAGAAAAGATCGCCGAGATAGTCCAAGCTAATTCACAACGCGCCAGCCAACCTTTTGTTAAGGTTAATGTCGGCGCGCTGCCAATCGATTTAATGGAAGCGGAACTATTTGGCGCTGAGCCAGGCGCTTATACAGGGTTAACTAAAAAACGGGTTGGCCGCTTTACCGCTGCCGATGGCGGTACTTTGTTTTTAGATGAAATCGGCAACTTGCCTTTATCTGGCCAAGTTAAATTATTGCGTGTACTGCAAACCGGTGAGTTTGAACCTTTAGGTAGCCATCAAACCCAAAAAGTTAACGTCAGAATAATCAGTGCCACCAATGCCGATCTTAAGCAAGATATTCAACAAGGAAAGTTCCGCGAAGATCTGTACTATCGCCTCAATGTGATTGAGCTAAATGTTGCCGAATTAAAACAACGCCAAGCCGATATTATCCCATTAGCCGAAGCTTTTATTGGTGAACAAAAGCAGCTAAGTAGCCAAGCTAAACAAGCACTAGAACAGCATGACTGGCCGGGCAATGTACGTGAATTACAAAACACCTGCCAACGAGCAATGATATTAAGCCAATCCGAAACCTTGCAAGCTCAAGACTTTGGTTTAACCCTAAACGCAGAAGGCGAGCAACAAAAGCCAAGCGCTGCTAACGACATTGACCCACAAAGTATTCAACAAGCTATAGATAATGCCCAAGGCAATATTAGCCGTGCTGCTAAATCTTTGGGCTTAAGCCGCCAAGCTTTATATCGACGTATTAGTAAGTACAAATTAACGGTAGAAGACAGTAAATAGTGACGGTTAAAATGCTTAGCAAGCTTAGGTTTAAAACCTTACATTCTCGTTTAATCACAGCCTGTATTTGTAGTTGCTTAATCGCTACGTCACTCGTATTGCTGATCCTCTATTTTAAAAATGTTGACCTTAGCCAATCATTAATCACTTGGGTACTGGCTTTATCGTTAGCACTAAGCTGGTTGGTGTCTGCCGCATTACTTAAAAACCTCAACAAGAGCATTCAAGCACTACAAGTTAGCTTACTTAATTTGCAGGATGGTGAGTTTAACGCTACCGTCAGTCAAACCAGTAATGATGAGTTTGGGCAGATTAGCCAACAGGTCAATCAAGTTGCGGCGGCATTACGCCAACAAAGACAAAATATTTACCATCGCGAATTACTGCTAGATAAGGTTAATCAAAATTCGCCTTTAGCAATGCTGTTGTTCGACCAAAATCAACGCCTAATCTATAGTAATTTAGCCGCTCGGCAGTGGCTAAATAAAGGCCATAATCAAGATGGCAGTTTACTGAGTGATTTGACCCTAAACTGGCCACAAACCATTAGCCAAGCAATAGAACATGGCCAAGACGGTTTATTTACCTTGGAGCCAATAACCGACGGCGAGAAAGAGAAAGAAAATGCCAAAGCCAACTCCCCAAAAAATAGCCAAGAAGCGCATAAAGCCGAAAGCCAAACTTGGCACCTATCCACCGGTGATTTTCAGCTTAACGGCCAGCAACACAAACTGTATTTATTTAAACAGCTAACCCGTGAGTTTAACCGTCAAGAAGTCAGTGTTTGGAAAAAGGTCATTCGAGTGATCAGCCATGAAATCAATAATTCGATTGCCCCTATTTCGTCAATGACCCATTCAGGTAAAATTCTGATCGAGCAAAAAGGCGACGAAAAGCTTAGTTTGGTGTTTAACACCATAGATAAACGCATCAAACATTTAAGCCAGTTTATCGCTGGCTACGCCGAGTTCGCCCGCTTACCTGAACCACAACGTCAAGTATTAGACTGGCCAGCCTTTTTAAACGAGCTACAGCAACAAACTCAATTTACCTTTCAAATACAGGCCGAACAGCAAGACTTACAGCAACTCAAAGTTGACCCTAGCCAGTTTGAGCAATTACTGATTAATCTACTTAAAAATGCCCATGAATCAGGCTCTAAACCAGATGCAATTAAACTAGATTTACAAACCCAAACTAGTCAATCACTAGCCCTGTTAACCATAGAAGATGCGGGCAAAGGCATGAATGAGCAAGAACTACAAAACGCGTTAATTCCGTTTTACTCAACCAAACAGCAAGGTACGGGTTTAGGCTTAGCCTTATGTCGCGAAATAGTCGAAGCTCACCATGGCCAGATTAGTTTGCAGAATAAAGTTGAGGGTGGGTTACAGGTGAGGATTGGCTTGCCGTTGGAGTGAGTCGAAACGGTCGAGTAGACCGAGGGAACTTCCCCCTCAGCCTCTCACAGATCCGTACGTGAACCTCTCGATTCATACGGCTCCTCTCGTTTCACCATTTACGGTCTGCAACCAAGCTGCCAATGTGCAAACAAGTTTGGTTGCGATTGGTAAACACCTATCAACCATTTGTTCACTTTCGGATTACTTGTTCGCAGCCGTTTGTATTTCGATTTCGCCCATTTCAATAGCCTTTGATTAAGCACATAAAACACCGACTTCAACTCCGTTTTCCAATAACGCCCATAATATTCAATCCAGCCTTTTAAAATTGGATTGAGCTTGTTCGCTAAATCACGGATAGTGAGTGTTGTTCGCCTGTGTAACTCATAGCTTTTAATCTGAGTTCTAATTTTCTGCTTGGCCTTAGGGCTTATTGCAGGCGTAAAACTCACGAACATTCCACTCCAGCGGCTTCTTACCAGCCTTGGCCTAAAACAGTAACCAAGAAAGTCAAAACTAACAACATCATATGGTTGTCGTCTTTTAGCATCAAAGCAGTAAACCAGTTTGGTTTTCTCTGGATGACACTCTAAACAGCAATCCAACATGCGTTGCTCTATTGCATGCTTTAACGCCCTTGCTTCTTGCTCACTACGACAGTGAACTACTGCATCGTCCGCATAGCGTGCAAATTGAACATCGGGGTGTTCTCTTCGCAGCCACATGTCGAATGCATAGTGGAGAAACAAATTCGCCAATAATGGGCTAATCACGCCTCCTTGTGGTGTCCCTTTCGTTCGCTCTATTATCAGACCATCCGAGGTTTCCATTGGCGCTTTAAGCCAACGGTCGATATAGAGTAATACCCATGGGTTATTGGTATGTTTGCGTAACGCTTTACCCAATAATTCCCAATTCAGATTGTCAAAGAAGCCTTTGATATCTAAATCAATCACCCAGTCGTATTGCCAACAACGCTTGCGCGTGATGGTAAGTGCATCATGCGCGCTGCGGTTAGGTCTGTAGCCATATGAATCATTATCGAATACCGATTCTAATTCAGGCTCCAGCTCCATCTTGACGACCATCTGTGCCACTCGGTCTGAGACCGTGGGTATGCCTAGTACTCGAATTCCTTTATCCTTGGGGATTTCGACTCGCTTCACCGTTGGTGGAAAGTAGCTTCCTGATGACATTCGATTCCAAATCTTGTACAGATTCTTTTTCAAGTCCTGTTCAAAATCACTAATCGACTGTTCATCAATACCAGCCGCTCCACCGTTGGCTTTTACACGTAACCAGGCTTCATAAACTGTCCATTTCGAAATACTAAATGGTTTTGCTGAAATCAATCATTCCTCCTGCTGTAGCAGTTGATGAATATTTCATTTAAAACAAGGCAACCCCTTCGCTAAATAACCATTACAGCTATCATCATCACTACTACGAGTTGCTCCGCCCCAGTGCTTTGCATCCAGATTTGACTCTCATGGGGTTACCATTCGAGGGTATCTGTTAACATCAAAGCGACTGGTTCTTACGTTCCATATAAAACCCCAAGTTAAATTCACGTCAGCTCTATGCCGGCTCCCACTTAGTTGGTAATCAGGTGACCTCTAAGCTCTTCCCAAACGCACCCTAGTCGTTTGGTTTCGGGATACAACGTTCTCCAGTTTCGACACCTACACTGTTCGTCTCTTTAACTCACACCTGACAAATCATTGTGTTTGCCTTTTCCTTATCGCTCACGACGATGGCTCTTTACCAAAGCCGCATAAGGTGGTTTCCACCTGCACCTGAATGCCGATGGGATGGGCCAAACCATCATGTTTTATATAGTTGCGTTATCGTCCAATACCTCCATTTATTGTTGATAACTCGTAACACACTAGGGTGCTGCGAGTTTCACGAGCCGCACCAATGTTAATATAAACCAATGGCAAAACTTCTATTTGTTGGGCTTACACCTGCAACATAATCCTGTTGCGATTCGCTGCGCTCATGGCAACCTACGTGTATTTATTGATGCATATACATGACGGTTCAATCCATTTGCATGTAGGGTGATGTGAGTTTCACGAACCGCACCATTGTTAATATAAACCAATGGCAAAACTTCTATCTGTTGGGCTTACACCTGCAACATGCTCGTGTTGCGATTCGCTGCGCTCATGGCAACCTACGGTGTATTTATTGTGGGATGTGTAACAAAAAGAAGCGAGCAGATTGCAGCGTTCGCCGCAATCTGCCCACAGGTTTTTTATGTTATTAAGCTGCGCGCTTAAATCGACGACAGGCGATTAAACCCACGCCAACTAGTAGCCATCCTAGACTACCGCCGCCACCTTCACCATCAGCCGAAGGTGCATCGCCTTCATCACTGGGTTTCTGCGAGCTAATGTTGTAATTTAACAGCTCTGATTCCCAGCCGTATTCAGCAAATTTAACAATACCTACGTTCTCGGCTAACCAGAAAGTGACATCGTAATACAAGTCAACGTGCGCACCATCAACATTAGCGGTGCCATTGAACGACACATGAGTACGTAAAGCATCAAATTGCCCTGCGGCTGTTGATATGGACTCAGGTGTTAAGTAATTAACCTGAGCTGACCAATTAATACCTCGCTTGCCATAGGTTGGCGAAATATCGACTTCACCGTTACCCCTAGTGTTGCGGCTCGCTAAAATATTAATCCCTTGGTCCAGTTTAATATCTGTCGCAAAATCACCATAACCGGTTGAAACATTCGGTAAATAAAAACCGTATAACTTGATTTGATTGTTATCCACTTTTAAGTACAAGCGCGAGCGCGAGCTAAACGTCAATGGCGTTATGTTTTGTCCGGCGACATTAATAGCATTGCCTAAACTTGCACGATTACCATTGTAGTTCCAAGTACTCCCCGCATTCGTTGGGAAAAAGTCCTCGGCAACAATTGCACTACGCGTTGCATCGGTAGGATAAAAATCTTGACTGTCTTTAACCCCATCACCGTCATCATCCGTATCCGTATTGTTACCAATACCATCCTGATCCGTGTCTGCCCATTCAGTGTTGTCTAATGGGAAAGCATCATCGTTGTCACTGATACCATCATTGTCATCATCCGTATCAGCATTATCACCGGTTCCATCATTGTCAAAATCTAACGACTCAGATGCATCGGTTGGGAAACGGTCTTCCGCATCTTCAACCCCATCGTTATCATCGTCAGGATCACTGTTGTCGCCTAAACCGTCACTGTCGGTATCTTGCCACTCATGTTTATCAAATGGGAAAGCATCAATTAGATCAGAACGGCCGTCGTTATCATCATCAGTGTCGGTATTATCACCAATATCATCTTCATCAAAATCAGCCCAGTCGGCGCTATCATTAGGGAAGTCATCTAGGTGATTTAAATAACCATCGTTATCATCATCTGCCGCGACAAAATCATAGCTTTTAAAGCTAGGGATCCCTTGCGCATTATAAATAACATGAATTTTGCCTGTACTGTCACTTGGCAATAACGCAATAGGCTCACCCGTAATGTCATGGCTGTTAGCTTGATCAAGAGTAAAGTCACTGAGGTAGCGTTTTAACTGGCTATTGTTGTTATTGGCTTGCAGGGTAAATAAATTGCCAAACAACCACGCTGTGTCTTTAAGGTTTTCGGCGTTTGTTAGCGTAGTCTTTGTTTCTAAGCTACGCGCATTAACAATTCGGCCTGAATTTAACGAGGCCATTTTACCATTTTCTGATACACGGATCGGGTCAACCCAACCGTCGCTATCATGATAAGGGCTTTCATATTCACCGGTAATTTTACCTGTAGTTGGGTCGAGTTGCTTCCAGCGCAGATCTGATGGTGAATAGCGGCTAATATAATAAAGGCGATTGCGTACCCCATTCCACGTCATAAAGTAGGTAGGCGCAACCCAATCTTCCCAATGCGTACGTTGACCAGTAGCATCGTAAATGCTAAACGAACCCCAAGCGCCATCGCTACCCTTAGCTACAATATAATCACCCGCCGCGGTAATAGCCGATAAACTTGAGCCGATATTGACAAAAGCATGCTCCGAGTTATCACTCACATCAATGTAACGGATATTGCCATCCGCATAAGACAAATATAAACGATCATGCTTTGCCGAATACACCATATCGTTGGCTTGGCTAGTAATGGGAATAGGGCTTAAATAAGCACTTTGACTAACCGACCAAACATGGATCTGCGCGAGTTCATCGTCTAATAAATAAATTTTGTCGCCTAACGCATCAATTGCTGTTGCTTTAACCGCAAATTCACCATCATCGCTATCTTGATTGTTACCAATACCGTCGCCATCAATATCAAACCACTCGCTACTATCAAATGGGAATTTATCGACCGTATCCAGATAACCATCATTGTCATCATCGGGGTCGGCGTTATCACCGATACCATCAAAATCAAAGTCGGCGCTTTCATTAGGATCTAAGTAAAATCTATCGTCCGTGTTTAGAACACCATCACCATCAACATCAAGGTCTGAGTTATCGCCAATGCCATCACCATCGGTATCTTGCCATTCACTGGCGTTCAACGGAAAACGGTCATTAACATCTAATCTGTCGTCGTTGTCATCATCGGTATCGGCGTTGTTACCTATACCATCATTATCAAAATCAGCCCATTCACTGGCATCACTTGGAAACGCATCTAAATGGTTATCGTAGCCGTCATTGTCGTCATCTTGCGAAGTGAAAGTATATGACTTAATGGCCGGTTTATTATTAACAATATGAACAAGGTGTAACTGACCTGTCGTTTCATTCGCTAATAAGGCATAAGGCTGCCCTTGAATTTCGTCAAATGCACTGCTGTCTTCGCTAAATGTGTTATCCCAACGCTTTAATTGACTATAGGTATTCGAGTCGACGCCTGCTAACGAAAATAACCCATCGTATAAAAAGGCGACATCTTGAAAATCTTGACCATCATTGATGTCGGTCTGAGATGCTAAGGTTATACCATCAGCTACACAGCCCGTACGTAACGCCAAATACTTACCGTTACTTTTCACTTTTATTGGTGCTGAATCAAAACAGCTACCTGAACTAGCGAATTTAAACTCACCCAAGGCACCCGTTGCTGGGTCTAAATAGGCTTGATAATACAAATGGCTATGTGATTGGTAAATGCTTGAATATTGCGGGTTCCAAGCTAAATAGTTGATATAACCTGAAAACTTGTTCGCTTTAACCGCTGCTGTTTTGTCTAATACAACAATCTGTTTATTGCCATAGCTCCCTCCAGCCACGACAATAAATTCGCCAGCGGAAATGAGATCTCCAATTGCTGAAAACTGATAAAAATCATGTTCACTGTTATCGGTTAAATCAATATACGTTAACTTGCCATCACCATAGGCTAAATAAACACGATTGTGAGCCGCCGAAAACAGCATAGACTTAGGCGCTTGGCTTAGTAATAAAGGAGATAAGTATTGCTTAGCCGCTACTGACCAACGATGCACAGCCAATGTTTGCTTATCTAATAGGTAAATAACATCACTTGTAGGGTTAATGACAGCGCCACTTGGCTGAAACTCCACTGTAGAAGAATCAATAACCACGCTCGGGTCCACCACACCCGTTTGGCTAACATCAATAACCTGAACACTAGGTAAACTAGGCACAGGGTTTAATGTCACATCGCTTGGTGTTTCACTATTATCTAATTGAAAAGCAAACACCTTATCCTGATATACCACCACTTGCTGCGCCCACAGGCTATCTCCGAGAGCATACTGACCGCTTTCGCTTAGTGAACGATCATAAGAAAAAACCTTATTATCGCGTAGTACAAGTGGTACACCTTGCCAAAAAGCAATATCTCTATATTCACCGCCTAGATCACCGGCATGAGTTAAATCATTTAAATTATAAACATTTCCCGAGGTATCTGTTGCTCGATGCAAAGTGGGAAATGATTGAAAGCGAGTACCTATCGAATAATCACCATGATAGGGGGCCTCAGATAAACTACCAAAGGTTCCTTCGGTATCTAACGTGACGCGATAAACATCAGCCGGCGAATAACCTTTTGAATTAGCCAATAAATATTGGCCATCAGCAGATAAAGAAAGAGCACTGTCAAATGAATCAGAATACGGCCAAACATTAGCTTCTTGTACAAAAGAACCATCGACTTTATTGAGTGATTGCAGATAACCACCCGCCGATAAATACAAATAATTATCTGACGCCGTGATACCTGTTACCGTTTTACTGGTGGTTCTTAGCGTAGTGCTGGTATCGCCAGTTAACGATAATTTGACAATATCATTACCTATACTGACATAAATACCAGAAGCATCAACATGCAGCGCATTAGGTGCTGCACTTAAGGTTATTTCAGTTAAAAACTTTTCTTCATCAAGTGAATAACGTTGAATCTGGGTCGATGTATCATCGGCAAAATAAACCGTATTGCCATGTGTTTTACTGGGTAGTAATGCAGCTTGCAAACTACTCATTGACGCCACACTAAGTAACAAGGCGGCAAATAAGCTATGTTTCATAAAATTCCCTGCTGTCGCTATAAGGGTTAAGAACTAATTGGGTTTGGCATAATGCGTGATTCGTTCCTGCACGCTTAGTGTGGTGAGGGGTATTATTTCCATGTCACTGTTGTCCATATATTTTTAGTTATAACTGACCAGCGTTTAATTTAACAATTTTTTAAATTTACGCTAAGTTTTTTTACCTCGTTTTTATTCTGCTTTGTTATAAATAACGATTAATTTCAGTTGAAGAAGTAACCGCAAAATTGGCAAACATTCGCACTTTTAGGCCGGCTCAATTATGCTTAAACCTCTGCTTGCTTTGTTTTTATTGCTTATGCTAAAAAAATTACTTTCTTCATTATCTGCGCTACTAATTAGTATTGGCCTACTGCCACATAAAACATTAGCTCAGTCGACTAATAATGAACTCCCGCTTGATCTTGAAAAGTTAATCACTGCAACACGACAAATCGATAGTGGTCAATTAACTATCATCAATCATTTTCCATCTAAATATGTTGCTCCCCGCTCTATCCGCATATGGTTACCCAAACAATACACAGACCTAGCAAGCAAGGGTGACAAACTCGCGGTGCTATACATGCACGATGGCCAAATGTTATTTGATGCCAGTATCACGTGGAATGGTCAAGAATGGGCGGCGGATAATGTGGCTGCGGATTTAATTAAAGCCAATAATGTTAAGCCTTTTATTATCGTTGGCATTGATAATGGCGGCGTTGATTTACGTCGGGCTGAATACTTTCCGCAAAAAGCGTTTGAGTTACTGTCTCACGCACAACAGCAAGCACTATATGGCACGATGCGCAGTGATAATGAAAAATTGTTTGGTGCCAAAGTACAATCCGATAGTTTTCTCAAGTTCGTTGTAACTGAGCTTAAGCCTTATATTGACCAACATTACGCAGTACATAGCAACGCCGAACATACCTTTATGCTTGGCTCGAGTATGGGAGGCTTAATTTCAATGTACGCGCTTAGCGAATACCCCAAGGTATTCGGCGGCGTGGCTTGTATGTCGACCCATTGGCCGGGCAAGCATACATTAGATAACAACCCGATCCCGCAAGCCTTTTATCAATATGTTGAACAGTATTTACCCGCTGCAGGTGCGCACAAACTCTATTTTGATTATGGTGATCAAACCTTAGATGCGCTTTATCCGGCATTACAGCAACAAGTTGATACACTAATTAGTGCCAAAGGCTATGATAAAAAACATTGGCAAACCCAATTTTTTGCCGGCGCAGCCCATACAGAAAATGACTGGCAGCAACGCTTGCATATTCCATTGATATTTTTGTTGGGCAAATAATCTTTAAATTAACGTTTTTCAACAAAATAGGCTTACAGCCCTTTATGAATGAGGCATTGGTTTTCAAATCCAATGCCTAACTTTTAATAACAAGCTGCTAAAAACTAAAAAAACATGGATAACGGAGCTGAAAAAATGCAAAAAAAAGCGCAAATAAAATCCTACTCGCAATCCACTTTTCTCATCGATTTTTTAGCTTGAGTAAATTGATATTGATAGAAAAGACAGAGCAAATTAATGCGCGCAAAGTCGAAAATTAGAATAGACAATGAAACTCTAAACTTGAGCGACAAGGCGATAATCTCGAATTAATTTAACCGCATACGTTTGCAAAAAACAGCCAAGTGCCAATTCTTTGTTTATAGTTACATCTATTAACAACTGATTAACTTTCGAGCAATTGGCGAGCACACATGATAAAAAACTTCAATAAATTCAATCTGAACCGAATTGCTTTAGCATCCAGCTTAGCAATGGCTCTCGGCATAGCGGGCTGTAGCAGCCAAGTCGATCAAGCCAAAACGACTACCGTAAAAAAAGATATCTATGCTGATTATTTAAATCGAGATGTGCGTGACGATGTTTTTTATTTTGTGATGCCAGACCGTTTTCATAACGGCGATCCCAGTAATGACATGGGTAACCCAGACATTCCTGAATCATACGGCGGGTTTGATCCGAGTAAAAAGAGCCACTTTCACGGTGGTGATATGAAAGGCTTGCAAGACAAGCTGGATTATTTAGAAGACATGGGCGTAACCGCCATTTGGATGACCCCCATTTTGCGTAACCAAGCTGTGCAAGGCAATATCACCGGCTATCATGGTTATTGGGTGTTGGACTTCACTGAAATCGACCCGCATCTAGGTAGCAACCAAGATCTAAAAAACCTGATCAATGCGGCTCATGCTCGTGGTATGAAAGTCTACTTCGACATCATTACCAATCACACTGCTGATGTTATCAAATACACTGAATGTCATGGTGAAAAAGGCGAAAAATGGTCGCTTGATTCCGGTTCTTGTCCTTTCCGTAGCAAAGAAGAAATTAAAACCAATCCTTATACTATCGTCATTCCTGAAGGCTCTGAAAACATCAAAGTGCCAGAGTGGCTCAATGATCCTATCTATTATCACAACCAAGGCGATAGCTTTTGGCAAGGCGAAAGCTCTGTATACGGCGACTTTGCAGGCTTAGATGATGTAAATACAGATGACCCGCGTGTTGTCAAAGGCATGATAGAGATCTTTAAAGATATTGTAGACGACTTTAAACCAGATGGTTTCCGAGTGGATACGGTTAAGCACGTCAACACGGAATTTTGGGCTGAGTTCACACCGGCTATTATGAAGCACGCGCAAGATGCAGGTATTCCTAACTTCCATATTTTTGGTGAAGTGTATGACGGTAACCCGAAAATACTCAGTCACTATACGTCTGACGGCAATATGCCGGCTATCTTAGACTTTGGCTTCCAAGGCGCTGCTTACGATTTATTCGTTAACGAAAGTGGTACTCATAAGCTTAAAGAGTTAATTGACCAAGACGACGTATATAACGACGGAGATAGCAACGTTCACCTTAACCCAACCTTTATTGGCAACCATGATATGGGGCGCTTTGCACACTTTTTAGATAAAGTAAAAACGCCACTAACCGAAGCACAAAAAATAGATAAAATCGTTGTCGCGCATGCGCTAATGTATTTCTCGCGTGGTATTCCGGTCATATATTATGGTGACGAGCAAGGCTTTGCTGGTAAAGGTAACGACATGGCAGCCCGCCAAGATATGATGCCATCTAAAGTAGCTGAGTTTGCCAGCGAAGATTTAGTCGGTACAGACAAAACCCCAGCCGATGATAACTTTGATAAAGATCACCCCTTGTACCAAGCTTTTGCTGAACTTGGCAGCATTTACAAAGCTCATTCAGCCTTGCGCCGTGGCGAACATCACACGCGCTACGTAACAACGGATGGCCCTGGCATTTATGCATTTTCACGTGTTGAGTTAGATAACCCAGTCGAGTATCTATTGGTATTTAATACCTCATTGGCAGACAAATCGGTAAGCTTACAAGCCACAGCCAATGGCTACAGCGACGTGCTGTCCGGCCAAGCGGTAGCCACCTCTGGCGGTAAGGTAAATGTTAGCGTAGCGCCACTGACCTACAAAATATTAAAAGCTAACTCGGCGATCAAGCCCAGTAAATTAGGCAAACTCAGCCTAATTGGCGAGCCAGTTAAAGAAGGTACTGATGTCGAGTTAAAGTACGCGTTGTCAAATATAGAGCAAAACCCTGTGCCGGTATTTGAGTTAACCACCTTAATTGATACGGGCTCAGGCTTTAAAAAGGTTTCATTCGACAATACTCTGCCTTTAACCGCGCAATTTGATATTTCAGGTTTAGCCAAAGGCTCTGTGGTTAAGGTGAAAACGTCAGCCACCAACTTTAACGGCGAAGTAGTGGAAGCTATGCATAGCTTCAGCTTTGATTAATCGCTAGTCTGCTAGCTTAGCTAGCCGTTGCCCCCCTAAAAAATGGAAGTGCGTTGTCACTTCCATTTTTTTATTTACTTCCCACACTAAACCTAAAATAATCTCCTTATCTGCACAGGACATTGTGCGCCACACAATTTGAGAATAAAAAGATGGTAAAGCCCTATTTAAAAGCCTATTGTTTACTGCTATCACTCTTGCCTTTAGTCTGCTCAGCCGTTGGTTTTGGCGTAGGTGAAGGTCAAATACAAAAAACCTACGAAAAACACTGTGCGAGTTGCCATGGTAAAAATTTACAAGGTGGCTTAGGCAGTAATTTAGTCGACGATACTTGGAAGTTTGGCGGTACCGATCAAGACTTAATCAACATCATTAAGCAAGGTAAAACCGACGCTGGAATGCCAGCTTGGAAAATCACATTAAGCGATAAAGAAATTCGCGCCATGGTGGTGTTTATTCGTGAACAAAAATTCTTGCAACAACAACGGCCAGCCACAACGACCGCGCTTGATGAAACTGTGTTTAATAGCTTACACCATGACTTTAGCTTACAGCGCATCGCCGAATTTGATAGTACGGTTTGGTCGTTAAGTTTTTTACCTAATGGCGGCTGGGTCGCGACAGAAAAAGCGGGCAAGATCTGGTTAAAACAACCCAATAAAGACAAGCAACTTATCACCAATACGCCTAAAGCACGCGTTAAAGGCCAAGGCGGGTATCTCGACATAGTACCGGATCCACAATACGCTAAAAATGGCTGGCTCTATTTTACTTATTCACAAGCTAGCCAAGATGATGACAGCCAAGCAATGACCACCTTAGTCCGTGGCCAAATCAACAATGGCCAATGGGTTAATCAGCAAACCTTGTTTAAAGCGAACGAGCAATTTTATACTGGCAAAGGCGTGCATTTTGGCTCGCGAATTGTGTTGGATAGTAAATATGTTTACTTCTCGATTGGTGATCGCGGCAATATGCAGCAAGCCCAAGAATTAAGCCAACCGAACGGTAAAATCCACCGCTTACATCACGATGGTAGTATTCCTCATGACAACCCTTTTGTTAAAAACAAAAATGCCCTGCCAAGTATTTGGTCATATGGCCACCGCAACCCGCAGGGCTTAGTCGCCCACCCCACAACTCAGCAACTGTGGGCGGGAGAGCATGGCCCTAGAGGCGGCGATGAAATTAACCTTGTGCAAAAAGGCCTAAATTATGGCTGGCCGACTATTACCCATGGTATTAATTACAATGGCAAGCCGATATCAGACAAAACCACGTTAGCCGGAATGGAGCAACCTAAGCATTACTGGGTGCCGTCAATTGCACCTGGCGGCATGGCGTTTTACCAAGGTAAGCACTTTACTAAATGGCGCAATAATTTATTTGTTGGCGGAATGGCTACTCGCTCGTTACATCGTTTAACGTTGCAAGACAATAAGGTCGTCGCAGAGGAAGTTGTCATGAAAATAGAGCAACGCATACGCGATGTAGCGGTTTCACCGAGTGGCGAGCTGTATTTGGTAATTAATGGTTCCAGCCCGAAAGGTAAAATTTTCAAAGTGGTAAAGAAGTCGTAAAGCCCGCAATATAATAGCGAAATCGTCATCAACCGCTTGTCTTATGCATTATGTCTAAAGATCAACTAGCGGCTGATGGCGTTAAAAACGTTATGACACTGTGAGTTATAAGGGTGCTAAGAGCGCTAAAACTCAACGACTTCGCGCATTAAATCTGATAACTCTTCCTGTAGATGCTCATACTCTTCTTGATCAATATGCAACAAATCCAAACAGGCTTTTTCGACATAAGGCCAATCTGGCGCATCGATAAAACGCCGATCTTGACTGAGTAGATTCTCGGCTAATTGAAATACGGCATACAACTGGGCGCAGATAGGATCGTCAACCTTTGCTAAATAGCGACGATTATGATGATGACGTATCACTTGACTGATCTCGTTGGGCAAATTCCACGAACAAGCCAAATGGTAACCCACTTTAGTGTGCTGTGTTTGAAAGACCTTTTGCTCCAGTTGTACTAAGCTAAAACGGTTATCCTCATTAGCTTTAGCCAGTACTTTGGGGTATTTGGCAAAATTGCAGGCCATAATTGGCACGCCAATATTGTGAAACAAACCAAACACATAAAAATAGTCTTCCGGTACATCGGATTTAACTTGCTTACCTATATACAGGCAGGCATTTGCGAGCTCTTCTGCGGTATCCCAAAATCGGCCAAGGTTTAATGCGCATTGCTCTTGTAACACACTCTGTTTAAGTGCAAAGCTTTTAACAATATTAATTGTGCCACTAATACCAATGTACGCCACCGCTTGACGAATATTAGCCATAGGTTTACTTAAGCCATAGGCAGAGGAATTGATAATTTTAAGAATTTGCGCCGACACCGCCACATCACGAGCAATAATAGCGGATAAGCTTGCTAAACAAGGCTCTTGTTCTTTTAGGTGATTATCGATTTCGATTAGTAGATCTGGCTTGGCGGGAATATCCAAATCTTCCATTATTAATTCATCACTGACGACCATGATCCCTTAACTTCCTTTTGCTGGCACTTTTGCTAGGACTTTTGTTAGAGCCTGTAACAAATGCCGTGACTATTACTAAATTTATAGCAGATATTTAGCCATTTGCTGTCTATTCAGGTTAGAAAACAAGCATTTTTTAACGAATTCATTTATTCCCCCTGAATTTGCCATAAGAAATCCTCAGTAAATCCATAACGCAATCCCTAGCATAAGCCTCCATGCTAATCACCCGCTAACAGGATAGCCGCGCTCTATGTTGAACGAAAGCTTACTAGAGGTTAAGGAACTACCGCTAAACAAAGAAGATAAACAAGCTTTAATTGGCGAGTACTTACATCAACTACAAAATACTAAGCAGCATTTTTTAGGCTATCAAACCAACCAGCATTGTCAGTTATCAGATGAAATAAAGCCTTTTTTAACAATGAACTTGCTCAACCTTGGCGATGGCTTTGAAGATGGCGATTACCGCATCAATGCCAAAGTTTTTGAGCGAGCCATTATTCAGTTTTATGCCCGCCTTTGGCACTTGAGTGGAACGACAAAAAACGAACATATCAGCGAGCGGCAATACTGGGGCTATTTAACCAACATGGGCGCGACGGAAGGTAACTTATGCGCCTTGTGGAATGCGCGTGAATATTTAAGTCAAGCTTTCACTAAAACACCTGTTGTCTTGTTTTCTGAGCGAACCCACTACTCCATCAACAAGGCATGTCGCTTATTACAGTTAGACAATATGGCCGATATTGGCTCGGCATTAGGAGCTTGCCCTATTCGTGTAGAAGATGCTACAGGCATTAAAGATAGTAGCAAGTCATGGCCACGAGCGGTTCCTGTCAATGCCGATGGCAGCATACATATACCGGCATTACGCCAATTAGCAGAGTTCTTTGTGGCACAGGGTCACCCTATTATTCTGAATCTCAATCTTGGCACTACGTTTAACGGCGCGTTTGATGATATTCCGTTGGCGATCCAACAATTGCAGCACGTGCTTAAGCAAGAAAACAGCAGTGGTCAACGCAATTACTGGTTGCATGTCGATGGCGCACTCGCGGCTAACTACATCCCTTTTATCGAACTCAATGCGGCGCGCAGCTCAACCCCAAATTCAACATTTAGCTCAAGCCGCAAACAAGCCAGCACTGTTGCGCAATCACCTATTCCCGGCTTTGATTTTCGCTATGCACAAGTTATGTCTATCTCTGTCAGCCCTTATAAGTGGCTGGGCTCGCCGTGGCCTTATGGTTTATTTATGACACGGCGTTCTTTGTATAGTGCCGGTGCGCACCGGCCACATTACATAGGCAGTTACGATACAACCCTATCGGGTTCGCGCAATGGTTTTTCGGCGTTATTACTGTGGGACAAAGTCACTCGCTTAGGCACATCTGGCTTAATCGCTTTAAGCCAACAAATTGAACAACTCACGCAATATGCCTATCAGCAATTACAAACACTTGAGCAATTATCAGACACCTGCAAACAAGTATTATGCCTACAGCCACGTATTCCACATGCCAATATCATTGTTTTTAAAGCCCCCAGCCAAGGCCTAATGCAGCGATTTTCGCTGTGTTCTGATCTGCAACAAATCAATGGCCAATCGATGCGCATGAGTCACCTAGTGATATTGGAGCACGTTAGCCACAGCACCATTGATTTATTCGTCACGGCATTAAAGCAAGAGTTGCAAGCTCAGCTTGAGCAAAGCCCAACAAGCAAGCTTACGACATCGCAAAAAACCAAGCCAATTACGCTAATTTAATAAGGAACTAAACATGACCAATCACATCAATAAAATCTTATTGGCGACAGCCCTGACCAGTTGTAGCGTGCAGGCCACCACATCAGGTTACATAACGCTAGGCAATGACTATTTATTTAAAGGCCAAAGCCTCACCAATGAAAAAGCGGCGCTCAGTGGTGCCATAGATCTTACTCATGATTCCGGTTGGTATATGGGCGCTTGGGCGTCAAATGTCGACTTTGCTGGCGCCAATAGCGAACTCGATTTATATACAGGCTATGGCTGGCAAGTTAACGATGAGTTAGCGCTTAACGCTGGGGTAGTTAGCTATAGCTATTTTGGTGATATTACCCCGAATAACAGCCTTAATTACGCTGAAATTTACCTACAAGCCACAGTCAATGACAATTGGCAATTCGGATACTGGTTTGCGCCCGACTACGCCGGTGTTGGTCAAAAGCATAGCATTTTGCTTTTATCGTATAGCCACGCAATTAATGAAAAAGCCCAATTAATTGCCACCACCAATTTGCTCTATAACCACGATACCAATGCCTATCAAAATGCTAATAAAGCGTTTTATAACCACGCCAGTTTAGGTGTTAGCTATAGTTTTGATTGGCTTGAGTTACAAGTCGCGCTAGAAAGCCATAACGATCATCTTGATGGTGATTGGCAAAAAGTCACGCCGTATCTGGCCCTGACTTACGCCTTTTAATAAAGGAGGCGTTATGTGGGATCGGCACCTCTCGAACTTAGCTAGCTGGCTGTTTATCACTTCACTGCTTTGTATGGCTAACGTGCACGCTAATGTCCACGTTAATGTCAATGTTAGTCCAAGGCTTGAGCCGACTGCGGCAAGTCAAGTAACAAACACAGATAGCTCAGCGCAACAGCAAGCCACGCATGTAGAAATATCACTGCATATCAACAAGTTATATCAAGTCGAAACCAAAAACGAGAGTTTCAAAATAGATGCTTACTTAGTTATGCGTTGGCATAAGCCAGACAATACGATTGAACCAGGCGTGTTTGAGAACATTCAGGTCCAGCAAGCTCGACAGTTTGGCTTATGGTTGCCCGTTATTGAGTTTATTAATGTTTTAGGGCGGCGTGAAATCGCCAACCAAAGAGTGACCATTTCATCAGACAACTGGGTTGAATATAACGAACGTTTTACTACCACGTTTACAACGGATATGGACTTTAGGCAATTCCCGTTCGATCAACAAACATTTAGCGTTTTAATGGAGCCCTTTACCTACGACGAACGCCAGCTAGTGATCAGCAAAGCACAGGTTTTTCCTAAAGTTTTAGGTAACGCTTTAGATGGTCAATGGAGCCAATTATCCGCTCCGCAGGCCAGCGTGAGTCGTCAGTCTTATTCGCATTTATCTAATAATGGTGAGCCGGATGTCAATTTTTCACGCCTAACAATTGCGGTTGATGTAGCGCGTAAATCCGACTTTTATATTTGGCAGTTTATTTTGCCACTAACCCTGATCATTATCGCCTCATGGGCTGTGTTCTGGATCGCCGGTTTTGGTGAACGCCTAGGAACCTCATTTACCCTAATGCTAACCGTTGTTGCCTATAACTTTTATACAGGTAATTTACTGCCTCACTTGCCTTACACCACTTTAATCGAACGGCTGGTGATATTTAGTTATGTCAGCATTTTCGCGGCTATTTTACTCATAGTCATCAATCGTGTTCGTCATCCTGAAAACAGTGCCAATACGCGTTTAATTAAAACTTGCCGCTATCTGTTTCCCATTGGCTTTATCTTGATGATGGCTTTACTCATTTGGTGGAATCAAAATTTATGAAAACCTTGAAGCATAAAAAAACCCGAGTGTTATTAGAAGCGATTGGCGTTACCTTGGTGTTTATCGCCTTGCTAGGTAGCTCGACATTTTTAGTTTATAGCAAGTCGCTCAGCACATTAGACCAAGAAATTAAAATTGGTCTTTTGTCGAATGTGAAATCTGCGGCAAGCCGTATTGATGGTGATCTGCATAAAACCTTTACTCGTGACACTCCTCGCGATGATCCGCAATACCTAAGCCAAGCGCAACCATTAGAAGCCGTTCGCCAAGCATCTAAAGATGTGCGCTATATCTACACTAATATTCTACAAGGCGACAAAGTGTATTTTGTGGTTAACCCTAGCCCACAAAATGATGGGGATGGTGATGGCCAGCCAGACTTAGCGCCTGCATTAATGGATCCCTACCCTGATTATTCTGAGGAATTAATGCAAGCATTAACATTGGGCAAGGCTTTTGTTAACGAGCTGCCCTACACAGATGTTTGGGGAACCTTTATTAGTGCCTATGCGCCTTTTTATGACAGCCAAGGTCAGCAAGTTGGCACCCTAGGGATGGATTTGGAGCTGAGCGGTTTTTATCAGCGCCTTGAAAAAATAAATATCGTCTTTGAAAAAGCCACCATCACCATAGTGTTTTTAGGTTTAGTGGTTGGCTTAGCTGTGTGGTTTATGCGCCGCTCTGCGATTAACGAGCTGGAAAATTTTACGTCGTTAAAACAGCAAGTTAAGCACCAGCAGAAAACCGATAAATTGAGCGCCCAACTATATTTAGACATGCAAAAAAACTTAACAGAACGCTTTAACCAACAACAAATCGACACGGCGACTTATCTTAAACAATTAACTATATTGCAATCGTTTGGCTTGAGTTTTGTGCAACAAAAGCCAAGTGCTAAGCAAGAGTTTGACCCTGAAGATCTGCTAACAGGTATTGTTGCAAAATTAAGTCATAAGCCGACAATGCAATATAGCGAAGAACTACCTGAATGTGTAAAAGGGTATGCCGAGCCTATAAAACAGCAGTTAAGCTTATTGTTGCAAGCACTCGATAGACTTAACCCAATTAATCAATGCCAACTAATGATTAGCGAAGAACAAGTTATGACATGGCAATTAAAATTACGGATCACTTGCCAGTCAAACGAGTTGACGGATGCAATACATAAGGTGTTAACGGGCGATCCGCAGGCATTTACCTTACCTTTAGCTTGGCAAATAAGCGAACAAAACCAAGCTTGGTTGTGGCTACATCAAGTGCGCAATGGCTTATCAAATATTGACACCAGCTATCAATTAGAAAGTTATGAACGTCAAACTCTTTCCGCCGTAAATTGGCAGTTTAGTTTGCTCTTTACAGTCGACAAGGTGTAAGCCAGATGAAAACTGCCATTACACTGATTATTGTGACCTTACTGGTACAACTGTCCTCTGGCATCAACTACGTCACCTTTCCCGTGATCCTGAGCCTGCAAGGGATCAGCAATATGTTAATTGGTATTGCCATGTCATTTGAAATACTGGCCATGCTGATGCTTTATTCGCAGCTCGCGCGTTTAATTCAAAAGTTAGGGTTATTTTGCACGCTAGTTATTCTGTCATGCTCACGCGCTATCGCCATTGCTTTATTGGCGCATAACGATAATTACTTATTATGGCTTGCTGGTATTTTTGTTTACGGCGCCACCACAGGCATGCTGATTGTATTAATTCAAACTTGGCTGGCCAGTTTTACGTTAGGTAAATCAAAAGGTTTGTTAATGGGCTTATTCTCCTCGGCCTTATCTAGCGGCGTGGCCTTAGGTCCGGTCGTTTTGCAATCTTTACCAGCAACGATCAATCGCTTTTACTTTAACTCAGTACTGATTTTACTGCCGATGTGTTTAATGCTGTTTTTAGGTGGTCAAAAGCAAATTTTCAGTGTGGATAGTCAAATTCGCGTGCGTTTTATTTATCGCCACGCGAAAATCATTTTATTCTCAGCACTAGTTGGCGGTATTAGTTTTTACGGCTTGCCCAACTTCCTGACGTTATACGGCATAAACAGCGGTTTGAATGACCAGCAAGCCACATTACTCATGACAGCGTTTATGATGGGCAGCGTCATTTTAGGTATGTTGATCAGCACTTGCTCTAGCTTTATTAATCGCCAAAGTTTGGTGTTGCTTTGTGTATTTGTCGCGGTAGTTTGCGCCGTCTTTTTATCGCTGGCCGTGTATGCTCATTATCTATTTGCTCTGTGTTTATTGTTTATTTGGGGCGGTTGTATGGGGGGAATTTACGCCATGGGGTTAACCGTAATAGGCGAACGCTTTCATAGCCAAGATCAAATGTCGAGCAACATGAGTTACACCTTAATGGATTCATTAGGTGGCATTTTAGGCTTGGTACTCATCGGCCTATTTATCGATTTATTAGGTAACGACGGCATGGCTTACGTTATTGTCGCGGCAGGGTGTACATTCTTAATTTACACTGTACAGCAAATGATTGGCCGGCAAAAAATGTTTGAATGAAATTGAGCGTTTTTATAGCAAATAAGGCTACAAGCCTTTACTAATGAGGCATTGGTTTTTAAAACCAATGCCTAAAAAATAAAAACAAGCTTAAGACGTTAAGTTTTCAAGCTCGGTAATAATCGTCATAGCTTGCTCGTTGCTATCGCCACATACATCAATATCTGGCTTAAAATGACTACACACTGCGGGTCGCTCAGGTTGGCCAAATATTTTACACAAGTTATTTTCATCTAACTGAATACAGCGCACACCGGCCGGTTTACCATTCGGCATTCCGGGGATACTGGCGGAAATAGAAGGCGCGATGCAGCAAGCACCACAGCCGAGTCGACACTGCATAAATTAAATCCAGAAAGTAAAAAGCCGAGCTAAGCTCGGCTTTTTATTATAAACAGAATGAATGGGGAACTATAACTCACCCATGGCATTCTTCAATTTTTTCATTGCGTTCTTTTCTAACTGACGAACACGCTCAGCCGATACACTGTACTTAGCCGCCAACTCTTGCAATGTCATTTTGCTATCGTCGTCTAACCAACGAGCACGAATAATATCTTGGCTACGCTCATCTAAGGTGCGTATTGCACTTAATAAACGTGTATTAGCGTGATCTTCCCATTGCTGACCAGATACACTCTCAGCTACGTCAGAAGATGAATCTTCTAAGTATTGAGCGGGAGCAAAAGAGGCAGAACCGTCATCGTCATCAACCGGTAAATCAAAAGTTTGGTCTTGGCTGCTCATGCGCGATTCCATTTCCAATACTTCTGATGTTGATACACCTAAATCTTCCGCTACGGCTTTGACTTCGTCTTGGTTAAACCAGCCTAAACGCTTTTTCGATTTACGTAGGTTAAAGAACAATTTACGTTGCGCCTTAGTGGTAGCAACTTTAACAATACGCCAGTTCTTTAATACGTATTCGTGAATTTCAGCTTTAATCCAATGAACAGCGAAAGACACTAAGCGCACACCTACACTAGGGTCAAAACGCTTAACCGCTTTCATTAAGCCAACATTACCTTCCTGAATAAGGTCAGCTTGAGGTAAACCATAACCAGAATAGCTTTTGGCAACATGCACAACAAAGCGCAAGTGCGACATAATTAAGCGCTGAGCAGCTTCTAAATTCTGGTTATCATATAAATCTTTTGATAGCTCGCGTTCTTCTTCAACACTTAGAACAGGGATGCTATTCACACCTTGAATGTAAGAATCTAAACTGCCGACCTGAGGTACGATAGCTAATGCTGTTGTAGTCATGCAGAACTCCTATTTACTCTTAACTCAAATTAGACAAAAACAGTTTTTTGTCTTATCGCTACCAACCCTTATGTGGCGTGGCTTAGCGATCATTTATCAACCTATGATTAGCACTCTAACAAATAGAGTGCTAAGAATCTAGCACTCTACTAGGGAGACTGCTAATTTTTATCGGATTTTATTGGCATTTCATCACATTATTTTTTAAATAACAGTTATAAGCCTTATTTTATATGGGCTGTAGCCGTGGTTAGATCTTAATTATCACTATTATTAATTTTTAATAACGCTTTATTTTAAACAAATGACTTACATTTAGTTCACACATAGGAATATACTCATAACCCTGCCGTTACATAATTCTGCTACATGCGACGCTTTTCGATTGCAACATTACTAGCTAAGCTAGCCTTCCAGTCGAACATTAGTTGTTAAATTAGACACTAGTTGAGTAGAGCTCTGTAATTGATAAGGACTGCAATTCAGATACAAACATCATTACCACTCCTGAATTTGGAGTGTGATGTAAACTCGGTTTTATAGGTTTATTTAAGTTTATGGAAACATACGTTGCCCGTCAGGCAATACTCAATGACAAAGCAGAAGTAATCGCTTATGAGCTGTTATTTCGAGATGGGGTAGAAAACTGCTTTCCGGCAGATATGTGCCCAGATCAAGCCACATCAAAAATATTAACCCAAAATCATTTAATGACTGGGCTGGAAACGATTACCCAAGGCAAAACCGCTTTTGTTAATTTTTACGAAGATACCTTGCTTCATCGCTTCCCGACATCACTCGATCCTGAAAATACCGTGGTTGAGATATTAGAGTCAGTTCCCATCAGTTCTGAGTTACTCAAGGCTTGTCGCCATATAAAAAAGCAAGGCTATCGATTGGCATTGGATGATCATGACTTTGACCCCAAATGGGATGCTTTTTTACCTTATGTCGATATAGTCAAAATCGATGTACAAGATTTCACCTTGTTACAAATTGCTAAATACGTTAAACGCATAGACGGCTCTGGGGTTAAACTATTAGCAGAGCGGGTAGAAACCCCTCAGCAATTTGAACAACTCAAAATGCTCGGGTTTGATTATTTTCAAGGTTACTTTTTTGCTAGACCGGAAATAATGAAACGTAAAACATTAACCAGCAATAAATTAAACTTACTAGAGCTTATCAGTGCTTCATGCTCAGAGAAAATCGACATTGAAAAAGTATCTGACATTATCGAGCGTGATGTTGCGTTGTCATACAAACTACTACGCTTCATTAACAGCTCGGCGTTTGGTCGTAGTCAAAAAATCGGCTCGCTCAAGCACGCTTTAATTTATATGGGTGAAGCCGAGCTGAAAAAATTCATATCCTTACTTGCGCTTGCCAACTTAAATGATGAAAAGCCAAATGAATTATTGAATCTTTCAGTTGTACGTGCACGCTTCTGTGGCTTGCTGGCTCAGCAAAGAGGGGATAACGAAAACCCACCGACTGCTTTTTTAACCGGTATGTTCTCATTGGTCGACGCCATGCTAGATGAAGAAATGGTGTCATTAATTGAAAAGCTTCCCGTGCTAGATGAAATAAAGCAAGCGTTAACGCAAGGTGTTGGCAAATTAGGTATGTATCTACAATTAGCAAAAGACTATGAAACCGCTAATTGGTCAGCTGTAGAATCCGGTGCCGATGACTTAAGCTTATCCGTTGATATTGTTGGTAGTGTATACAACCAAGCGATTGAATGGCTTGATACGGTAAAAGTACAAGCAGGTAGTGCAGCAGCATAGCTGCACCTACCTTAAGTATAGCTATATTTAAGTTGCCTGCGGCTCTATTAATTTGATTTGCCGATGCACAACCCACCAAGAGCCAAACAACCCCAGCGACATACTAATCAATAATAAGTGCATCATATCGCCAGCGCTTAAACCCTGTAAGGCAAAATCGGCTTGATATAGCTGTGCTAATCGCTCAATGGCAACACTAATCCATAACAACATAAGTTCAATCGCGATCCAAGCAATAACACCGCCAAAGAAACCATACCAAATCCCGGTAAATAAAAACGGTCGATGAATAAACGCATCGGTAGCCCCGACCAATTTTAATACTTCAATTTGCTCCCGTTGATTAATAATGGATAAGCGAATGGTATTACCAACAATCAGCACAACTGAAACAACTAACAACAAAGCCAAGCTGGTTAATGCGTCATTTATTAAACCGACTACCGCCTCCAAGCGACGTAACCATTCAATATCTAACTTACCGAAATCGACTTCTGGCAGAGCTTCTAACTCTTGTTTGAGTTCTCCTGCCAAGCCAGGTGAGGCATATTCCGCTTGTGGGATCACAATTAGCACATCGGGTAGCGGGTTTTCACCTAAATACTGTAAAGCATCACCAAACCCTGATAATTGTTCAAATTCCGCTAATGCTTTTTGGCTTGAGATAAATTCAACACTCTCGACTTGCGCCATTAATTCGATTTGTTTAACGGTTTTTTCTAGTTGGGGTTTAGAAACATGTTTATGAAAAAAAAGTGAGATTTCAGAAGCGGATTCCCAATTACTTTCGACCGATTCGGCGTTTTTCACCACCACATACAAAGTAGCAGGCAAAGTTAAGCTAACGCCTAAAACAGCAATAGTCAGTATAGACGGAATAGGATCTCGCCAAATTTCGCCTAACGACGCTAACCATTGCCGAATAAAACCAACAATCGCACCAACAAAGCGTTGATACAATGAAACACGCTGGCTTTGTGCTCCCGACTGCTGACGCTCTTTAAACAAAAAACTCATAGCTCAGTCGCCTCCGGTCCCAAACCATCGTTAATCATTCGGCCATGCTTTAAAGTTAAAGTGCGGTATTTCATGCGGGCAATTAACCCTAAATCATGTGTCGCAATTAATACGCTAACGCCTACCGAGTTAAATTCTTCGAATAACTGAATAATTTCCATCGACAATTTAGGATCGAGGTTACCCGTCGGTTCATCGGCTAACAGGATAGGTGGTTTAGTGACAACGGCACGAGCAATACCCACGCGCTGCTGTTCCCCACCCGATAGCATCACAGGGTAATAGCGACTTTTATCCAACAGCCCGACTTTATCCAATGCCGCATGTACCCGTTTACGTATTTCTTTTGGGCTATAACACGCGGCAATCACCATAGGTAAAGCCACATTATCAAATACTGTTTTGTCTTGCAGTAAGCGGTAGTTTTGGAAAATCATGCCGATATCACGGCGAATATAGGGGACATGTTTGCGGGCGACTTGCGTTATATCGTGGTTATTGATCCACACTTGGCCTGCTGACGGGCGTTCCATTAATGAAATCAGCTTAAGTAGCGTACTTTTGCCCGCACCGGAATGACCGGTTAAAAACGCCATTTCTCCCGCTTGCAGGTGAAAGTTCACTTTTTGTAATGCTTGGTGTCCACCTAAATAGGTTTTTGACACTTCCTCCAATCGGATCATGATAGCATCAACTTTTATTATCTATAGTCTTATCCAACAAGTTTAGAGAGCACACTTTGCTTAACACTAAATTCGATAGTTTTGACTATTATTTTTATGTAGCAATACTATAGCGGCACTCGGCCGCTAAATTCAAAACTTAGTCGTTAATTTTATTCAGTTGTTTGATCAAATAGCGCATCGATAAAGTCATTACTGTTGAATGGCCGCAAATCATCAATTCCTTCGCCAACACCAATGTAGCGGATCGGCACTTTAAACTGGTCAGCTATCGCAAAGATAACCCCACCTTTAGCGGTACCATCTAACTTAGTAATACTGATCCCCGTCAAACCAACGGCTTCGCTAAATAACTTGGTTTGGCTAACAGCATTTTGGCCAGTTGCCGCATCAATGACTAGCATGACTTCGTGTGGCGTATTCGGGTCAATTTTTTTCATTACGCGCACGACTTTTTTCAATTCTTCCATTAAATGCGCTTTATTTTGTAAACGCCCTGCTGTATCCGCTATTAATACATCAACATTTTTCGCTTTCGCTGATTCTAAAGCATCAAATAATACGGAGGCGCTGTCAGCGCCAGTGTGTTGTGCAACAACTGGAATATCGTTACGCTCACCCCAAACTTGTAATTGTTCAACCGCTGCCGCTCGGAATGTATCACCCGCGGCTAACATAACTGACTTTCCTTGTGCTTGGAACTGCTTGGCCATTTTACCTATGGTGGTGGTTTTACCGACACCATTGACCCCAACCATTAAAATAACAAATGGCCCGTCATTATTTTCAACACTCAGTGGTTGATCAACCTCGGTGAGAATATCAGCCATCTGTTGTTTTAAAATGTCAGATAGCGCTTCTGCATCTTTTAAATCTTTGCGCTCGGCCCCTTGCTGAACGTTGTCCATGATTTTCAAGGTGGTTTCGACACCGACATCCGCCATTAATAACTGAGTTTCAAGCTCTTCATAGAGCTCATCATCAATTTTTTTACCTTTAAACAGACTAGCAAAACCAGAACCTAATGAGGCTTTAGTACGGCTTAAGCTCTTTTTCAATCGAGCAAAGAAGCCCAGTTTTTCTGGTTGCTCGTCTACCTTATCATCCGACTCTGAGCCAACAATTGGGGATTGCTCAACATTTGCGACTTGATCACTAGGCGCTGTTAAAGGATCAGACTTAGACTTAACCTCACCTCGATTATCTTCTCTATCATTGTTTGCGCTAAGGTCATTGTGGCAAGTGTCGTTGGCAGGCGCAGCCTCTACAGCCTCATCTGATTCAATAGAAGATGTTTCAGTAACAGCTTGCTCTACGGCCGCTTTTTCTACCGCTTTTTCTTCAGTTTTCTCAACCGCATGATCATCAGGTTCAGCGCTGTTTGATTGCGGAGTTTCATGTTCGACAACTGCAGTTTGACTGTCTTTTTCCTCAACTTCGTTTGCTTCAGGCGTGCGATCGCGGCCAAACCAACCGAAAAAACCTTTTTTCTTAGACATTAGGCGTTAGTCCTAAACTTGGAAATATAAACTTTGACCTGCTGCAATGACAGTAACACTAAGCAAGTTTAGCGTAGTCGGCCACAGGTATAATTGTTAGAATGCGGCTAGTTTACCACGCCAACCAATAAGACAAAAACTTCACTATGGCTAGATCTCGGCAAAATACCAAAAAAGCAACTCAATCTGGAACCGTACGCATTATCGCCGGCCTCTGGAAAGGCAAAAAATTAGCCGTTTTGGATAGCCAAGGTTTACGCCCTACAACAGATAGAGTAAAAGAAACCTTATTCAACTGGCTAATGTTTGATGTTGCGGATAATCGAGTATTAGACTGCTTTGCAGGCTCAGGCTCTCTAGGTTTCGAAGCCTTGTCTCGCGGCGCGGCACATGTCACTCTAATAGAAAAAGATAAACAAGCCGCTCGACAATTAACCCAAAATGCTGACTTACTAAATCCCAATGCGTTACAAGTTATTCATAACGACAGCTTGCAGTTTATTGCACAAAATAAACAAGCATACGATCTCGTCTTTATTGACCCACCTTTTCGGTGCGGCTTAGCCGAAAAAACCATTCAAGCACTAGTTGATAATCAAGCATTAAATAACCAAGCCTTAGTTTATGTTGAAACCGAAAAAGAGTTAGCAAGTCCATTTTGGCCTGAAGATTGGCAATTAATCAAAGAAAAAAACGCGGGGCAGGTGTCCTGCCGCTTATTTAAAGTGAATACTTAGCCTAAGCCTAAACCATATAAACATCAAAACGGTTCTTCTTAGCGCTGATCACATGGCTTGGTTTTTGTTGAGCCAAAGGTTCAGCGTATTCTGGCCGTTTGACCACCACTCGTTCAGTTGCACTAGCCAAAGCTGGCTGTAATAAACCATCCGCATCTAAGTCCGCACCGACCAACGACTGAAAAGATTTCATTTCCTTTTTAACCGCCGCGGCTTTCTTTTTATTTTCAGGATGCGGATACATAGGATCTAAATATACAACTTGCGGCTTATCTTGCGCTGACAACAATGCAGTTTGCTGCAAATAACTTAAAGAAGATTGATTAACTAACGCCATACGCTCGGCAATATCGCTAACCGTTGGTTCCGCTTTGGCTCGCCGTAAACCATCGCTCAGCAAGGCGGCAACCACAGGGTGACGCTCTACTAATTTAACCTGACAGCCTAGCGCTGCTAGCACAAACGCATCACGGCCTAACCCAGCCGTTGCGTCCAATACCCGTGGCCGCTTGCCCGATTTTAAACCAACGGCTCTAGCAATTGCCTCTTTTTTGATACTGACTTGCAAGCGTCGGTAGTCTGATTGTGGACTGCTAAAGTCAACCCAAATAGCGCCCTGCTTAGCAATTTCCGTCTGTAACAAGCGTAAACTGTGATCTTGCCAAATTAATTGAAATGGCAGTTCAGTTTGCTTGCTTAAGCTAAGGTTAAACTCGGCGATAAGCGCAGCAAGGGAAGCAGGAGGTGTCTCGGCATCTGGCCAATATAAACTTACATTCAGCAATCTCAGGTACCTAATCTATTTTTCACTACACATAATTGTCGCCGACACTCATAGCAATCACTTGGCTTATTTCTTGAAAGCTCAAGCCAGACTCTTGTTGCCATACATTAAAAGCATCTTGCGCCGCATTTAACGTCTTATTAGTCCCTATGCCGCCATCAATGATTTTTTGTGCCCGTAAATACGCCTCAACATCTTGGCTAAATAAAAAGGTATCTTTACCTAGTTTACGTAAAGCATAAGGCCCTGTATTGCCACCTAAACGTGAACCATTTTTCTTTAAGTAACGCCACAACCCCACAATATCATGCGTTGGCCACTCAGCAAGCCACTTAGCCGCTGAACCATGCTCTAGCTGTAATTCATGCAAGAGTTGAGCATTTTCACGAATGGACAACACTTTACGATAATTACGAATAATCCGCTCATCACTGGCTTTTCGCTCCAACATTTCTGCTGGCATCATAAGGATTTTTTCAATATTAAAATCAAAAAAGACCTCTTCAAACCCAGGCCATTTTTGCTCGACCACCCGCCACACAAAACCAGACTGAAAGACTTTTTTCGACATTTCAGCAAGCAATTGACTATCATCATATTGCGCAATTTGTTTGCTGGATAGCGGCTTGGCCACTCGAGCCATGACACTGGCCTCACCACCCTTTCGTTCGGCAGCGCGCTCAAAAATAAACGTAAATTTTTCCATTGAACCCAATATTCTTTGCAAAAATAATGATTTACTGCGACGACTATGCTATTAATTTGCTATTCACATAGGGTCGAAGATCGCTAAGTTCCTCATTAAAAGAAACTGCAATCAAGTTTTAAATTTCGGGCAGTATAGTGAGTTCATCGGCAATTGTAACGCCGTGAAGCATAATCGAATATATTACACTGTTTATCATGCGCATTTTTCGTTCTGCCAAACCATTATATTTACTATTACTACTCGTTTTTATACCGAGCAAAGCTTTTGCAGTTGACCCTGTTGTTCAACGTCAAGCAGAATTGCTTTTCCACGCGTTATTTATGGTAGATTGGCCTAATTCTAAAGCGCCTCAACTTAATTTATGCGCATTAACTAGTTCGTCCGAGTCTGTCGCACACGTACTGGCCAGTAAATATGGCTTATCCAGTAAACGCCAACCTATTCACGTGCACTTTAGTAATTCAATTAAAGAGGCACTGAATTATGATCGTGAATTTGGCTGCGATATTTACTATTTAGATCCCATTTTTAGTACCTTTAATTTTGGGACAATCACTGAGATGAGCTACAGTCGAGCCATATTGACTCTGGGTCACGGTACGTTATTTATTGAAAAAGGCGGCATGTTAAGCCTAATTGGCGAACAAAAACGCGACAGTCATTTACAGTCTTCAACTCAGTTTCGTCGAGCTCGACTACTCAAAGTTGATGAGCGCCTCATAGCACGCGCCAAAAAATTCTAGGGAACTCAAGGTGAAAAAATTTATTGGTATAGCCGCTGGGCTGAGTCTGCTCATTCTCATTATCGGTATATTGGCCGGTAGTGGATTGAAAAGCCAAGCACTAAAAGTAGCCGAGCAGCAATGGAAATACCGCGTACATTACAAAAGCCAAAGCTTTGTCAATTTAGTTGCTGATACTTTAAATCAGGAATTTAGATTGTTAGAGCAGGTTAAAAACCTGATTAAAATAGATCCCAATTTAATCCAAGCTGAGCAACCCAAGTTGTTCGCCTTACTACAAGAATTACAGCAACAAAAAGCCCTAAATAATGAAATAGCTTTGGGCCTTTATCAAATTGCTGATCAACGCGTTAGTCCATTTTGGCAATTTCAAGCTGCTGAAAAGCTTACCGCTAGTGCAGCTGAGCGTACCGCCCTGCGTTTAGCTTTATATAAAACCAGTAAAACACCAAATGCTATCCACTATACCCATTTGCCTGAGTTTTCCGACGTTGAAGACAATGCTTTACTTAGCCTAGCCTTTGAAGCACACAAGCAAACTCTGATTTTAGTTTCTGTGGTTAATATTTCGATGCTAGACACCGGCTTAACCTACTTTTTCAAACCTCAAGGGTTTGAACTGGATATCCACTTGCAACAAGAAGACAAGCAACTGTTTAAATTGTCTATTGGTGAGCGACAAGTGACGGATTACCCCGCTACAATCAAAAAAGCCAACCCTATTGGCGAATGGCATTTTAATGTAAAACCCGATGCTGACTTTGCTGGTGGCATTAACACGGATGTAGCCAGTACCCGCTTTACCCTGGCTTTAGTGTTAAGCCTAATACTCATTGTGATTGTTTGTGCTATTGCGTTTTTAGGCGGCGTAGCCGCAAAAGCATTAGAACGCTGTGCAGCGCAGTTAAAAGCGAGTCGCGAGTTAACGCAATACTTGCAAAATAATTTAGAAAACAACGCTGAAAATACCATTAACGGCATCTTACTGCCTAAAATTGCCGAAAAAGTCACCAAGCCTCTCAGTAAAAGTATTTCAACAATTAGCTCACTGGAAGAAGTCGCTTTTATATTTAAAGAGAAGTTAGAGAGCAACAAAGTTAGCCGCAGCCAATTGAACAGTTTTGTCGAAAATACCACCCAAATATGCCAAAACTCGGTGCAAAATATTATGCAATCGACCGAGCAGCTGTTTAATATTGCCAAGATTTGTGAATATCAACAAACAGACACGGCTGAAAAAATCACCCTAAAATATTATATCGACGAGATGATTTCGCTGTTACAACCGCAGCTACAGCGTCGTGAACACAAATTTATCTTAAATATTCCTGAAGACATTCGTTTAACGATCAGACTAGGCAGTCTCAGCTTAGTATTAACTCATATCGTGCTGAATGCGATCCGTCATGGCTTAGCGCGCAGTGCTAAAGGCGTAATTATGATCGAAGCGCTTAAAGGGCCAGAAAAAGGCATGATTTCTCTTCGCGTTGAAGATAATGGCTGCGGGATTGACGAAGCTTTATTAGCCGATCTATCAAAAGGATTGGACAGTAGCAAAGCAGTTGGCCTCAAACTTTGTGCACAACGAACCGTTAGTCATTTACACGGCAGTATTAAAATCGAAAGCAAGCAAAGTAAATTCACCCGTGTGACCTTGTCTGTGCCGCGTAATGGCAAGCCGAGACCACCGGCCGCATCAGGTGAAACCGAAGCGAAACCCGCTGAACAAGCCCAGTAAAAGTTAGGCTGAATTCACACTTTAATACTTCAAACTAGGTTCAATCATCCGCATATAATATTTTCGACTTATGACACAATTATTTGTGTTAAACATTGGTTAAATTTTGCTAGATCTTTAGCGAAATAATCAGTACATTGTGCGCCCAAATTAAATGACTTGCTATTTAAGTCGAATTTTTCCACATCAACAAAATAAACAAAAATCAATAAATATAAGAATAAAAAACCAATAAAAACAACAACTTAAAACAAAAACACAACTAGTTAACAGACTTATCCCCAGAATGCATTTTTAGATACCAACAAAGTTATCCACAACCTGTTGTCATTTTGTGCACCTGTAACTAACTTATCCTGCATAACTTAATAAGCTTAGCTGTTAGCATTTTGTTAACCTTATAAACAAAGGTCATTAAATCTGAGTTAGTTAACTGTTTAGCTTATATACAATTAACCAATAACCGCCTGCATTAATTGGCAATGGAAAAGGGCTTGTGGCAGACTTAGCGCCATCTAACTACAAGTAAAAAAATGCACCTCTATGCCTGCAATCCCTGAAAATCCTCTTGTTCTTGTCGATGGTTCTTCGTATTTATTCCGCGCATACCATTCACCACCTCACTTAACTAATTCCAAGGGTGAACCAACGGGCGCGATTTACGGTGTTATCAACATGCTGAACAGCCTAATAAATCGCTTTCAGCCAAGTCATATTGTGGTGATATTCGATGCCAAAGGTAAAACCTTCCGCAACGATATATATGCTGATTACAAAGCTAATCGCCCTCCTATGCCTGATGATCTACGCAGCCAAATAGCCCCATTACATGAAGTCATTAAGGCAATGGGCCTACCACTAATTTCCATCGAAGGTGTTGAGGCTGACGACGTAATAGGTACTCTTGCTAAGCAACTTAGTGAACAAGGCCAACACGTTTTAATCAGTACTGGCGACAAAGACATGGCGCAACTGGTGAATGACAAGGTAACCTTAATCAATACCATGACAGATACCATTTTGGACACTCAAGGGGTTATCGATAAATTTGGTATTCCGCCGGAGTTAATTATCGACTATCTCGCTTTAATGGGTGACAAGGTCGATAACATTCCTGGCTTACCTGGGGTCGGAGAAAAAACCGCCCTCGCCATGCTGCAAGGTATAGGCAGTATTGAACAGCTATATCAAGACCCTGAAAAAGTGGCGACTTTAGGTTTTCGCGGTGCGAAAAGTATGCCGAAGAAACTTATCGAAAATAAAGAAGCGGCTGAGCTGTCCTACACATTAGCCACTATTAAACTCGATGTTGAGCTTGATCTGCCCTTAGAAAAGTTGGCTAAACAAGAAGCGGACAATGATCAACTCATCAAGCTATTTGGTGAATTAGAATTTCGTCGTTGGTTAGCTGAAGCGCTAGGTAAACAAGACGGTTCGTCAACATCAACTAAATCGTCGCAGCCCAAATTATCCACAGGTAGCCCAGCCACAAGCAGCAAAATACAGGGCGACGCAGAAAAAAACACTGCGGCCATTGAAGCTGATTATCAATGCATTTTTGATAAAGCCACCTTTAACGAATGGTTAGCACAATTACAAAATGTCGATGCATTTGCCTTTGATACGGAAACCACATCTCTTAACTATATGGATGCCGAATTAGTCGGTTTATCCTTTGCAATAGAAGCTGGTAAAGCTGCTTATGTTCCTGTGGCTCATGATTATCCAGACGCACCTGAACAGTTAGATCGCGATTGGGTATTAACCCAGTTAAAACCCTTACTGGAAGATGCCAACAAAGCAAAAATTGGCCAAAACCTGAAATACGATGCGCATATTTTAGCAAATTACGATATTGAGCTAGCAGGTATGGAATATGATTCTATGCTTGAATCTTACGTATTTAGCAGTGTTGGTAGCCGTCATGATATGGACAGTTTGGCACTTAAGTATTTGGGACATAAAAACATCAGCTTTGAAGAAATTGCCGGCAAAGGCGCTAAACAGCTTACCTTTAATCAAATACCAATAGAGCAAGCGGCCCCTTACGCAGCAGAAGACGCTGATATCACCTTACGCTTACATCAGACCTTATTTGCTAAACTGCAAGCCGATAATGAACTACTAAACGTTTACCAAAATATCGAAAAGCCGTTAATTCCTGTATTAAAACAAATGGAACACCAAGGGGTTCTGATTGATATCCACCAACTGGCTCAACAAAGTCAGGATATTGCGATCCGTTTAAGTCAATTAGAACAACAAGCTTACGAAATTGCCGGTGAAACGTTTAACTTAGGCTCTCCTAAGCAGTTACAAGGTATTTTGTTTGACAAGCTCAATCATCCTATTTTGAAAAAAACGCCAAAAGGGGCACCGTCAACCGCAGAGGAAGTTTTGCAAGAACTGGCGCATGACTTCCCGCTGCCGAAGGTCATTATTGAGCATCGCGGTTTAAGTAAATTAAAGTCAACTTATACTGATAAATTACCACTCATGGTCAATAATCGAACAGGGCGAGTTCATACGTCTTACCATCAAGCGGTTACAGCCACTGGGCGCTTATCGTCTACCGATCCTAATTTACAAAATATTCCTATCCGCACAGAAGATGGTCGTAAAGTACGCCACGCTTTTGTTGCCCCAGAAGGCTATAAAGTATTAGCGGCTGATTACTCACAAATTGAATTGCGTATTATGGCGCATTTGTCTGCTGATAAAGGCTTAGTTGATGCATTCAGCCAAGGGTTAGATATTCACAAAGCTACCGCGGCAGAAGTGTTTGACACCCCTTTTGATCAAGTGACGTCCGATCAGCGTCGAAGTGCTAAAGCAGTAAATTTCGGCCTTATTTACGGCATGTCAGCTTTCGGTTTATCTCGTCAATTAGGGATCCCTAGAGGCGAAGCGCAAAAGTATATGGATTTATACTTTGAACGTTACCCTGGTGTATTAGACTACATGGAGCGCACCCGTGAGCAAGCTGAACAAAATGGCTATGTTTCAACCTTAAACGGTCGACGTTTACACTTACCTGAAATCAAAGCACGCAACCAAGCTCGTAAAAAAGCCGCTGAGCGAGCAGCAATCAACGCACCAATGCAAGGAACCGCGGCCGATATTATAAAATTAGCTATGATCAACATGGCCAAAGCCTTAGCCGAACAAAACCCGAATGACATTCGCATGCTTATGCAGGTTCACGATGAATTAGTATTTGAAGTCAAAGAAAGTTTTGTTGAAACCGCTAGTTCGCTAATTAAGCAAACCATGGAACAAGCTATGTCTCTTGACGTTCCTCTGGTTGTTGAAGTTGGTGTAGGTGATAATTGGCAGCAAGCTCACTAAAGCAGCCAACATTAAACAAATAGCCACTCGCATTGGTGGCTATTTTGCTTCCTCAATAATCCAAGCTACACTTTTATCATTCCCGAATACTTAATTGCTGATTATAGTCAAAGCGATCAGGTTTTAGGGGCAGGTTTCTCGTTCCAGACGAAACCTAAGTACTTACATCCATGTAAGCAAAGCCGTCAAGCTTCGAGACCCCATGAGCATATGCTCTATTATGTGATTGGGGCTGCCTAAAGGGATTTAGGTAGTAGGACGACGCAGGAGCCAAAGTCGAGAGTAAGCGCTGACAATGAACCATAAGACCTGAGCGAGAAGACTATATGTCTAGTACGACAACCGACTTACTCATCTATCTACTAGCTATTATTATTTACTTGGCGCCTATCAGCCTGGTAATAAATAGTAAAAAATGCCGCGGCCAAGAAAAAAACATGTGGCTGCTGGTAACCTTATTATTTTCATGGCTAGGCTGGCTGTTATTTATTTCGACCGTCAAATCATCTAAGTCAGTTAACAAAAAGCGTTAGGTAAATTCACATCGTAAGATATACCCAATACTGGCAAACGCTACCACTACCAAGCAATCACACACTATGGCTTAACTTTCTATTTTAAACGCCGATAACAATACAATCTCAGGTTGTTTGGTTGTATGAGAATGGAAAAGCTAGCACTGCAAATATTTGCTTTATGTTTTTATTTAGGTCCCATCACGTATATCGTCGCTGACCGATATTCCAAAGGAAATGAAAAGAATGCATGGTTAATCGCCACCATGTTTTTTAGCTGGTTTGCATGGCTGGTTTATGTTTCCATCGTGCCAAGGATCAAATTAAACCGTCATCGTCGTTTAGTAATGCGCCACAAAGCCAAATTAAACCAACAGCCAAGTTTACCAACCGAACCTGATTTACATTTTGAAATGGTTAAAAATCCAAGCGACATCTAAACACTAAAAACCAAACACAAATGATAATAATTATCATTTACAAAGTGGTGGTTACCTGCTAATCTTGCCTTACGTTTTAATCAACAAGGCAAACACATGTCTTTATTTCTGTTAACCGCGACTAATATTCTTTGTTTAATCTCAGTTATTTGTTTTGCAATTGCTAGCAAAGAGCTGCCATTAAGTCCGCGTGTCGCACTGGCGAGTATTCCATCCCGCCTTTATCAATTGACTGGGTTTGTCTTACTAGTGTTAGCCGCAAGTTGCGCAATCCGTTTTTTAGGCTGGTTTGCTGGTAGTTTACTAACCTTAAGTTGCTTCTGTGCGGTCGGTTATTTAGTCACATTGCCAAGTCGAATGAACGAAAAGGCCAACAGCCAATGGCTGTGATCATAACGATACCGATTTTACGTTTAGCTCTCGAAATCTGGGGGGTATCACAAGTAACGACCATTTCAATACTGTAACGTCAATCGCGTTGCTAAAAGCATGACCTAGCACAACACGCAGTCAACCAACTGCTAGTCAGAAGAAAATCAATTCTAACGCCGCCAGCCAACTTAAAGTATGATATGCCCGAGATAAATTAACGGATAGGGCAAAGTGTGCAGCCATTAAATATACAAGCCTACAGCAGTCAAGAAAGTACTAACGAATACATTATTGAACTACAAGTCACAAGCCCACCAGATTGGGATGAACTGCAGCAACCAGTAGAAGCTTTTTTAATCCAGAATGGTTTTTCTATTGTCGAGTTTATGTATGGTGCCGATCGATTTACATGGCGACTAGACTTGGCTGGGTTAACGGCTCAGTTCCATGTAGAATTGCTAACCACATCGTTTTGGTTCGAAACAGACGATAAAGTCACTTACAATGCGATAAAACTTGGCTTGTAACGCAAACTAAAGTAATAAAAAGTTTGTTTTTTTGTAACTTAAATATTTATTTTTTCTAATATAAATGTTCCTAAAGCTGAGTAAATAAGCCACTCTGTGCTATCATTGCCTACTGTAGTGATTTTTTCATAATCTAATCAAAACTATCTCCAGAGTTCGATTGCGCTTAGCTTTTATGAAACATAAGTTTATTTTTTTGCTGGTATTTTTTAGCAAGCTTGTTTTGCTTTGCCTATTCACGGCTAAAGCACTGGCTGAGCAACCTATTGCTGAATTAAGCCAAACGCAAACCAAGTTTGCCATAAATAAACAAATCTCATATGTTGAAGCCGATCCTGAACTGTCCATCGACCAGCTACTTAAAAATAGCCGGCATATCCATTGGCAACACAACCAAAATAAAACTTTATCGCTTAACAGCTCCGATAATGCCTATTGGATAAAGTTTAAAGTTAAAAATACCAGTATTAGTCGACTTGACCGCTATCTCAATATTGCGCTGCCTGTGCTAGATGAAGTCACGACCTATTTAGTTTCAGACGACGGCAGTCAAATAAAATACCTTGGCCGCTCAGGTATACATGTTCCTGTAGACGAACGAAGCGTACGTAATCGTAATTTTGTATTTCCATTTACTCTGCAAGCTCAACAACAAGCTGAAATTTACGTACGGGTAACCAATGATGGCTTCATTCAATTACCAATGACGATTTGGCAAGAAAATGCATTTAACGAAGCTGAATCATACTCCATCGCCATTATTAGCCTATTGTCAGGGCTCATCATTGCCGTAAGTTTGTACTCACTATTTATATTTACTGCGGTAAAAGATACCGCTTATGTCTATTACTCAATTTACGCATTGTGTTTTTTCGTATTCTATATCGCCTTAAAAGGCTTTGGGCATCAGTTCATTTGGATTTCAACGCCTGAAGCCAGCGAATACCTGATTATATTGTTTATGGGGTTAGCCTTAGCCGCCCTCTGTTTATTCAATATAAAGTTCCTGCGAATTAAACAACAGCACTTCTACATATACCGTTTGCTCCGTATTTTATTAGTGTCATCGCTGATTTTAGCCTTTGCTTCTGGCTTTATGCCACATATCCAACGCGTCATTGTCGGCATGGTACTCGCCGTTGTCGTCTGTTTTACGTCTATTTACGTTGCAATTGACGCGGTTAAACGCCAAGTCGATGGCAGTAAACGCTTCTTAATTGGCTGGCTAATTTTCTCTTGTGGTGTGCTAATCATGGTTGGCAACCGCTCTGGCCTAATTGAAAGAAGTATGCTCACAGAATACGCCTTTATGTTGGGGCAGCTAGCCAGCTTTATCGTTATATTTCACGCCTTAATGGGCCGTGTGCGTTTAGCGCGAATTCAAATAGTAGCAGCGCAAGATAAAGCCATGCGCCATTATCAAATGTTTCACGATATATACCAACATGCTGTTGAGGCGCATTACACAACAACGGAAGATGGCCGAATTGTGCGTGGTAATAAAGCATTTGTCGAACTATTAAAATACAACACAATAGAAGAGCTTTTGGCTGAAGACACCAATATGGCGCACTTCTATCTTGACGTAACCGCACGAGAACAACTGGTAAAGCAAGCTAAAGAATTGGGCACCATGATAGGTTACGAAGCTCAGTGGCGGCGGCGTGATGGTCGTAATATATGGGTGTCAATCAACTTACGCTATCAACCCAATACTATTGATGGCAATGTTCTTATCGGTTCGATTATTGATATTACCGAGAAAAAGCGTGCTGAAAAGCAACTTGAATTCATGGCGACACATGACGCGTTAACCGGTATTTATAATCGCCGAGAGTTTGAGAAACGCTTAAATACGGCCTTATGTGAATGTAAGCCCAATGTCTCACACACCTTGCTGTACATGGATTTAGACCAATTTAAAGTCGTCAACGATACTTGTGGTCATAAAGCTGGCGATATTTTATTGAGACAACTAACCGATGAAATGCGCGATGTCGTAGACGATAAAGGTGTTATAGCCCGCCTCGGTGGCGATGAATTTGGCGTGCTATTAGAAAATTGCATTGGTGACGCCGCCTTTGTAATTGCATATCAAATTAAACAAGTGGTACAAGAGTTCCGTTTTGTTTGGGATAGTCGGGTATTCACGGTCGGCGTGAGCATTGGCATGGTTGAAGTTAATGAAAACAATCACTCCATTGATGAAGTATTAAGTATTGCCGATACAGCCTGCTTCACCGCTAAAGAGAAAGGTCGCAATCGCATCCATTCTTACACTGAATCAGATGAAGATGTGAAACGCCATCACGCAGAAATGGAGCAAGTCACTCAAATAAATAAAGCATTGGAAGAAGATAGATTTTTCTTAGAGTTCCAAATGATTATGCCTATCGCCGAGCATGATAAATTTCATTACGAATTATTAATTCGTATGCAGGGTGAAAATGGCGAGCGCATACCGCCAGGTCTCTTCTTGCCAGCCGCGGAACGTTATAACTTAATGGCGCAAATCGACCAATGGGTTATTAATCATTACTTTAGTTGGCTTCAAGCTAACCCCGAACACCTAGAAAAAGTCGGAAAATGCGCCATTAACTTATCCGGTCCTTCGTTAGCCGACGATGATATGCAAATTTACATTTTGAATGCCTTTGAAACATATCAAGTTCCCTACGAAAAAATATGCTTTGAAATAACCGAAAGCCTTGCTATTACTCAGCTTGATAAGACTCTCGCCTTTATTAAAACATTCCGCAATTTAGGTTGTCGCTTCTCGCTTGATGATTTTGGCAGCGGTTTTTCCTCGTACGGTTATTTAAAAAATCTTCCTGTTGATTATCTTAAAATTGATGGCGCCTTTGTTAAAGACATGCTTATTGATCCCATTGATCACGCTATGGTTAAGTCGATTAATGAAGTGGCTAAAGCCATAGGCATGAAAACCATAGCTGAGTTTGTCGAGTCAGAAGAGATCTTACTTGATTTAAAAGCGATAGGCGTAGACTACGCTCAGGGTTACTTCGTTAACAAGCCGAAACCTATTGACCACCTCAAAGACTTATAAACAGTTAGAGCGTGAAATTGTTAGCATAATTACACATTAGCCCGTAGCCCTTATCGTCGTCTATTGATAAGCTATTGAAAGCTTTACTATAAATAAAATTACGCTAGGCTAACTAATGATTCAAAAAGAGCTTAGTCGCCACATTTATTCAGTCGCCTTGCTGAGGAATTTAACAATATGAGTTGCAGCCGCTTCTATGATTTATGCTTGCGCTTTTTTCTGCTGCTTGTCGGGGTATCCTTTAGCGCCAATACACTTGCCAATTTGAGTGTAAAAACCGATATTGAGTCATGGCAAACAATCGAAAACGGTATCCGTTTCGCACCTAATGTCTCACAAAACGTACAAGTTTCACCTCAGCCCGAACAGCAATTTCTTTATGTATCAAGCCCTAAAATACAAATTAACGTCCCGCAACATGTCACCCCGCTTAAAGGCGCGTTGGGACAAGTATACAAACTGACGCCAGAAACAACCGCGACACTCCAATTAACATCCCGCCTACCGGTTTTCAGCCAAATTTATCTATTGTCAGCTGAGCAACTAGTCAGTTTGCAACAACATCAAACTTGGGTATGGGGCATTATTGTCACCATTCTGGTTGTGCTAGCAACTTACGCTTTGATTAGTGGCAGTTGGTGGCAACAAACCATGCAATATTGGTTTACCGCGTTAAGCGTTACGGCCTTGTTATTTATTAGCTTACATTCCGGCTTACTGAACACTTGGTTTGGTTTACCGCAAGGCGTGGCCAGTAGCAGTTTATATAGCTTATCCATTGTGCTCATGATGTTATGTTTTGTGGGCTTAAGCAAAACGGTTTTAGTTTTTAAGCAAAACATTCAACGTTATCGTCGCTTTTTTAATATCTTAATTGTGGTTCTAGCTGCTATCGCTATTTGCACAATTTTACTGCCGACACTTTATGCTTACTATCTTTCCTTTGCTGCCTGTTTAGTTAGTTCATTAATATGCAGCTATTTTAGTTACCTATCTAGCCCACTTAAACAAGGAAAAAACTCACAACGCGGTTATTTAAGTAGCTGGCTACTATTTTCATTTGCGATTGGCTTTATGTTGATGATCAGCATTTTACCGGTTAATTGGTCGGTTAATTTCTTACTGCCTGCGGCTATAACCCTGCATATATTTAGCATGGCCTTAAGCCTAGCTGAACGTCATGTTGGCCAACTGCGTTCAACCGTATTGCATGCACAAAATCGCCGAGTGAAAGACGCATCATTACAGTATGCAGCCCTGCATGATAAATTGACTGGGCTACCGAGCCAACTGGCTTTAGAAAAGCACTTTCAACAACTCACGCAAGCCAATAAAAATCACGAAATTGCGTTAGTGGTAATTAGAATAAATAACTTTGCCCAGCTTAATCACACACTCGGGTTTAGCACTGGCGACATGGTATTACTTCAAATGGCTCGTCGTCTAAATCGCTTGCTATTAGAGCGCCAAGAAGTCATTTGTATTGAACAAAATCAAGCACAAGAGAAATTAGCTCTAGCAGCGTTAAACGGCGTGAGATTTGCCTTTTTGTTAGATGTTTCAAAACAAAGTCATTTACTGGAAAACTTATCGCTACAATTACGTCAGCAGTTACCAGAGCCGATTTCAATGGATGGTATTATTGTTGAAAATGATATTAGCTTAGGTGCTGCGTATTACCCGAACGATGGCAAAGATTTAACAGCCCTATTAAACTCAGCTCAAACTGCTCTGGATTATGGTAGCCAAACCAATCAATTATTAACCGAGTTCAGCCCAGAGCAAGAGCCCATCACCCCTGAACAAAAACAACTTGCACTCGAGTTAAAACAAGCCATTAATGACGATCAACTGAAACTCATGGTGCACCCGATTGTTGAAATCAATTATCGTAAAGTCGTGGCTGGTGAAGTCCTTATTCGCTGGCGCCACCCACAGCGCGGTTTAATTTCACCACAAGATTTTATTCACGTTGCAGAAAAAACCGGCGTCATCTACGGTCTTACACGTTGGGTATTAAGCGCAGCTATTCAAGAATTAGCCAAATGGCAGCAAGCGAATATTCAATGTCAAATTTCGGTCAACATATCCAATCGTGATCTATTGCAACATGAGCTTATTGATTTTATTGCCGGACAACTCAATAAAGCGAATGTAGCGGCAAATAAACTGATATTAGAGATCCGTGAAGGGGCTATTACAGCGGATCCGCAACAAGCACATGACGCGATAATTCGCTTAGATAAACTTGGTGTGCACACGGTAATTGATGACTTTGGTACTGGCTTGAGTGCCTTGGGATTAATTAGAGAACTGCCTCTTAAGGGCCTGAAAGTCGACCGCAGCTTTGTCAAAAGTTTAACAGAAGGCGATACAGCTAAAACCATAGTCAACACTGTTGTCGATGTGGGGCGTAACCTAGGATTAGATGTCGTTGCAGAGGGTGTGGAAGATGAAGAAGTCGAAGACAAGCTGCGTCGCATGGGCTGCAACTTATCACAAGGCTTTTTATACAGTCAGCCATTTGATTTAGCGGGTTTTGTCAGTTGGACTCAGCAATGGCAGCAGAAACAAAAACAGAAGCAGCAACAAACCATAGAATTTAAGCCTTATAACCCGCTATAGGTTTAAGGCTTAATTCTTGATATAGTCAAAGCGATCAGGTTTTAGGGGAAGCCGTCAAGCTTCGAGACCCCATGAGCATATGCTCTACTATGTGATTGGGGCGAGTAAGCGCTGACAATGAACCATAAGACCTGAGCGAGAAGACTATAAATAGAACAATTGGTCTGCTTACTCGTCTTCGCTTTCGTCGTCTTCAACCAGTTCAAGCGCTTCTGCCGACAAAACAATGCCAGTTGAGTCTGCGTATAGCATGTCTTGTGGTAAAAAACTCACCCCAGCAAAGTTAACTGGGATATTCTCTTCACCATAAGTATCATCATCAGCACCGACAGGAATAGACACTAAAGCCATAATGCCTATCTCTATTTCTTCAATTAGGTCAACATCGCGTACCGCACCATGACAAACAATACCAGCCCAATTATTGCTCGCAGCTAATTCAGCTATCTCCGCATCAATTAATGCACGGCGAATTGAGCCACCGCCATCAATAAGTAAGACTTGGCCTTGACCATCTTGTTGCAATACATTTTTAATTAAACCGTTACTTTCAAAACATTTAACGGTAACTAACGCACCTGAAAATGCCGATAACGCGCCGAAATGACTGAATATGGGCTCAACCACATCAACCATATCTGTATAGAGATCACATAACTCTGAGGTACTGTATTCCATAGCAAACACCTTTTTTTTCAACAGTATATCGCAACTAATGCTGCCGTCTATCAAAAACACCATATCGATATCGCACGCATGTTGATGTCATCATTTTGCAGCCTTTCGGTCAATAATTCGTCATATAAAGGGCCTACTCTATAGTCGATAATGACAGACAAGCCTATTAAATAGATGAATATAGTCACAAACGCAGATACCCAATTGTTTTACTGGCTTTTTGCTAGAACGCAAAATCGTTCAATGTCTTGGGTTAAACAAATTTCAAAAACTGGTGACGGCCCAATTTATACGTTCGCCGCTATCATTCTGTTTTTTTTCGCTGAACAAGGACATGCTTTTGTTGCAACCGGATTGCAAGCCTTTGCGTTTGAATTGCCGCTGTACATTATCCTAAAAAACGTATTTAAACGGGGACGACCGTCTGATGTCATTATCAGTGCTCATATCGTACCTTCTGACAAATTCAGTTTACCTTCTGGGCATACCGCAGCCGCCTTTGTTATGGCAACCGTAATTAGTTTTTACTGGCCCTTTTTAACGCCTTTTATTTTTGCTTGGGCCTGCTTAATCGGTTTATCGCGAGTATTACTCGGGGTGCATTACCCTTCTGATGTGTTTTGTGGAGCCGCTCTTGGTATGAGCTGTGCTTGGTTAAGCATTCAATTGATCTAGTTTGCTAAAGGATCGTATTCATGAAAATTTTATATGGCGTGCAAGGCACGGGTAATGGCCATATTAGCCGAGCCCGCATTATGGCTAAACAATTTAGTACCATGGACGCCGATGTGGATTATTTATTCTCTGGCCGCCCGCCAGAGAAATACTTCGATATGCAAGTATTTGGTGACTATCGAACTCGCACCGGCATTTCCTTTATCAGCGCGAATGGTAAAGTTAAACACCTTGAAACACTGCGCCAATTAAAGCTCAATCAATTTGTTCAAGATGTAAAAAGCTTAGATGTATCCAGCTATGACTTGATTATCAACGACTTCGAACCTATTAGTGCTTGGGCAGCCAAACGGCAAAAAGTGCCCTGTATGTCTGTTAGTCACCAAGCATCGTTTTTGCGCCCCATTCCCAGTAAAGGTATGAGCCTAGTTGATAAGGCCATTTTGCGTCACTTTGCTCCATCAGATATTCAACTGGGTGTGCATTGGTATCACTTTGGCTACAACATTATTCCACCTTTCATTGAACCCATGGCAGAAAGCGAGCTGCTCAATAGTAGTTCACGACGCATATTAGTCTATTTGCCATTTGAATCATTAGAATTTGTCACGTCCATATTAACCGGTTTAAGTGACTACGAATTTTGTTGCTACCACCCAGATGCTGAACATTTGGAGTTGGACAACATCATTTTTAAACCTTTGTCACGTGAGACCTTTAAATACGACTTAGCAACAGCCAAAGCCGTGATCGCTAACGCCGGTTTTGAATTATCCAGTGAGTGCATTACTTACGGAAAACAGCTGTTACTCAAACCTTTATCTGGGCAATTTGAGCAAAGCAGTAACGCCCATACGCTAGCGTTACTTGGCCTAGCCGACGTCATTGATGATCTTGATATGGATGCAATCGAGTCTTGGCTGCAAAAAAGCTACTCTGGTAAGGTTCGCTTTCCAAGCAACCCACAACCTTTCGCCGAATGGATATTAAAAGGTGAATGGGACAATATTCAGCCTTTAAAAGATAAACTATGGTCACAAGTGGATTTTCCACAAGCTGTGTCTGATCATTTAGCCCGTATAAAAGCCGCTTAGGGTAAAAAAAAGCCCGCTACTACTTGTGCAGTATCGGGCAAAGACAACATGGAGACAACTAAGTACACATAAAACAACAAAGTTAAAAGGTATGACTTCAGTCATTTCATTAAGTTCATTTCTAACATCAATTGTTGTAAATTTTCTTCACTAAAGACTTTAATGCCGTGTTGACTAAGCAGTTTTGCAGTTAATCCTTTACCCGCTATTTTAACCGCGGAAAAATTGCCGTCGTAAATCCAGTTGCTACCACACGAAGGGCTACTTTCTTTAAGAATGGCAAATTGGATCGCGTTTTGCTGACAAAGTTTTAATGCAAGCTCAGCACCTAGTTGAAATTGCGCGCTGACATCGCCTCCTCGTTGCGTTTTTACCGAGCCATCAGGCTGTATTTCTGCTGCCGGTCTAGGCGTAGGTAAACCACCCGCACACTCTGGGCAAAAGGGAATGATAAGATTACGTTGCTGTAAGGTTTCAAGAAAAGGATGATGAACTGGCTTGGCCTGCCCATCATAGCGTACAGGCTGACCAAGCAAACAGGCACTAACAAGTACCTTAGATGTCATTTATTTTAATGTTTTATTTTAGTGTCGTAAGGTGATTAACCAGCGCAATATAATCTGTTTCTGATTTTAATTCTTTCGAAATCACTTTGTATTTACCGTTAACAATCACTGTTGGCACACTGCGAATATTCATTTTCTTCTGCGCTTGTTTCATTTGTTGAACTTGGCCAACCACCATAAAGTTATTGATAGCGCCTTCAAACTTTTTAGGTTCAACACCCGCATCTAAGAAAATACCACGCACTGTCGTTTCAGTTAAAATCGCTCGACCTTTACCAATGACATGAATAGCATTAAACAGTTTAGGAATGACTTTGTCTTCCACTTTAAGTAACTCAGCCGCGATCATAGCTTTAGTCAACAAATCGGCTTTTTCAGGGCCTCTAACAAAGTCAACATGACTCTTTTTAAATTTAACTCCAGGCTTAAGACTTTTCTTTAACGAGCCAATTAACGGTTCGAATTGAAAACAGTGACCGCAATAGAAAGAGAAAAACTCAGTGACTTCTGGCGTTTTAGTAGCTGGAAAATCTAAGACTTCGTAATGTTTACCTTCTTGAAAAGTGTCAGCGCAAGCTTGCAATGGCAAGAAAATAGCAACAATAAAGGCAAGAGCAATTTTTTTCATTTTATATCCTGTGTTATAAGCATTTAGCTTGTTATATGCCTAGAGTAATTAATTACATGCCTGACAGCAAGCGGATTGGTTTTTCGTTTAACTCAGCGTATTGTTCTTTTAACGCGAGTATTTGCTGTTCCCAGTATTTTGCCTCTTGAAACCAAGCAAAATTACGCGGAAAAGCTGGGTCTTGCCAACGATTGGCGATCCACCCCATGTAATGCACCATGCGTAAAGCTCTCAGCGGTTCAATCAGTTTGAGTTCACTGACATCAAAGTCACAAAACTCTTCATAGCCGCCAATCATGGTATCCAATTGTAATTCTTGCTGTTGGCGGTCACCCGACAGCATCATCCATAAATCTTGAACTGCGGGCCCGGTTCGCGCGTCATCTAAATCGACAAAATGCGGACCATCGTCTGTCCATAAAATATTGCCGGCATGGCAATCACCGTGCAAGCTTAACGCACGATTAGTTTGAGGTTGATAAAGACCTTGTGCTTTTTCTATCACCATATCTAAAATGGTAAAGAAAGACGTTTCTAATTGTGGCGGGATCATCTGCGAATCAACAATGTGTTGCTTGGCTGTATGCAAATATACCTGACTATTAATTTCCGGTCGGTACTTAAAGTCAAAAGCCTGCCCCACCATATGAATACGACCAATAAAACGCCCCATCCATTCAAGGTGATCTAAATTATCATTTTCAAAGGCGCGACCACCGCGGCAAGGGTATATAGCAAATCGGTGGCCTTGGTAGTGATGTAAACTCTGGTTATTGAATTGCAATGGCGCAATAATCGGTACTTCTGCGTCTTGCAGTGCAAAAGCAAAATCATGCTCTTCTTGTATTTGTTGGTCAGTCCAGCGTAGTGGCCGGTAAAACTTAACCACATACTTTTGCTCTCGCAAGGCATCAAACGTTAAGCCTCTAAACTGGTATACCCGATTTTCATAACTATTCAGCGCCAGTAAACCTGACTCGACACGCAAATCAATCGACTCTATCGCATCTAAAATCAAGTCCGGTGATAAGGAACCAAACGCAAATTCGGTGGGATCTTGAGTATTCACTTAAACCTCGCAAGCTAAACTGAACACCCAAGCGCGCAGATTAGCGTTTAACAAATCGACTTTCTTGCGTCATGCTAACACGTTCACCATCAGAAAAGTTAGCGGTGACCACAAAATCAAAGGCGGTAATTTGCTGATCTAAATCGTAAGGATCGGCAATCAAACTAATCGGTAGCACGGCAACGTCTCCGCCTTTGATTTGAATTTGCTTGTCTCCCTTCCATTTAGCATTGGGCAGATTAGCCGTTGTCACACTAAAAGTTGCCGTTAATTGCGACTTATTAAGTAATTTAAGCGTGTAGGCATTTTCCATTTCGCCAGTAAATAGCTCTTTATACAAACGCCCTCTATCTCGAATAATATCCAAATCCATTGGCACCCGCGTGGCTAATTCATAAGCAAACAAGCCCATCATGGTTACTAAAACCAAGGCGTAACCTAAAAGCTTACCGCGAAAAATATGCGTTTTGCCGCCAGCTAATTCATGTTCTGTTGTATAGCTAATTAACCCTTTTTTATAATTCATTTTACTCATGACGCCGTCACAAGCATCTATACAAGCGCCACAGTTAATACATTCATACTGCAAGCCATTGCGAATATCAATGCCTGTTGGGCACACTTGTACGCATAGGTTACAATCAATGCAATCACCTAACCCCAGATCTTGCGGTTTTTGTTTGCGTCCTCTGGGGCCACGTTTTTCTCCACGCGCAACATCATAAGAAACCGTAAAGGTATCTTTATCAAACATAGCCGACTGAAAACGCGCATAGGGGCACATGTGCGTACACATAATTTCGCGCATCCATCCGGCATTACCATAGGTACAAAAGGTAAAAAACAATATCCAACCCGATAACGCCCACCCTGCACTCAAGGTAAAAAAGTCGATGAATAGAGCATCTACAGGCGTAAAGTAACCAATAAAGGTTATTGAGGTATACAAAGAAAATAAAATCCAGCAGGTGTGTTTAGCGGTTTTGCGCGCGATTTTATTAACACTCCATGGCGCTTGGTCCAACTTCATTCGTTGATGGCGAGACCCTTCTAGTTTTTCCTCAAACCAAATAAAAATAAAGGTCCAAACGGTTTGTGGACACAAATAGCCACACCATACTCGACCAATAAATGTGGTGACAAAAAATAAGGCAAAAGCGCCAATAATAAACAGTGCAGCCAACAACATTAAGTCTTGCGGCCAAAGAGATATCGCAAATATGTTGAATTTCTGCTCGGCTAGATCAAATAATATGGCTTGCTGACCATTGTATTGTAACCATGGCAGTAACATAAACGCAGCCATAAAGACCATGCCCATGCGGCGCCGAACCGTTTGATATAAACCTTGAACGGCGCGAACGTATATACGATTGCGAGAGCTCAATCGCTCAGAACCCGCATGTTTAGGCTGGTGGATTTTTATTTTTTGTGGCTTAACAACGTCATTGTCTTGCACGATAAGATGGCTCAATTTTTATCTAGGGACGAGAATAGTATAGCGCGAAGGAAGGCACATAATGAATGTCTATTCGTGTAAAACATGCGTAAGATCATGAACTAAACAGTGAATACATAACAATATGCTAAAGAAACTCTTATTTTGGGTTGTAGTCTTAGCCGGAGCGCATTACGCATGGAAAGACCCAGATATACGCCAACAAATTGAAAACTATATCGCAATGGCCAAAGGGGAAGCCATCGCTACCGCGCAGTCCAACGCCCCCAAGTTTAAAACCTTGTCAGTCAATCAGTTAAAAAGTGTGTTATTGGACAGCATTGCTGATATGAACAAGATGGAAGAAATATTTCTTGAAGAAATGGTGACGAGTCGTCAGGCTGTACTGGATTTTCAAAAAGAATGGTGTGGTAACAGCTACTTACATCCTGTGCTAAGAGACAAGAGTAAAGAGCAGGTTTGCACTAAAATTAATAGTATGCAACAAGTGCTGAGTTTTAACTAATGAGGTTACAAGGTGAGTGACAAGTCATTAATAGAAGATATTCCATTTGATGGGGATACCAGCAAGCCGTTACCCGAAAGTTTAAAAAAGGTACGTCGCACCCATATCAACTATTCAATGAAATTATTAGAGCAGCCTGAATTTCAACAATCACCGGCTGACGAGTTACTCACCCGCTTTTTAGCCTATGGCAAACCGCCTGAACAAGCGGTTATTGACGAGAGCGAACAAGAAGAACTGAATCGAGTACGTCTTGATGTTGAAATAGAGGCGATCAAGCGCCGGCAATTTGAAAAACGTCAAGCACAAGAAAAAATCGAAGCAGCCTATCGTAGTGTCGATTTAATGCTCGGCAATAATTTAGAAAAAGTCCTTGATAAACCCATCAAATTTATTGGTAATCATAAAGATTTGGGCTTTTACAAAGTGATTTGTTCAGAACTAGGCGCAGAGCATTTATCGGTTAATCAATTTGCAGGTATTGTTGAAAGCTGTAGTTGGATAACCCAAGACTATATTCGTATTGCTAATAATTCGATGGTTAGGTCAGACTTACAAGCCACTAATGCGCCTGAAGCAACGGATGTAAAATCAGCGATCAATATCCTTGGGGTTGCCAACGCCAGCTGTTTATTCCCTCGTTTGATAATCGAATACAACTATCGTCAGCATGCTGGGCTAGCCAAAGATATGTGGAATCGCCTAATCAAGTTTCAGCAACTCAGTTCTATTGCGGCATATAAACTTGCTCGTCATTTTGGCTTGGACGGCGACCACCTATTTTTAACCAGTGCGCTAAGTGCGCTACCTTATATGGCGTTCCTGAATATGTATACCAGCGAAGCCAAACGCGCCAAACTAGCTTCATACAACAAAGCCTTGTCCTTACAAGATGATTTTCGTTTATCTGTATTAGATAATTACGAACCTGGCTCTGAACTTTTGTATAAGCTTTATCACTTTGCACCGAGCTTTACTACACTGGCGATTGACTCGCTTAACCTAATACATTTGCCCGCTGTCTCCACACTTGAGGGTGAATCAGGCTTTGAAGACCGCCAATTATTATTGCGCCGCGCACAAGGGTTTGCCACATTTCGTTTATTATTATCAGCCAAACTGATCGAACCTGAACAAGCCAATGGCTTTTTAAAGGCTCATAATATTGATCAAGTAAGCTTAGACGTACTGCAAAACATTGATTTTGCCCGAATAAACCTGTACAAAATGCGCGATTAACCATTCATTTTCAGCCAATAACAATATCGCGTGAAACCACCTCATAAAATTAAACACATGCCTTTGGGTTTAAATCGCAGTCATGTATTGGCCGTGTTTTTTATCCTGTGGACCATCACGCTATCTTCAATTCCCGATAATTTGGCTGTTATTAGCGACTATTTTTCTTTTTTCTTTCTTGGCATCTTAGGCGCACTTTTCGCCAACGCGACGGGAGCTGGCGGAGGCGTAGTATTTATTCCAATGTTCAACCAGTTAGGCTTTACTGACATACAAGCCGTTGCAACCAGCTTTTCGATTCAGTGCTTTGGCATGACAGCGGGCGCACTCGCCTGGTTTAGAAGTTACCAAAAAGAAACTCAACCACTGGCGACTTGGCAATCTTTTTGGCCAATAATTATGGTGACAAGCTTAACCTCGATACTCGGTTTATGGACGGCTTATTTATCCAATATTCACGCACCAGCAGCACTGCACGAGTCCTTTAGTTTATTTTCTATCGCGCTAGGCATTGGCATACTCGTCTCTGTTTATGTGGCGCATCAAGGTAAACCGAGAGAAAAAGCGCCATTTATCGATTTAATCGCTCTGGCCTTAATTGGTTATTTTGGTGGCTTGATCACAGCTTGGTTGTCGGTTGGGGTCGGTGAATTAATGGCTATCTATTTAATTATTCGCCGCTATGAAGTCGCTTTTGCCGTTGCGACCGCTGTGTTAGTTTCAGCCTTTACTGTCTGGGCGAGTACTGTGCAACATTGGTTGATTGACCCGCAATATTACTGGCAGGTGATATTATTCGCCGGTCCTGGTGCATTACTAGGTGGTGTGGCTGGTCGAAAAGTTGTGTCTTACTTACCCGCAAGACGTCTTAAAATTTTCTTTGCATTATGGATACTGATCGTCGGCATAAGTACGTCAGGCATCCCAGATTTAATTAAAAGTTGGTGGCAATGAGTCCCTCGCAAAATCCAAACAAAATAAATCAATTTTCCTGCATTGGTTTACTCAACCCGAAAAGCCCTGAAAACGTAGGCAGTATCATGCGCGCAGCCGGTTGCTATCATGTTAACTCAGTATTTTATACTGGGCGACGTTACGCAATCGCAAGGGAATTTGTCACCGATACGCAAAAAGTTTATCAACGCATTCCGTTAATGGGTGTACCCGAATTAAACGATGTGATCCCGCTAGGTGCTAAAACAGTCGCTGTCGAATTAATAGAAGGCGCCACACCGCTTATTGACTATCAACACCCTGACAATGCTTTTTACATTTTTGGCCCTGAGGATGGTTCAATCGGCAAAGATGTGTTGGATTGGGTTGATGATGTGGTTTACATCCCAACCACAGGATGTATGAACTTAGCCGCAACAGTTAACGTTGTACTTTATGACCGTTTAGCCAAATCAGGCTTAGCGGATTACAGCCAAGCCTTAATTCAAGCCAGTCGCGACAATAACAATAAAATCAAACGCTAAAACGCAGTGCCTTAGCTATTTAGGCAAAAAAGAAGCGATAGAAATGCTGAGCCCACACCAAGAAGCAAACTAGCAGTGCCAATGTGACTGCAGCCGAACCCATGTCTTTTGCTCTACCGGCTAGCTCGCTATGTTCTAAACTAATGCGGTCAACAACCGCTTCTACGGCGGAATTGACTAACTCAATAATCAGAACAAATAGTAAGCTGGCAATCAACAAGACGAACTGGCCGAAAGTGGCAGACGTAAACCATGCGACTGGCAGTAATATAACCGCTAAGGTCAACTCTTGACGAAATGCGGCCTCATGTTGATAAGCGGCTTGAATACCTTGCGCTGAACAGATTGTTGCGCGATAGATACGAGATAGTCCCTGACCATTCGGTTTCAAATTCTCTGACATAATCCTATTACTTATATCTTTTGTCGTATACCTAGTCTTAACTTTTGTGTCGGAGTACTAGTATACCTAATGGCATTTACCAGCAGTCTAATTACATGAGCGTAGCAAAACCAGTGATTTTTTTATGACATACGACCATCAACCACTTTGATTGGGTAAATGCGAAATATTGGATATATACTGATAATAAAGGACAGTAACCTAGGCGCTACTATGCAGGTACAAGATCAGTTAACCCAGACTTATCGACAACATGTCGCACAATTGCAAAGTCACGTACAACACATATTGCAAACTGAGCCAGTTGATGGGTTAGTGATCCATTCAGGACAAACCAAGCGTTACTTCCTAGATGACCAAGATTACCCTTTCAAAGCTAATCCTCACTTTAAAGCTTGGTTACCCGTCAATGTAGCGAACTGCTGGTTGATCGTAAATGGCACAGACAAACCAACCCTGATTTACTACCAACCGGATGATTTTTGGCACAAAACAGATACGCTCGAAGACGACTACTGGACTGATTTTTATGATATCCATGTGCTAACTCAAGCCAATCAGGTTGAAAAGTTACTGCCGCGCATTGTCGACCGTTACGCCTATATAGGTGAACATATCGAAGTGGCCAAAGCGCTCGGTTTTGAGCAAATCAACCCTGAACCTGTGCTCAATTACTTTCATTATCATCGCGCATATAAATCTGATTACGAAGTCACTTGCATCAAGTTAGCCACTGAAAAAGCCGTAAAATGTCATTTAGCCGCTAAGCAGGCTTTTTTAAATGGCTTAAGTGAGTTGGATGTGCACTATGCTTACTTAGCCGCAGGGCAAATGGTAGAGCAGGACTTACCTTATCCTAATATCATTGCATTTAACCAAAACGCTGCGACATTGCACTATACACAGCATGAAAGGCTAGCTCCCTCAGCCCCATTGAGTTTATTAATTGACGCTGGAGCCATGTTTAATGGTTACGCCGCGGATATTACGCGAACTTATAGCTATAAAAACAATGAATTCCAACAGGTCATTAATCGCCTAGCCGCTATACAGCAACAATTAATTGACTTAGTCAAACCCAACCTCAGCTTTGGCGATTTACATCATCAATGTCACGTTAAAATAGCCGAATTACTGGTCGAATTAGATATTGTTACCCTTTCAGCCAAAGATAGCTTGCAACAAGGGATCACCAATAGCTTTTTTCCGCACGGCTTGGGGCATCACTTAGGATTACAAGTACATGATGTCGGTGGCTTTATGGCTGACGACCGCGGTACGCACATGCCAGCACCTCAAGACCATCCATTCTTGCGTACCACTCGTAAGCTAGAAAACAAGATGTTAGTCACTATTGAACCTGGCTTGTATTTTATTGAAAGCCTGCTTAATAAACTAAAGCAATCAGATCAGGGCAAATACATTAATTGGGATCGCGTAGACAACTTTATCCCTTTTGGTGGCATCCGCATTGAAGATAATGTGTTAGTACAAACAACCAGCACTATCAATCTCACCCGACAAGCGGGGCTTGCTTAAATATATAGTCAAAGCGATCAGGTTTTAGGGGCAGGTTTCTAGTTCCAGACGAAACCTAAGTACTTACATCCATGTAAGCAAAGCTGTCAAGCTTTGAGACCCCATGAGCATATGCTCTACTATGTGATTGGGGCTGCCTAAAGGGATTTAGGTAGTAGGACGACGCAGGAGCCAAAGTCGAGAGTAAGCGCTGACAATGAACCATAAGACCTGAGCGAGAAGACTATAATTTTGTTAAACTAAGCGCTTGCCGTATTTGTTTATCAATTTACATGAGTCAATACTTAGTCCCTGCAGCAACGTGTGAAGTAGAAGAAACCATTAAAAAAAGTCGATTTATCACACGACTCATTCCTGTACAAAATAGCCAGCAAGCCAAACAAATTATTGCCGAGATTAAGCAAGAGTTTAAAGATGCCAGACATCATTGCTCCGCTTTTGTCGCTGGAGCCCCACATGACTCCAATCAATATGGATTTTCTGACGACGGCGAGCCCAGTGGCACAGCCGGCAAACCCATGTTAGCGGTACTGCAAGGTTCAGGGTTAGGTCATGTACTAGCTGTTGTTGTGCGCTATTCTGGCGGTATAAAATTAGGCACAGGCGGCTTGGTTAAAGCCTATGGTGGCGGGGTAAAACAAGCGCTTGAGGTTTTACAAACCCAACTGAAAGTAGAGAAACAAATATTCACTCTCGATTGCAGTTATAGCCAATGGGAGCAAATTCAATATTGGCTGGCCCAAGAAGATGGCGAGATAGTTAATGCAGAATATACGCAATCAGTGCAATTACAGCTTGCGCTTAGTGTCACGAATAGCGAAAATTTAAATACTCGTCTGCGCGATATGCAATTATCGTTAAAGGCTCTTAAATCATAACAAAAATAACTCAAAGCGTTAGCCAATGAAATACCGCTCTATAATCCGTATCCTCGGCCTTTTGGTGGCTTTATTTAGTTCAACCATGATCCCACCAGCGCTTGTTTCCCTTATTTATAAAGACGGCGGTGGTTTAGCTTTTGTATTAGCCTTCGTTTTCAGTATTTTCGCGGGTCTATTTATGTGGTACCCGCATCGGCACCACAAAGCCGATTTAAAAGCGCGCGAGGGATTCTTGATTGTCGTCGCGTTCTGGGTGGTACTGGGTGCATTTGGTAGTTTGCCCTTTATGCTACTTGAATCTCCGGATATGAATTTAGCTGATGCCATATTTGAGAGTTTTTCTGGCTTAACGACCACAGGGGCAACCGTGATTACGGGGATAGACTATTTGCCCAAAGCCGTTTTGTTTTACCGCCAACAACTGCAATGGCTGGGGGGCATGGGGATCATCGTACTAGCCGTAGCCATTCTACCTATGCTAGGTATCGGGGGCATGCAGCTTTATCGAGCTGAAACACCTGGCCCTGTTAAAGATTCCAAAATGACCCCTCGCATTGCTGACACTGCCAAACATTTATGGATGATTTATTTAACGCTAACCACGGTCTGCGCGGCAGCTTATTGGCTTGCTGGCATGAGTTTATTCGACGCTATCTGTCACGCTTTCTCGACAATCGCCATTGGCGGCTTTTCAACCCATGATGCGAGTATGGGCTATTTCAATAGTCCTGTTATTAATATTATTTGTGTCGTCTTTTTGATCATCGCCGGTATTAATTTCGCATTACATTATGCAGCCGTGCGCGGGCGCTCCATTATGGGCTACATTCGCGACCCTGAGTTTAAAGTTTTTATTGGTATTCAGTTAATATTAACCCTAGGCTGTTTTTGGGTTTTACTCGAAACTCAATACTATGCAAACCCAGAAGAAGCGATGAACCACGCTTTATTTCAAGCCGTATCTATTAGCACTACGGCCGGATTTGCCACCGATTCATTTGCGAGTTGGCCGTTACTGTTACCACTACTGCTGCTATTTTCATCTTTTATTGGTGGTTGTGCCGGTTCAACCGGCGGCGGCATGAAAGTGGTGCGGGTACTTTTGTTGTATTTACAAGGGGTACGCGAACTAAACCGCTTGATCCACCCTAAAGCTGTTTTTTCAATTAAGCTAGGTGGCAAGGCATTATCAGATAGGGTGGTAGACGCTGTCTGGGGCTTTTTCGCGGCTTATGCCGTTGTCTTTATTGTCATTATGCTGGCTTTGCTTGGCACTGGGCTTGATAATATTACTGCATTCTCAGCAACCGCAGCCTGCTTAAATAACTTAGGCCCTGGTTTAGGTGAGGTTGCCGCTAACTTTGGCAGTATACCTGATGCAAGTAAGTGGATCTTAGTTGTCGCCATGGTATTTGGTCGACTTGAAATATTCACATTACTCGTTTTATTTACCCCGACCTTTTGGCGAGCCTAAGCTCGCCTTGAGGGAGATTTAATCACCCACCTTTTTTTATCAGCATTCTTCGCTAATAACACAAACTTATAGCCAATTACCACGCAATAAGTTAGATACCATTCGTATGCATAGATAGCGTGTTTTTTAACCAATTGAGTTATAGTGTCATCGATACTGTTTTTGTTACAACTATATCCAAGCACTTTGCTGAAAAAGTTTAACAGTACAAACAAGTTGAAACAGAGTGTTTTCGTATAGTATCGATAACGAACTGATGGCGCCTTCTTACCTTCCATCAGTTGCAGCTTAACACGCCCGCGCATTCTATTTTTTCGGGCACAATGAGTATCAGGAGTGTCATTATGGACGCCTTAAACAATGAATTTATCAATGCAATCCAAACTGAATTAACTTACAACGCCAACAAAAATATTGAACCACTTGTCGATGATAATCTGGAGTTGGCGATTAAAACCGTAACCTTAGTCTTGTTCGATGATGTCGAAGTACTAGATTTTGCCGGCCCTTATGAGGTTTTCTCACTTACGCGCCAACTCAACAATAACAAACTATTTAAAGTACAAACAGCATCTTTATGTGGTGATAGTGTCGTGGCCAAAAATGGTCTGAGCATTAGCCCTGACGTTGCCTTAGACGAAGTCCAAACAACTGACTTACTACTAATCCCTGGCGGCGATGGCGTAAAACAAGTATTAAAAAATAAACGCCTATTGCGCCAAATCGAACGATTAGCGACCGAAGCGCAATACGTGCTATCCGTTTGCACAGGCGCGGTAGTACTAGCCAAATTGGGCATATTAAAACACCGCCAAGCCACGACACACCATCAGGCCTTTGAATGGCTAGCAGAAATAGACCCTAGCTGCCAAGTGCTGACAGGCTCACGCTTTGTCGATACTGGAGATGTTATTACCTGCGGGGGAACAAGTGCAGGCATAGACATGAGCCTCTATATGATTGAAAAACTCACCTCGCGTGAGATCCGCAAAGCGACTCAAGGTTACATGGAATATCAAAACTAACAATGTCTCTACTTTTTGTGCACTGCTCATCCTAATTTCGTCGACGAGTTCTGTCGACATGGATGAGTGGCACGATAAAAAAGCAGAAATAGCGCAGATTACAGTTAACACTGTTTCAGTAGTAATAAGAAGCGTGTAACTTTGATTATTTATACCAAGCTATCAAAGTAAAATCGGGAAAAGCAAAGGTTAATAACATTAACCATTCACTGTAAGTGGTTAGACCTTAGACCAGACTAAATGTAACGTATAGATTATTCGTCAAAAGTTGTTCTATTGAGCACCTGTATTAGCATGCATCAACAGAGACATAAGGCTACTATAGTCTTCTCGCTCAGATTTTATGGTTCATTGTCTGCGCTTACTCTCGACTTTGGCTCCTGCGTCGTCCTACTACCTAAATCCCTTTAGGCAGCCCCAATCACATAGTAGAGCATATACTCATGGGATCTCGAAGCTTGACAGCTTCCCCTAAAACCCGATCGCTTTGACTATACATAGTAACGAAGCCGTTACTATGTAGAATCATTCACCGTATTAAACAACTCATTACAGCAACAGCTAGTCGTTCATAAATACATGTACGGGCACATCAAAGTATTTAGCAAAACCTTTGATTTGCTTAACAGTCATACGGCGTTTACCATTGAGAATTTCAGAGATGATACTCTGAGTTGCGATATCCGCTAAGTCTCTTTGCTTAACCTTATTTGACTTCATCAAATAACGTAGAACTAAACGAGGTTCCGAAGGCAAAGCTTGGTATTCGTATTTTTCCACTTGATCAAGTAAAGCATTGCTGAGATGCATCAATGCAGGAGTAGCAGAGCTACTTTGTTCCATTTTTTCCATCAATTCAGCACGCTTGATCAGGTCTTCATCTCCCGATACATTAGACGTGCAAGAACGAAAGAATTGTTCAGCCGCTTCAGTATGTTGGTTTACAAGAGAACTTAGTTCCTTTAAAAACTTTTCCATAATCTCCACATTTTCGAGTTGGGCGATAATGCTTACTAAGGCTTATCGATGGTTACCAGATCGTGTGTTGCGAGCTCATTTTTGCCTATTTTGTGGCGGCTGATCAAGCTTATTTCTAACAATTTGCGTTATTTTTAAGTATGAAGTTGATTTTAAAAACTTAATTTAAAATTTATTAACTCAGCTATGCTTGTTAATTAACAATTACGCCACATAGATATAAATAATCACATTCCAATAACAGGTAAGACCATGACAAACCCCTTACTATCTGATTTTGAGATACCTCATTTTTCGCAACTCAAACCAGAGTATATTCAGCCAGCAATTGAAGAAAGTTTAACCAATTGTAAAAAAGCCATTGAGAGTGCTCTATCAAAAGAAGTCAATTGGCATAATTTGGTAGTCGAAACGGACGAAATTGATGATTTATTAAACCGTCGTTGGTCACCGGTTTCCCATATGCATTCTGTCGTCAATTCAGACGAGCTAAGGCAAGCGTATCAAGCTTGTTTGCCCTTATTATCAGAATTTAGTACTTGGGTTGGCCAACACGAAGGGTTATATCAAGCGTATCAGACTTTAGCTGACAGCGAAGAGTTTAAAACACTCAATCAATCTCAACAAAAATCCATTAGCAATGCTTTACGTGATTTCAAATTATCAGGCATTGGCTTAGATGCCGACAAAAAAACAAGATACGGTGAAATTAGTAAACGCTTGTCTGAATTAAGCACGCAATTTTCTAATAACGTGTTAGATGCCACTCAAGGTTGGACATTACACATTACTGATGAAAAACAACTTGCGGGTTTACCTGAAAGCGCATTAGCAGCAGCTCAAGCCACCGCGCAAAGCAAAGACAAACAAGGTTGGTTATTCACCCTAGAGTTTCCAAGCTATTTGCCAGTGATGATGTATGCCGATAATCGAGACATGCGACAGCAAATGTATACGGCATTTGCGACCAGAGCATCAGATCAAGGCCCGAATGCCGGTGAATGGGATAATACAGCCATTATTAACGAAACCTTGGCATTAAAACATGAACTCGCCCAACTACTCGGGTTTGCTAATGCTGCGGAAAAGTCGCTAGCGACAAAAATGGCTGAAACGCCACAGCAAGTATTAAGCTTTTTAAATGATTTGGCCGCTAAATCTAAACCACAAGCGCAAAGCGAGCTAGACGAATTACTGGCTTTTGCCAAACAAGAACACAGTATTGAGCAGCTAGAAGCTTGGGATACAGCTTATTATTCAGAAAAACTAAAACAAGCAAAGTACGCTATTTCAGATGAAGAACTACGCCCATACTTTCCTGAAGATAAGGTACTAAATGGCCTATTTACCACAGTCAATAAACTATTTGGCATTCAAGTCACAGAAATAAAAGACTTTGATACTTGGCACGACAGTGTGCGCTTTTTTGAGATCACCGATGCACAAGGCCAACAACGCGGACGCTTTTATCTTGACTTATATGCTCGTGAAAATAAGCGTGGTGGCGCTTGGATGGATGTTTGCGTCTCTCGTCGCCAAACAGCTGCTGGCAACATCCAACACCCTATCGCTTACCTAACTTGTAACTTCAACAAACCCGTGGGTGACAAACCTGCCCTATTCACCCATAACGAAGTCGTTACGCTATTCCATGAGTTTGGTCACGGCATTCATCACATGCTAACCCAAATCGAGGTTAGCGCCGTATCGGGTATTAGTGGTGTCGCTTGGGATGCCGTGGAACTGCCCAGTCAATTTTTAGAAAATTGGTGTTGGCAAGAAGAAGCACTCGCTTATATTTCCGGCCACTATGAAACAGGAGAGCCTTTACCCAAAGCTCTACTTGATAAAATGCTCGCCGCGAAAAATTTTCAATCAGCAATGATGATGGTGCGCCAATTAGAATTTTCATTATTTGATTTTCGTATTCATCATGAATATACAACCAATGCAAGCGAAGACTTTGTGCAAGCCACGTTGGATGATGTACGCAAGCAAACGGCCGTCATTACACCGCCAAGCTTCAATCGCTTTCAGCATTCATTTAATCATATATTTGCTGGGGGCTATGCTGCAGGGTATTACAGCTACAAGTGGGCTGAAGTGTTATCAGCAGACGCTTTTTCACGATTTGAAGAAGAAGGCATCTTCAATACTGAAACAGGTCAGTCTTTCCTTAAGCATATTTTGGAAAAAGGCGGCTCACAAGAGCCCATGGAGCTGTTTAAAGCCTTCAGAGGCCGCGAACCTAAGGTTGATGCCTTGTTAGCCCATTCGGGTATTGAGGTATAATTAAAACATTACATTCGATGTCTGCCGTGGTTTATTAACCTTGTCACGGTCGACATCGACATAATTTACAACCATTCAATCTCTTTTAAACTAATATTAAAGCTTTCATCACCATCTTCCATTTGCTGTAAACGCACTAATACATAATTCAATTCAGGTGCAAACCAAGCGTATGTGACTCGATCTTCGTTATCGGTGATACGTTGCATTTTGATGGTTTTAAATTGTCCTTTAGGAGTGCTAATTGTCGGTTGCTCAACCACTTTGAATTCATAATCTCGAATATGGCCGTCGCGATTAATCCCTTGATAAGAGTAACTATCTTGCAGTGGAGCGGCTTTTAAATCTAACTCTAACTGCAATTGATAGCTGAGTTGATCCAAAACTCGGTAGCCCAAATCAGTATTGGTTACCGTCGGCTTGTTATCTTTATCCAGCACCTGCTTGGCTTGATGGTCAAACTGGTAATGGTAGTCTCTGTCTTTGCCTGTACCTTCTCGCTTATAGCGATACCAATCCACTTTCACTTGATTGTTATCTATCCATAATTGACTGGTTTCACTACGCTCGTCAGATAAAAATAAAAAACGCGCTTGTGATGAGTAATTAAATAAATAACGTTGATTGTCCAATTGTATTAATTGACGCGAGCCATTACCGTAATCTGAACCACGGCGAGACAATATATAATCGGCTTTATATAAAATTGGCGCATTATTTACACTTTCACTGCCAAGCGCCTGTTTTTGCGCTAGCGAATTGGCAAATAATTGGCTAGACGCCAACAACAGAAAAATACCAACAGGTACTTTAAAACGAGAAATCAACATAAAGAAAATAGTTAACTGCAATTAACGCCAAGATTAACCTGATTTTTTTAAAAGAATAGTCATTTAGATTAACTATTTATAAAAAAGTTGCACATTTTAATTTCGCAAACTGGCTAGTAGCCTATCCATTGCACGATAACCCAGCGCCTCAGCAAGGTGGCTACGCTCTATGTGCTGATGTTGTCTTAAATCTGCAACCGTGCGCGCCACTTTTAAAATACGATGATAAGCACGAATCGATAAGCCCAGCTTTTCAATGGCGGTTTCGAGAAAGTCGGCATCCGCTTTAGTTAATGCACAGTATTGATCAATTTCCCGAGTCGACAATTCACTGTTCAATTTACCTTGGCGTTCAAGCTGGACTCGATGGACTGAAATAACCCGTTCACGCACCACGCTAGACGGCTCACCTCTATCTTGATTCTCAGTTAAAGCCCCTTTGGGTAAACGCGCCACTTCAATTTGAATATCAATGCGATCTAAAAAAGGTCCAGATAGCTTATTTAAATAGCGCAACATTTGGTCCGGTGTCGAGCGCATTTTATCGTCGTTATAGTGACCACATGGACTAGGGTTTAATGCGGCAATCAACTGAAATTTAGCCGGAAAGTCGGCTTGGCGGGCGGCACGAGAAATAGTCACCATGCCCGATTCCAGCGGCTCACGTAATACATCAATCACTTTGCGATCAAATTCTGGCAGCTCATCTAAAAATAAAACGCCATTATGCGCTAAGGATATTTCTCCCGGTTTTGGGTTTGAACTGCCTCCCACCAAAGCAACGGCTGAGCAGGTGTGATGAGGTGCGCGAAAAGGTCGTCGATGCCAATCTTCTATATCAGCCGCCATACCGACAATAGAATGCACCGCAGCCGTTTCAAGCGCTTGGTTATCTGTCATCGGTGGTAAAATATCAGCCAAGCGTGAAGCTAGCATAGTTTTTCCGGTTCCCGGAGGGCCAAGCATTAGCAAGTGGTGGCCCCCAGCTGCGCAAATTTCTAATGCGCGCTTAGCCATAGGCTGACCAATAATATCCTGCAGATCACGCTCTGATTGCACATGTTGCTGGATCCTCTCTGGTTTAGAAAATGCTAAGGCTTGCTGTCCCGTTAAGTGAAAAAACACATCGGTTAATTGGTTAGCCGCAACCACTTGTGCTTCTTGAATATGACAAGCAATATTGGCGTTATCTGCTGGTAAGATAGCCACCCGCCCCTGCTTGGCAGCAGCCATGGCAAATGGGATCTCACCTAAAACTGAGCGTAGCTCGCCGGTTAAGGCCAACTCGCCAGCAAATTCAAACTGATCGATCCCCACTGCCGGTAATTGCCCCGATGCAATTAAAATCCCAAGAGCGATTGGTAAATCAAACCGCCCACCTTCTTTAGGTAAGTCCGCCGGTGCTAAATTAACTGTGATTTTTTCACCAGGAAAAGTGAAGTGACTATTAATGATCGCACTACGCACCCTGTCACGTGCTTCTTTGACGGATGCTTCAGGTAAACCAACCAAGTTAAAACCTGGGGTTCCTGGGGAGATATGCACTTCAACTGTTACTAAGGGGGCTTCAATCGCAATACGCGCTCGACTATATAGCACAGCTAACGACATAACTTCTTCCTTGAATAAAACGAATTATTTTAAGGGTAATAAATTTAACTTAGATTGCAAGTCCACTTTTAGTTAGCATCCAGTCATTAAGAAACACGCCATCCACCACAAGCAACTAAATTGCATAGCGAATAATAAACTGACCGTTAATAGCCTGCTTTTTATCGTGCATTTCTTGAATCATTTTATTTAGCTCTTTATGGTTTGTACGTTTTTTGACGATCCGTCAAAAACTGGGTTGACATGCTGATTTTTTGAACTAAAATGACGAAACGTCAAATTGACGATCTGTCATTTTAGGTAGCTTAATGGGTTATTGGTTAAAACATATTAAAAAGTTGCATGCCAAAGGGGAATGTCCTTTATCGTTCTGCTCTGGCTCGCAGCGTAAGCAGCAAAAGATCGCTGAGCGTGAAGAAGAGCTAATTACTCTAGCCCATGAGCTCGTCGATCAAGTCGGATTTGCTGGCTTAACTATGGATAAATTAGTCAAGCAAGCCAGTTGTTCTAAAGGCACGATATACAACCATTTTTCTAGTAAAGAAGATTTAATTTCGGCATTAAGCTTGCGCTCGTTAAACCTAGTTATCGATATGTTTAACAAGGCCAGTAAGTTTGAAGGTAATTCACGCGAAAAAGCACTGGCACGTGGCTTTGCTTACTTTTTATATAGTCAGTTAGAGCCCACGCTATTTATGTGTGTGTTAACAGCAAAAACACCAGCGGTTATGGAAAAATCATCGCCTGAACGCCTCGCCAGCATGATAGAAAAAGAAGCGCAATGTACCGCCATGTGTGACCAAATGTTTGAAGACGGCTTAGCCGATGGCAGCTTAAAGTTATCATCAACCACAGGCGTAGCAGACTTAACCTTTGCTATGTGGGCCATGACCTTTGGCACCAATGCTTTAATCGTTAATGCTCGCGCAGCAAAAGGCATAGACAGGCTTGAAATTAAAACCGTGCTGTTACGCAATATGAATATTATGTGCGACGGTATGAATTGGTTGCCATTGTCTAGTGAATTTGATTACACACGGACATGGCAGCGTTTAGAGGATTATTTCTCTGAATATATTGAGCTATTAGACTCGCAATAGCGCGCTAATAGCTTAAAAAATTTACAGTTAAGTGACGATTCGTCAAATAGGTAACGCTTTTTGAGTTCGGTGTTTTTAACCTAATCGGTATTTAAGTAATAAACACTAAGCTCTTTATCACTTTTATAAATTAACAATTGGACTGAAAAATGAAACTAGGATTTATACAATTAATCCTGCAAAAGCCTTGGCTTATATTACTGACTAGTTTACTAGTCGTGATGGGCTTAGGCGTTGGAGCAGGCAATTTAACCTTTCGCGGCGACTACAAAGTGTTTTTTGGTGAAGAAAACCCACAGCTTCAGGGTTTTGAAGCCATGCAAAAAACCTTTAATAAAAACGATAATGTATCGATTATTATTGCGCCTAAATCGGGCAATGTATTCGAACCTGAAGTGCTAGAGCTGGTATATAATATCACCGATGAAGCTTGGCAAACCCCCTATTCCACCCGAATTGACTCGATCACCAATTATCAACATACCGAAGCAGAAGATGATGATCTTTTGGTTGAAGACCTACTGCTTGATCCTGCTGACTTAACAGCTGAAAAAATTGCCAAAATCAAAGCCGTTTCAACCAATGAGCCTATGTTGGTTAACCGTCTAATATCACCTAGCGGTCATGTCACCATGATCAACGTTACGGTGCAAATGCCGGAAAAAAACAAAAATGAGGAAGTGATCGAGGTATCTAGCTTTACGCGAGATATTGTCACTAAGTATAAGGCTAGCCATCCTAATATCGATTTTCATTTAGCCGGAATTGTCATGATGAACAATTCTTTTCTGGAAGAAGCGATAAATGACAGTAAAACTTTGGTTCCCTTTATGTATATCACCATACTAGTGATGTTAACCGTGTTTTTACGCTCTTTCTTAGGCATGATTTCTACCTTGCTCGTTGTACTACTCTCTATTATCGCTACCTTGGGTGGTGCAGGTTGGGCAGGTTTTTATATGTCTACACCAACGGTTAACGTGCCTGTACTGGTGATGACCTTAGCGGTTGCTGATTGTGTGCATATCATCGCCTCTATGAATTATAACTTACGTCAGGGTATGAAAAAGATCGACGCGATCACCCAGTCGTTAGAAATCAATATTGGCCCCGTTTTTATTACCAGTGCGACAACCGCAATTGGCTTTCTAACCTTTAACTTTTCTGACGTGCCGCCATTGCGTGATTTAGGCAATATGGTGGCTTGGGGTGTGATGCTGGCCTTTATTTTATCCGTTGCCGTATTGCCTGCATTATTAAAAATATTGCCAGTACGCATACCTAAGCAAACGGAAAGTACTGGAGCTATGGAAAAATTTGGTGAGTGGGTAATTGCCAAGCGCACACCCGTGTTAGTAATTTCAACGATTATTATTGTAGCTGTAACTTCACTAGTGCCTCTAAATCAAACTAACGACATCGCGGTTGATTATTTTGATCAACGCGTTGCATTCCGTCAGGCATCTGATTTTATGGATGAGAACTTGATGGGCGTATCGAGTGTTGATTTTGAGATTGATTCTGGTGAAGAAAATGGTGTCAATAAACCAGAATATTTAAAGACCTTATCTGACTTTACCCAGTGGTTACGTGGGCAAGAAGTTGTCGATCACGTATATACCTTGTCAGACACCTTTAAAAACCTAAATAAAAATATGCATGGTGACGACAAAGCCTATTACACCATTCCTGAAGATCATGAGCTGGCCGCGCAATACTTGCTGATGTATGAAATGTCATTGCCTTATGGCTTAGATTTAAACAACCAACTTAATATCGACAAGTCAGCGGTTCGCGTCACGGTAACCATGGACAATATTGGCTCGAAAGAGGTAATTGCGATGGAGAACGCGGTATTAGATTGGTTTGCAACTAATGCGCCGCAATACAAAGTGACCGCAGCTAGCCCTACTTTAATGTTTGGTCATATTGGTGAGCGCAATATGAGCAGTATGCTAATCGGCACAACAGTGGCTATGGTACTCATTTCTTTGTTGCTTGTTTTTGCATTGCGCTCAGTAAAATTAGGGGTGATTAGTTTACTGCCTAATATGATACCGGCAGGCATGGGCTTTGGCTTTTGGGCACTGTACTCGGGCAATGTTAACTTGGGCTTATCAGTAGTTGTCAGCATGAGTTTGGGGATTGTTGTTGACGATACAGTGCACTTTTTAGCCAAATATAAACGTGCTCGTGTATCAGGTAAAACAGCTGAAGATGCAGTGCGCTATGCCTTTGCTAGTGTAGGTCGTGCGCTATGGATCACCACCCTAGTATTAGCAACAGGCTTTATGGTTTTAGCGCAATCCGCATTCGCATTGAATGGCAATATGGGCTTACTCACTGCACTTATTATACTGATTGCGTTAATCATCGACTTTTTATTCTTACCCGCATTCTTAATTTTAACTGATAAAAAACAATACGTTACTGAGGAAAAGCAAAATGCAACACAACAAACTGCAAGCTTGGCTTAAAACATTCTTGGTAGGTTCGTTAGTTGCGAGCTTGCCATTAACCGCAATCGCAGATGAAGCGGCCCAAAAAGGTTATGCCATTGCTAAAGAACGAAAAGTACGCGATACAGGCTGGATAAGCAGCGAACAAAGCATGCAAATGATTTTACGTAATGCGCAAGGCGATGAAAGTGTACGCGAAATGCGCAGTAAAAATTTAGAAGTCACTGGTGATGGTGATAAAGGCTTAACCGTATTTGATAAACCGCGCGACGTTAAAGGCACGGCATTTTTGTCATTCTCGCACATTAACGAAGCGGATGATCAATGGCTATATTTACCAGCGTTAAAACGGGTTAAGCGAATTTCATCACGCAATAAATCAGGGCCATTTATGGGCAGTGAGTTTGCTTATGAAGACTTAAGCTCATTTGAACTCGAAAAATACAAGTTTACCTATTTACGTGACGAAGCTTGTCCTACTGATACCAGTGTTAATTGCTTTGTCATTGAATCAATTCCGACCGACAAATTTTCTGGTTACAGTAAAACTCATGTTTGGATTGATACTGCTGAATATCGCATGCATAAAGTCGATTATTACGACCGTAAAAAGTCACTGTTAAAAACCTTAACAGCTGAAGACTTTAAGCAATACCAAAATAAGTTTTGGCGGGCTCATACCATGACAGTGGTCAATCACCAAACAGGAAAAAGCACTGTATTAAAAACATCCGACATTAAATTTAACGTCGGTCTAACCGACAGTGACTTTAACAAAAACTCGCTAAAGCGCATCCGATAACGTCGGAAGAGTTGTCGACTTGGCGTAAGGCTTATCAAACCATAAAAAGTTTATGGCAAATAAGTCAGGCAAAAAGTGCGACGCACGAGCATTGTTTTAGTTTTAGATGTTTATATCCAAGCGGGGCTAGCCAGCCTTAGCTTGGCTGCTTTCAACGTTATCGGAATCTTATTTAATGAACTTTAAAAAGTCTGCGCTGGCAATATTGCCAGCCATTTTTTTATCTCACATCAGTTTTGCCGACGAACTAAGTGGTCACATCGGCATCGAAACCCGACTCTATACCCAAGACCCTATCTATACCGAGCAGGCTGATCAACAAATCAGCTTACATGCCGAAACCGAGTTTTATTTTGAAGTTGGCGAGAATGGTAACGGCATCACCTTTACCCCCTATATACGACTCAACAGCGAAGATGCCGCAAGTAATCAATTTGATTTGCGCGAGTTTATGTACCTGCATGTGGGTGATGATTGGGAACTTAAAGTTGGATTGGGTAAGGTATTTTGGGGCGTAACCGAGACATTACACTTAGTCGACATTATTAATCAAACTGACAACCTAGCCTCATTTGACGGTGAAGAAAAGCTAGGCCAAGCCATGATCCACTACAGTCAAATAAACGACTGGGGAGTGATAGATGCCTTTATTTTACCGGGTTTTCGCGAACGTAGCTTTGCCGGTAACGAAGGCCGTTTACGTCCACAATTAAAAATAATTGAAGACGCGAGCTATGAATCAAGTGATGGTCAAAGTCATATTGATTACGCTTTGCGTTGGTCACATTCAATCGACGATTGGGATTTAGGCCTAAGTTGGTTTAACGGAACATCCAGAGAGGCCGACTTTAAACCAGTTGCCTCAGCTACTGGTGTAGAGCTGCAACCTTTTTATGGTCAAATTAACCAATTAGGGGTAGATGTGCAGTATATCTATCAAGATTGGTTGTGGAAGTTAGAAGCGATCACTCGACAAAGCGATACCATGCAAGACATTAACGCAGCTGTCGGTGGCTTTGAATATTCTCAAGTGGGTATACTGGATACAGCCATCGATCTCGGTTGGGTAGTTGAATATGCTTTTGACAATAGAGATAGTAACGTCGCTCCCAGACAAAACGATATTTCATTTGCGACCCGCTGGGCATTAAATGATGCTGAATCAACTGAATTTTTAGTTGGCTTTAGTCAAGATCTTGAGCATTCTGGCAGTCGTAGTGCCTTTGTTGAAGGCTCAACCCGAGTGGGTGATTCGCTTGTTGTCACGGTTGATGCTTGGTTTTTCTCGGCAGATACAGATCAAGATTTAAGTTACGCCGTGCGCAATGATGACTTTGTCCAAGTTGATTTTAGCTACTATTTTTAATGCACTTATTGTTTAAATAAAACTGTAGGGCAGTTTCACATCAGCAAACTTAGGCAGAAGTAAATTCTGCCCTACAAATATTTATCTTATTTGTATGCTCGGCATTAAATCAGCATCGCCATCGCGATCAACGGTAATCAGGTTGTCGTCTAACTTAAACACTGCGAGATTATCTTTGTCATCACCACGGACAAACGCTAATTCATAACCGACATTGGTTAATCCGTTTGCAGTCGCTTGCTGTGCATAACTTAGCTTTCCCCACCAATCCCTAGCTTCCATTTTATTGTGTCGTCGCTCATTCATAACAACCTCCTATGACAGAGCACTCTAGGATCAAGTAAAGCTCAATTTCTCATTTCACTTACGGTTACTCACTTAAGACAACCGAAACAATGATCCAACTTTAAATATAGTAGATGGTGGTTAATTAACCAAGGCAAGATAAACGGAGACTGACAGAGAGTAAATGCAGGGAATAAAAACAAAAAACGCCGATGATATCGGCGTTTTTTAAGCTAATAGCAACAAATCAATTAAGATTTTTCACGTGAAGCGCGACGACGTTCGTTCTCAGTTAAAAACTTCTTACGAATACGAATATTTTCAGGCGTCACTTCAACAAGTTCATCATCATCAATAAACTCTAATGCTTGCTCTAAGGTATAAACGATAGGTGGGGTTAATACCTGTGCATCGTCAGTACCAGCAGCACGAACGTTAGTTAATTGCTTACCTTTAAGTGGGTTAACGGTTAAATCGTTGTCACGACTATGAATACCGATAACCATACCTTCGTATACTTCAACACCATGGCCAATAAATAAACGACCACGCTCTTGTAATGTAAATAAAGCATTGGTCAATGATTTACCTTGACCATTTGAAATCAATACACCGTTCTTACGTTGGCCAATGGTTCCGCCTTTATATTCACCATAGTGATCAAACGAGTGATACATCAAACCTGAGCCTGAGGTCATGGTCATGAAATCAGTTTGGAAACCGATTAAACCACGGCTTGGTACGGTAAAGTCGATACGCACTCGACCTTTACCATCTGGTACCATATCTGTCATTTCAGCTTTACGTAAACCTAAAGCTTCCATCACTGAACCTTGATGTTCTTCTTCAATATCAACCGTCATGGTTTCAATTGGCTCAATCTTATTGCCGTTTTCATCTTCTTTGATGATAACTTCAGGACGTGATACCGCTAATTCAAATCCTTCACGGCGCATGTTTTCGATTAATACACCTAAATGTAATTCACCACGGCCTGATACACGGAATTTGTCTGGATCGTCAGTTTGTTCAACACGTAACGCAACGTTATGTACTAGCTCGCTTTCTAAACGCTCTAAGATTTGACGAGATGTAACGAATTTACCTTCCTGTCCACAGAAAGGAGACGTGTTAACTTGGAAAGTCATGGTTACAGTTGGCTCATCAACTGTTAATGCTGGTAAGGCTTCAACATTATTAGGATCACATAAAGTATCAGAGATCTTTAATTCACCAGCACCGGTTACCGCTATAATATCACCCGCGCTAGCTTCTTCTTTCTCATAACGCTCTAAACCTAAGTAGCCTAGTACTTGACCGACTTTAGCATTACGCGTTTTGCCATCAGCACCCACGACAGTCACTTGTTGATTCAGTTTTACTGAACCGCGCTTAATTCGACCAATACCGATAACACCAACATAGCTAGAATAATCTAGTTGTGAAATCTGCATTTGGAATGCGCCTTCAGGATCCGCTGCTGGCGGCTCTACTTGGTCGATAATGGCTTCAAACAATGGTGTCATGTCTGTGCCAGTTTCACCTTCTTCTAAAGATGCCCAACCATTGATTGCAGACGCGTAAACTACAGAGAAGTCCAATTGCTCATCCGTCGCACCTAAGTTATCGAACAAATCAAATACTTGATCCATAACCCAATCTGGACGTGCCGCAGGCTTATCTATTTTATTAATAACCACAATTGGCTTTAAGCCATGCGCAAACGCTTTTTGCGTTACAAAGCGAGTTTGCGGCATTGGACCTTCTTGTGCATCAACCAATAGCAATACTGAATCAGCCATTGATAATACACGCTCTACCTCACCACCAAAGTCGGCGTGACCCGGAGTGTCGAGAATATTAATGTTGTAGTCGTTGTACTTGATCGCTGTATTTTTGGCTAAGATCGTAATACCACGCTCTTTTTCCAAATCGTTCGAGTCCATGACACGGTCTTCATTGTCACCACGAGAATCAAGCGTGCCTGACTGTTCCAACAATTTGTCAACCAAAGTCGTTTTACCATGGTCAACGTGAGCGATGATCGCAATATTTCTTAACTTTTCAATCACAGCATATACCTGCAGTTATAACACTATCTAAAACGACCTTATCCATTGGGAATTATTAAGGTCGCGTAAAATTTGCGCGCATTGTACACACTTGCAGAGCCTAGCGATAGCATACAAACATGAATAAGCGTCATTAGTCAGTCAAACACTGAATTTAATGGCTATGACTTATGCATTTGCTCTATATGAAAGTCAAAATTCGATCTGATTATCCGTCTATTTAACTTGTGCAATTCAATGGGAAATAAGCTATGTTAGCACCATCCTAATTACCATTGTGGTGCTAAGCACCATATAGGTGCATTAAAGCACCAAAATGGATCATCACATTGGATAAAGTCAAGGATAGTCGAGCTGATAGGCTTGAAATCAATAGGGTGACGGTTCTGGTACGTTTCTTGCTTGGTACCGCACACACTATTGTGCGACTTATTTATTGCTATTCAATAAATCTAATAATTTTTAATCGGAGGACACATGTCTGCAGATAAGGTTCTAGAACTCATTAAAGAAAGCGAAGCGAAATTCGTTGACCTTCGTTTCACTGACACTAAAGGTAAAGAACAACACGTTTCTATCCCAGCCGCTCTAATCGACGCTGACTTCTTTGAAGAAGGTAAAATGTTCGATGGTTCTTCAATTGCTGGTTGGAAAGGTATTAATGAATCAGACATGATCCTAATGCCTGACGCTTCTACTGCAGTATTAGACCCGTTCGCTGAAGAGACTCAAGTAAACATTCGTTGTGATATCGTTGAGCCTTCAACAATGGAAGGTTACGATCGTGACCCTCGCTCAATCGCTAAGCGCGCTCTTGAGTACTTAAAATCTACTGGTATCGCGGACAACGTATTCTTCGGCCCAGAGCCAGAGTTCTTCTTGTTCGATGACGTGACTTTCCACACTGATATGTCAGGTTCTTTCTACAAGTTAGACTCTTCAGAAGCGGCGTGGAACTCAGGCAAGCAATACGCTGAAGGTAACTTAGGTCACCGTCCTGGTGTTAAAGGTGGTTACTTCCCAGTTCCTCCAGTTGACTCAGCTCACGACATCCGTGCTTCTATGTGTTTAATCATGGAAGAAATGGGCTTAACTGTTGAAGCGCATCACCACGAAGTTGCAACTGCGGGTCAAAACGAAATCGCTTGTTTATTCAACAGCATCGTTGAAAAAGCTGACGAAATCCAAATCTACAAGTATGTTGTTCATAACGTAGCTAACGCTTACGGTAAAACTGCTACTTTCATGCCTAAGCCAATCGTTGGTGATAACGGTACTGGTATGCACTGTCACCAATCATTAGCTAAAGATGGCGTTAACATCTTCGCTGGTGACAAGTACGCTGGTTTATCACAAGAAGCTTTATGGTACATCGGTGGTATCATCAAGCATGCTCGTGCAATCAACGCGTTCACTAACGCTTCAACTAACTCTTACAAGCGCTTAGTACCTGGTTTCGAAGCTCCTGTAATGTTAGCTTACTCAGCTAAGAACCGTTCAGCTTCAATCCGTATTCCTTTCGTGCCTAGCCCGAAAGCACGTCGTATCGAAGTACGTTTCCCTGATCCAACAGCTAACCCATACTTAGCATTCACTGCAATGTTATTAGCGGGTATCGACGGTATCAAAAACCAAATCGATCCAGGTGAAGCAGCTGATAAAGACTTATACGACTTACCAGCTGAAGAAGCTGCAGAAATCCCAACTGTTGCCTCTTCATTAGCTCAAGCATTAGACGCGTTAGAAGCTGATCACGAGTTCATCTCTTCTACTGGCGTAATGAGCCTTGACGCTATCGAAGCTTATATCGATCTTAAGCGTGAAGACATCGTTAAGTTAGATCAAACTACTCACCCAGTAGAATTTGATATGTACTACAGCGTTTAATTTACGCTTTAGTTCAACTTTTTCGAAAAGCCTGCTTTATGCAGGCTTTTTTTATGGATAATTTTCAACAACAAAGGTAAATTAACCAAATATTAACAACTTTAAGCGAACCTAGCAGTTTGCAACCATTTGGGTCTATGCGCTTTTTCCTTTGTTTTTTACTATTAACCCTAACTAGCTGCGCCTGTTTTGCGAGTAAAGTTTATGTTTACCGTAACAGTGAGGGGGTTCTAGTATTCTCTGATACCCCACAAAATAATAACGCTGAAGAAATAAAGCTAAATACTAAACCCACCATTATCCCGCGCGAAAAAACTGACATTCTCAACCCGCGAAGTTCCGCCAGTAACAACCCCGTGGTTGAATACAATATTGAGCTCATACAACCCAGCGCGGAATCCACAATCCGTGACAATACTGGCTCAGTTTACGTTTCCGGCCGAGTTTCACCAGCGCTGCCCGCTAACCACCAAATTCAATTTATATTAGACGGTGTACCTCAGGGCGAACCTGTTGGTAGAACCACACAAATCTTACGTAATGTATTCCGCGGCGAGCACACCATCCAAATGCAACTACTTGATAAAACAGGCAAGGTAATTGCATCATCTAAAGTCATCACATTTTATGTGCACCGAAACACGGTAAATTAGCGACTTTAGGTCGAGGTATATTATTACCTCTTCTCCTAATGACCCTTTTTGGTGCAGGCACTATAATCAGTCCTATAGTGTGTTTCGGCGGAGAAAAAGGTGTTTAGCGATTTTATAGTCAACCATATCAGTAGCAGTATTGTGATCACCAATGCTGATCTCAAGATATTGTATGCCAATCAAACAGCTGAACACTTTTTTAGATTAAGTGTCCGTCGCTTAAAAGAATTAGAATTTAGACAACTGTTCCGCTACATCACTCTCGACATGAATCGAGTCGAAAAAGCGATTAAACAAAATCAATCTTTTACTGACGCTGAAGTATCGGTTGTTACGGTCGATGATCAACACAGTAAAATTGAGGCTTGCGTTAACCCGATTTATCATCAAGGCGAAACCTATGTGTTGTTTGAACTCAGAGCCATAGATCAAATACAACGCATTAGCCAAGAAAGCTTCGTTCAATCACAGCTACATGCCTCACGCGACTTAATTCGTGGCTTAGCACATGAGATTAAAAATCCGCTTGGCGGCATTCGTGGTGCTGCGCAAATTCTCGATCGTCTAGTCGACGATGAAGATTCCAAAGAATGTACCCAGATGATAATGGAGCAATCCGACCGGCTACGTAATCTGGTTGATCGCTTACTGGGTCCGAACAAATTACCACAACGCACGATAACCAATATTCACCGAGTGTTGGAACAGGTTCGTCAACTAATGGAAATGGAAGCGGAAACCAGTATTCAGGTATACCGTGATTACGATCCTAGCATTCCCGATTTTGAAATGGATGCAGAGCAGCTGCATCAAGTATTTTTAAACATTGCCCGCAACGCCATGCAAGCCATGCAGGGGCAAGGCAAAATTAGCTTGATCACCCGTATTGCCAGTGGTCACGTTATTCATGGTCAGCATTACAAATTAGTGGCCGTCGTGAAAATTATCGACACAGGTCCAGGTATTCCAGATGATATTCGCGACACTTTATTTTACCCCATGGTTACATCAAAAGCTGAAGGGAGTGGTTTAGGTTTATCAATCGCCCAAACACTTATTCAGCAACATCAAGGACGTATTGATTGTGAAAGCTGGCCAGGACATACCGAATTTACCGTTTACTTGCCGATTGAAAAGTAGGATAGATAATGAAAGAGAGTAAAGTTTGGATCGTTGATGACGACAGTTCAATTCGCTGGGTTATGCAAAAAGCCTTAAACGCAGCGGATATTAGTAACCAAACCTTTGAAGACCCTCTGGAGTTATTGCAGGCACTGACGCAATCTCGCCCAGACGTAGTGATTTCAGATATTCGCATGCCAGAAATGGATGGCATGACACTAATGCATGAAATTCACAAAATAGATGAAGAGATCCCTGTCATCATAATGACAGCGCATTCAGATCTCGACTCTGCGGTGAACGCCTATCAAAGCGGTGCATTTGAATATCTTCCAAAACCCTTTGATATTGACGATGCTGTCGCGCTAACTCAACGAGCCCTCACCCATGTTAAAGAGACCTCGTCTAAACGACGCAGCAAAGAAGAAGAGTTAACGTCCGGTGAAATCATAGGTGAAGCGCCAGCGATGCAAGAGGTGTTTCGCGCGATTGGTCGCTTGTCTCGCTCCAGTATCAGTGTGCTGATTAATGGTCAATCGGGTACAGGTAAGGAACTCGTGGCACGCGCTTTACACAAACATAGTCCTCGAGCTGACAAGCCATTTGTCGCCCTTAACATGGCCGCTATCCCTAACGAGTTGATCGAATCTGAATTGTTTGGTCACGAAAAAGGCGCGTTTACTGGTGCGAATACGGTACGTGAAGGTCGCTTTGAACAGACTAATGGCGGCTCGCTGTTTTTAGATGAAATAGGCGATATGCCGCTAGAAGTACAAACTCGTTTATTACGCGTTTTAGCAGACGGTCAGTTCTATCGCGTTGGTGGTAAAGAGGCATTAAAAACCGACGTTCGCATTATTGCAGCCACCCATCAAAACTTAGAAAAGCTGGTTGCTGACGGCAAGTTCCGTGAAGATTTATTCCATCGCTTAAACGTCATTCGCATTCATATTCCGACACTTTCTGAACGCCGTGAAGACATAGCCACACTAGCCAGCCACTTTTTAAAACGCGCAGCCAAAGAAATGGCCGTCGAAGAAAAATTCTTATCAAAAGAAGCAGCAGACTATCTGACTCAACTACCTTGGCCCGGCAATGTTCGTCAACTTGAAAACACCTGTCGCTGGTTAACCGTTATGGCGAGCTCGCAAGAGGTTTTAGTTCATGATTTACCGCCAGAGTTGTTGCAAACAGAGACTAAATCCAGTGATGTGCAAGTCGGTGGTAATTGGCAAGAAATGTTAACCTCTTGGGTTGATGAGCAGCTAAAATCAGGCCGCAATAACATTTTAGATGACGCACAACCTGTATTTGAACGTATCATGCTCAGCCGCGCTTTACATCATACTCGTGGCCATAAGCAAGACGCTGCAAAACGCTTAGGTTGGGGGCGCAATACCATCACACGTAAACTAAAAGAGCTTGATCTCTAGAAACCTGCTTTATTTGGCTCGATAAAATCGAGCCAAGCCTTCCCTTCTGCTATTCTATGAATAGAATAACCTCATAAAATAATAAGCAAACCCTCTGAATGCAAAGTCGCGAATCTTACCTTGCTGAGTTTTGGCAAAATACCGTTGAACCTTTTTGGCAGCAACACGCTATTGAATGGGTCTATCAACCTCAAAGCCAGTTTAATATTCAGTATGCGCTGCTGGAAAATCCACAAAGTGAAAAATGTATTATTCTTTTGCCCGGACGCGTTGAAAGCTTTAAAAAATACAAAGAGCTCGCTTACGACTTCTATCAACTCGGCTATAGCATTCTCACTTTAGACCATCGTGGCCAAGGGTTATCACACCGAGAAACCGATGATCCAGAGTTAGGCTATATTAGCGATGCCAATCTATATGCCGATGACTTGCATGCCATTTGCTGTCAAACTCGTATTTTTCAACAATACCAACAAGTTGACATACTGGCGCATTCGATGGGCAGCTTAATTGCGATTGATTTTGTCAGTCGTTATCAACCTAAGGTTAATGCGCTGGCAATGTCGTCACCTTTACTTGGTATTAATGCAGGTCCACTCAATCATACCTACGCACTCAAGGTTGTAAACGGACTAATGGCGCTACAGGGGATCAAATGCCCAGAGTATTTTATTAATCAAACCGAGTATCACAGACCCGAATTTGCCAATAATTCACTGTGTGGCAGTCAAGCCAGATTCGAATTAAGCCAAGATATTCAGGCCGACAAAGTCATTCGCCTAGGCGGGGTCACCTATCAATGGCTACAACAAATATTTATTAAATTTTCACAGGTTTTCGCCAATACCACCAGCATCACAGTTCCTTGCTTAGTATTGCAAGCTGAGCTGGAGAGTATCGTAAAAAACCAATCTCAAAACGACTGGGTAGCCAAAGTAAAGCAAAGTAATCCGCATATTACAATACGTCTTGTTAAAGGCGCAAAGCATGAAATACTCATGGAATCGGACACGATCCGTGGCCCTGTCATTGAACAAATCCACGCCTTTTTTGAAGATCCACTATGTTAAATATTATTTTATTTCAACCTGAGATCCCGCCAAATACTGGGAATATCATTCGTTTGTGCGCCAATTCAGGCTTCAAGCTACATCTTATAGAGCCTCTCGGCTTTGAGTGGGACGATAAACGCTTAAGACGCGCAGGAATGGACTATTCAGAATTCGCTGAAGTCAAACGCCACCCCAACCTAGACGCTTGTTTAGCGGAAATTGGCGAGACTAACGTTTACGCATGCACCACACATGGCACCCGCTATCATTCAGATATTAGCTACCAAGCGGGCGATACTTTGCTGTTTGGCTCAGAAGGTAAGGGTTTACCGGTTGAAATAAGAGAAGGGTTAATCAAGCCTGAAAACCGAGTACTACTGCCAATGATGCCTGAAAGTCGCAGTTTAAACTTATCCAACTCAGTTGCTGTCTTTATTTATGAAGCCTGGCGACAGCTTGGTTATGCCAATGCTAAAGCACCTAAGTCCGTTGACTAATGACTATTAACGTAACGTATTCTAAATAAGGTAACTCTATGAGCTTTGAATTCTTTTCGGCTTCTATAATCAATTTATTGATCAATTTAAGCTACACCATTATTGCCTTGGTCGTTGGTGTATATGGCTTGATTTGGGTCGACAAAAAACTGTTAAAAAATATTGATATTGAACAAGAAATGAAAAATGGCAATATCGCCGTTGCTATCTTCGCTTCGACTATTTTGTTATTTGTCGCCATTATTGTTGCGTTTGGCTTTAAAGGCTAAATCCAGCAACAATGAAAGATCGCATTTTCGACTTACTTGGCCTCGCCTTTATTATCTGTGTTGTCTATCTCGGCCAGTATTTCGATGCCAAACGCCAACAGCAAAATGCTCCTGTGGTAACACCTCTACCTAAAAAAACCTCACTATCACCCTTGGTGTATAGTGAGCCCAAAGGCTTAGATATTATAGCCTTTACTGATTATCGGCCATTAAATGAACTAGCGCCTATGTTGGCCAGAACACGAGACTCTTTACTCGTCTATAGCCAAACGCGGCAAAGTAAGAAAGTCGTATTTACCATTACCGCCCCTGGCACCGACTACCATCACCACTTTGTACACAGTTATTTATTAGGCTATCAACCCTTTTCTGTCGACAACGTTATGCTACCGCTTTATACCTTAGCCCAGCGTAAAAGTTATCAACTAGATGAAAAGCAATATGGCGGGCTTAAAGAAATATGGCAAACCAGTCGCCAAGCTTATGAACTGTCTCGCGGTGATTGTGAAGACCACGCGTTAATTTTGGCCGACTGGTTAATAACAATGGGTGAAGATGCCCGTGTGGTTATTGGCGATCATGACGGTGAAGGTCATGCATGGGTTGTATTATTTAAAGACAATAAGCAATATTTATTAGAAGCAACAAGAAAACGCGGCCTCAGCCGTAACAAAGCGTACCCATTAACCAGTCAATTTCCCCTTTATCATCCCAATTATATGTTTAACCGTGATTATTTTTGGGAAAATACCGGCTCAAAATACACAACACAATATGCAGGGTTAAACTGGCAAAAACAAAGTCAGTTTCATTATTTCGAGCCAAAACTTTAATCACTTAACTACATGAGTTTTTTAAACCAGCGATCTTTGCGCGGTAAATAATAATCATCGTAATCGAATGATAAAACGATAGATTCAGCTCGGCCAATAAACTCATGCCTAGGGACAAAGCCAATCACACGCGAGTCAGCACTGCTGTCACGATTATCACCCATCATTAAATATTGCCCAGCAGGAACGACAACTGAGTGAAAGGAATCGAGTGACGAGCCTCCTTTACGAGTTTTGATCAAATGCGTGTTAGCCTGACTGGCTTCCTGCCAAATCCATTCTTGTTCGGTTTGACTAATTAACTGATAGTTAAGTGGCTGGCCGTTTATAAGTAATCGATTATTCAACATAGCAACAGTATCACCCGGCACAGCAATTACGCGTTTAATCAAGCGTTTGTTTGACACTGCCGAGTTAAATACAGCTATCTCTCCGGCTTGTGGTTCCGCAACTTTGACTAAAGAAACCTGAGCAAACGGCAAATTTACATCATAAGCCAGTTTATCAATATAAACTCTGTCCCCTTCAACAATTGTCGGCTGCATAGAACCTGTTGGCACATCATTCCAATCCGCGACGGCGCTCCGAAAGACTGACATCAATAAAATAAAACAGATAAATCCCGCATGGTTTTTAATTAAAGCATGACAATTTAATAGAGCAAGGTACCCAGAGTTTCGCATAACTTTCTTCCTTAAGTGATGGTGATCGTACTAGACAGTTCCTTATTAGAGTGCGCTACAACGCAATAGTTCCATCAATACAAACCGAACTCATGACAGCTCGATGATCGCTATCAAATAGTGCCTGAGAAGCACGAGTGACAACCTTTAATGAGCCGGAAACCCATAAATGATCAATCGCCACACCCCAGTATTTTAACAAGCCGAATTCAGGCCATGTCACAACCGGCAAATGATGCCAACCTTGACTTAGTTTTTTGTAACGCCCTGTGGTACTAGCTAAATTAAAATCACCGACAACCAACTGCTCAGCAAATAATGCCTTGTCTGATTCAGCCTGTAATCGCTCAAAAGCAGTATTTCGGGTATGCCATAAGCTAGCGCTGCGTGGCGACGGGGGATGCATGGTAAACAAGGTAACAGGCTGCGTATTTGGCAACTGCCAAGTTGCCGTAGTCAAAAATTGATTAAGCCTTTGCGCAGAAAACAAGGGCGTTTTACTCAGTAAAAACTGACCATTAGCATGCAAGTTGGCTGAAAAGGGATAGTCTTGCGTTATCTTATTCTTTAATTTTGCCATGCTAGCCTGACTCACTTCTTGTAAAACAATCAAGTCGGCTTGGCTCGCAAGCAAGGTTTCAACATCCCGTTGAGCATTAAAATGGTAGGCCCAATTAGCTTGTAAAATATTCACCTTGGTATGACACAGGGCTGTATCACTGACGATTTGAGTGGGTAGGATATTAACCAGCGCTTCAACTAAAAAAACCAAGCAAATAGCAGGCAATTTCCATGCTGGTTTTACCGCATGTTGGAATAAGGTGCGACTATAACAAAAGCGTTGCCAAGGGAGTATGCAACACAAAACAACCAGCCACAGCAATAAAGGAAAGAATTGGAATGAAGTGAGGTTTTCTAACCACCAAATAGGCAGTGGCCAATGGGAAGCTGCGCGCCAAGCTAGGGTTAAACCCACAGCAAAAACGACAAGATACAGCTTCATTATTATTCCATTTTTATAGATCGACGCCCCAACCATCGGCGTAGCCACGCAATTTTTCTATTTGCACGGTAAAGTCTTCATCCAACGCAGTGATAGCTTGGTGATCTAACAGCATATTAATCGTAGCAACTAGCTCGACACCACCACCTTGTTCCGGCTTTTGAATACGGATATCGGCAAATGACTGGCCAGCAACTTTGGCTTTTTGTAATATTTCTAATGCCTGCTGCGCACGATCTTCAAACTCAAACGCAGCATAAAAATCGACATTATAGCTTTGCGAAAAATCGACGCCCGCTTCTTGCATTTCAGCCAATAA